>CAZQMD010000087.1:0-17242 GCA_964594185.1 uncultured Afipia sp. | reverse complement strand
TGAGTCGTAATCCTGAGGATTTCCCCGGATCGCAATCATGGAGTTGATGGCGGACGACCCTCCCACCACCTTGCCACGGGGAATATAGATCTTGCGATTGTTGAGTTCGGTCTGCGGTTCGGTCCAAAATTGCCAGTTATGCTTCGGACTCGTGTAGAGCACGCGAATGCCCGCCGGCATGTGAACGAAGATTGAAGAAGAGGGACGTCCGGCCTCGAGCAGCAACACCTTGACGTTGGGATCTTCGCTCAATCGAGCGGCGAGCACGCATCCTGCCGATCCTGCGCCGACAACGATATAATCGTATTTCGAGAGCTTCATCCTCCGTCCCCTATTTCAAAAGCCGACGATCGGTTCGTTTTTGCGACCAGTTTCGCCAAGGTCAGGCCTTCCCGACTTGCAAAAGCCATCGCCAAACTATAATTGGTCCTACCAATCAGGTCGATCCAATTATAGCGACGAAGGCCTGGTAGTCAACGGAGAGCTCGTCTCATGTTTCAATACCGGAGGATCGTGGCCGCGTTCCTGCTCCTCGGCGCAGGGCTCGCCGTTTTGCTGCTCGCTCCTGCCAAACCTGCCATCCAGCCGGACCAAGAGACGATTCGACGAGTGATATGGGCTCTTGGCCCCTAGCCGACTTCGGGACGTCCGATATCGATGATCCGTCGCTCACTTAGATCTTGGATGGCCGCCGAGTCGTACTTCAGTATCGACTTGAGGATGTTTGCAGTATCCTCGCCTCGCCGCGGCGGTCCTTTGGCATATTCGATCTTCGTTCCGGAAAACTTTATCGGATTGGCGACGAGAGGGGCTGTTGTTCCGGAAGAATGAGGAAGATTGACCTGCATCTCCCGATGGATAACCTGAGGGTGAGCGAACACCTGATCCAGCCGGTTGATCGGTGCGCAAGGCACGCCCACGGGCTCCAGAATGGAAATCCAATGCTGGGTCGTCTGCTGTATCAGATGCGCATCGAGTAGGGGGATGAGTTGATCACGATTCTTAAGCCGGTCGGTGTTAGTGACGAAACGGCTATCGGTTGCCAGGCCGCTTAAACCAGTAGCTGCACAGAACTTCCGGAATTGCTGATCATTACCAACGGCGAGCACGAAGGAACCGTCGCTGGTTCTGAAGACCTGATATGGAACGATGTTTGGATGCGCGTTGCCGAACCGTTTCGGCGGCGTGCCGGTCGTGAGGAAATTCAAATTTTGGTTGGCGAGAACCGCGACCTGGACGTCCAGCAGTGCCATGTCGATATGCTGTCCTTCTCCGGTGCGTTCGCGATGCAGTAATGCGGAGATGACGCCGGCGGCGCTATACATGCCAGTGAGAATATCGACGATCGGAACCCCGACCTTCTGCGGACCCCCGCCTGGCTTGTCATCACTCTCTCCGGTAATGCTCATCAGGCCGCCGATGGCCTGAATGGCCATATCGTATCCTGCGACGTCCTTCATCGGGCCGGTCTGGCCATAGCCGGTGATGGAACAGTAAATGATGTCAGGCTTGACCCTTTTAAGCGCCTCGTAGTCGAGGCCGTAACGCGCCATGTCGCCGACCTTGTAGTTCTCGATCACGAGATCGGCTTGCTGGGCAAGTGCGCGCACAATGGCGCTACCCTCGTCAGTCGATATATCGACGCATATCGAATGCTTGCCGCGATTGGCGCTCAGGAAATACGCGCTTTCGGTCGTATCAATTCCACCGTCTTTCCGCAGAAAGGGCGGGCCCCACTGCCGCGTATCGTCGCCGGTGCCAGGGCGTTCGATCTTCCAAACCTCGGCTCCTAGATCAGACAGCAACTGCGCTAACCAAGGCCCCGCGAGGATTCTCGAAAGATCCAGCACTCGATAACCTGCCAACGGTCCAGCCATCACGCTTCCTTGAAGTCTGCGGGTCAAATAGCCGCGCGCCGTGCGAGGCCGCACTAACTATATGTGGAGCGACCAGATTGGTCAAACCAAATGCTGCTTGACACCGCGCATCACGCGACATACGGTCCTGCCAAATTGGTTTAACCAATTAATGAAAATACCGGGAAGAACGTGAAGGTCTGGCTGTATGGCGCGTGTAACTCTCCAGAATGTCGCGAAATCCTTTGGAGGAGATCGAGGGCCGTGGGCCGTTCAGGACTTTTCTTTAGGATATCGCCGACGGCGAGTTAGTCGTGTTTGTCGGCCCGTCCGGCTGCGGCAAGTCCACGACGTTGCGAATGCTCGCCGGTCTGGATGACGTTACATCCGGCAAGATTCTGATCGACGGAAAGGACGTCACCGCGCTTCCGCCGAAAGATCGCAACATTGCGATGGTGTTTCAGAACTACGCTCTCTATCCACAGAAGACGGTCTTCGAAAACATGGCCTTCGGCCTTCGGGTCCGCAGGGCGCCACAGGAGGAGATCAATCGTCGGGTGCGCAGCGCGGCATCAAGTCTCGGACTGGAGGCCCTGCTGGAGCGCAAGCCACGCCAATTGTCGGGTGGTCAGATGCAGCGCGTAGCGCTTGGTCGCGCGTTAGTCAGAGATCCCGACGTATTCCTCCTCGACGAACCCCTCTCGAACCTTGATGCGAAGCTGCGGGTCCGGACGCGCGAAGAGATTGCGACGCTACACGCCCGATTGGGCGCGACGATGATATTTGTTACCCACGATCAGGTCGAGGCCATGACGCTCGGCGATCGTATCGTGATCATGCGTGACGGATTCATCCAACAGGCGGGCAGTCCGCTTGACCTTTATGATCGGCCCGCGAACGCCTTCGTGGCGACTTTCATCGGGTCTCCAGAGATGAACCTGATTGATGGCGGGTTGATGCGCGACGGGGGCGCGCTCGTAATGCGCTCCGGCGGTTTGAGCGTCAACTTGCCTGCCCAGTCATTCTCCGAAGCGGAAAGGGATGTCACGCTTGGCATTAGGCCCGAGCACATCGAGCGCGCGGAAACCTCCACGGCTTTTGAGCTGGTAGTCGGCTTGGTCGAGCAAATCGGCGCGCAAACCTATGTGCTGGGTAAGATCGATGGCAACAAAATCCGCGCGGTATTTGCTCGGGACGATGCGCTGAGGGCGGGCGACCGAATTTTTGTGAATTTGTCTCAAGAGAAGTTGCACCTGTTCTCGCGCGAGAGCGGCAAGACACTGAGGCGGACCTCGACGAAAGGCGAAAATGGCAACGGGAGAGAACTTCATGGACAAGCTCAGCTTAGGCGCGCCGAGTTCCAAGGCTAACGTGAGCGACATCGATCGGCGGCGTTTTCTCAAAACGACGGCTGGTGCAGCGGCTGGCATCGCGGGCTCACTTTCCGCGCCCTATGTCAACGCACAGTCCGGGGTAACGCTTCGCATTTTGAACGCTGAAACGACTGCTGCGAGCCAATCGGCCTTGCGCGATGCGTGCAATGAATACGAGAGCAAGTTCGGCGTAAAAATCGTCGTCGACTCGACGCCGATTAGTGGTGGTTATGCGAAGTCGATGGCGGCCATCAATGCTGGCGCTCCTTACGATATCGCCACGGCGGGATACATTGCGCACATCTTGCAATACGCGATGGCGGGTCACATCGTGCCGTTGACGGATCTTGTAAAAAAATATTCGTGGGGGAAGCAGGGAACCTGGTCATATAAGGGAGAAAATTGGTTCTATCCCTATGACTACAATTTGGTGACGGTTTTCTACAGAAAAGATCTGTATCAGGAGAAGGGCCTGAAGGTTCCCAACACATGGGCCGAGTTCCTTGAGAATTGCCGGGCGCTGACTGTCGCGAAGGATGGCAACATAGAGCGAGGGGGGTGCGTCATACCGCTCGCGAGTGACAGTGCCACCAACTGGGCGAGCTTCGGCAACTTGTTTGCAGACGCGCCGAAGTTTTATGACGACAAGTGGAACGTCGTTCTCGATGCGCCGGGGAATGCCGGACCGACCGGCCGTTTTCTCGATCTATATGCCGATCTTTATAAAACGATGCCGGCTGGCATGAACACGGTCAGCTATGCTGAGCTGATGAGTCTTTTCGCGACGGGAAAGGTTGCGCATACCGTCTATTCGGGCCGCGTAGTCGAGGCGCTGGAAGCTCGCAATCCGGACCTCGCAAACAAGTATGGTATTTTCGCTTCTCCAGACAGTGCTGGTAAGCAGAACGCACTGTCCTTCGCCTTCGATGGCTTTATTCTTTACAAGACTAAGCAGACTGAGGCGGCCTTTAAGTTTCTACAATGGTTTATTGACGCGCACTATATTCGCTGGCTGCACTCCGCCTGGATGAATTTCCAACCGGCGCGATTGGACATTTACGAAGATCCACGGTGGAAAAATCATCCGATGATTCAGAAGCATTGGGCGACGATGGAGCAGATGAAGTCGTTCATTGATGAAGACAGCAAGACGGTTCTTAACTCAATAGATATGACGGGTCCGTCGTTTGATCTGCGACCGTGCAAGGTCTTTGATGCGAACATTATGCCGGAGATGCTGCAAAATCGGGTTCTTAAGAACATGTCGTCAAGCGACTGCGTGAAAGCCGCCGCCGATCGAATCCGAAAAATTGGCTGAGCATCGGAACTGGTGAATAGAGGCCCGAGGCTATGCGACAGGACTGGCGAATCATCGGTTTGTTCATCGGGGGTGTACTGGTACTCGGTACAATTGTTGGCGGACCTCTCCTCTATTCGATAAAGCTCTCCTTCTACACAGCGGCGTCGTTCATCGACCCGCCGCAGTGGGTGGGACTTGGCAATTACGTGAAGGTTCTTAGTGAGCCGCTGTTCTGGGGCTCGCTGTTAAACGGTGTCACGATCGCCATCTCGGCGATCGTGCTGCAAGTCGTTCTCGGCGTCACCATTGCGCTCGTCCTCAATAGGCAGTTTGTGGGGCAGACTGTCGTGCGGGCGCTGTCAATCGTGCCGTATTTTCTTCCGACGGTCGTCGCCTGCCTCATCACGCAGTGGATTCTTGATCCCAACTACGGCCTTCTCAAGAGTGTCTTCGCGTCATTCGGATATGGGATGTTCGATTGGGGAGGTAATTCAACGAGCGCGAAGGCGACTATTGTCCTTGTTAGCGTTTGGATCTGGACGCCGTTTGTCGTGACCTGTGTTCTTGCCGGCCTTCAATCCATTCCGGCTCAACTGTATGAAGCGGCCCGGGTCGATGGAGCAGGGGTTATGAAGCAATTCTGGCATGTCACGCTGCCAGGATTGAGGTCAGTGTTGATCGTGGTCATCCTCCTGAGAGGGATCTGGATGTTCAACAAGTTCGACGTGATCTGGCTTCTAACGAAGGGCGGACCGCTCAACGAAACCGAGACGCTTCCCACGTTGGCCTACCGAAAAGCGTTTCTCGAGTTCGACTTGGGAGGGGGGGCCGCTGTCGCCACCATCTCGTTCTTGATGTTGGCGAGCATTATCTTGATTTACCTCAGGGTTTTTCCGATCGACGAGGCCAAGCAGGGACGATGACGATGTCGACTCAAAATCAAGCCCGCTCTGCTGCCGCTGTCGTCGTTGGTTCACGAGCGGTGCGGATGTTGCATAGCTCTAGCGGCTCAGGAAGAGAAATCTCAGACTCCACACCTTCAGTCTCGCACGGGAAAACGACGCGGTATTACGGCAAGTCGCTGAAGCGAATTACTGGGCGCGTGGCCTTGTATGCCGCGGTTGTGCTCATCTGCATCTATTCGTTCTTTCCGATCTACTGGATGATTCTTTCCAGTCTGAGGTCGCCCGAAAAGCTATTTTTGGATTCATCCTTGGTGTTCTGGCCGCCCGATCTAAGTTCTTACAAGTCACTCTTGCAGCTTACGAACTATCCGGCGAATTTCGTTAATAGCGTCATGATGGCTATGGCTACGATTGCCGTGGCGACGACGCTGTCATCATTCATTGCTTATGGAGCGACGCGTTTACGGTTTCGGGGCAAAACGACGTTGGTCGCGTCCATGCTGTTCGCCTACATGTTTCCGCCATTGATGTTGGTTATTCCGATGTCCGCCTTGTTCCGAATAGCTGGCTTAGCCGATAGCTTGTGGGGCCTGCTAATCGCTCACCTGGCGATTTCGCTGCCGCTGGCGGTGTGGCTGCTATGGGGCTTTTTCAAATCGATGCCGTTCGACCTGGAGGAGGCGGCAATGGTGGACGGCTGTTCCCAGTTCGGCGCCTTCATCAAGGTGGTCCTTCCGCTTTCAGCCCCCGGCTTGATTACGGTCGGCATCTTCTCGTTTCTGCTGTCCTGGGCAGACTACGTATTCGCGCTCATCCTCATCATGAGTGATGATCGCAAGACATTGCCCGTGGGGTTGGCATCAATGCTTGGCGCGCAAGATCTGCGTTGGGGTGAGATACTCGCCGGCGCAACCCTTATTGCTCTGCCGTTGTTCGTCATCTTTATGTTCTGCTATCGATATTTCGTCGCAGGGCTGACGGCGGGTGCGCTAAAAGGTTAGGCTCTGTTCGAGCGAAGCACGGGCTCGTGCTTCGCGCTACACTGGGGTATTTCGCGTAGAGATGGCGGACGGGATGGCCGGGAAGACTAACGTTTTGTGACTTTGGTTTCCCCTAGAAGCGATTGCCATGCCTCCACTGTTCGCGAGAGGTGAGCGTTCATCTGTTGTTCGGCTTGGCCTACCCGCCGCTCTTCAATCGCTTCCAAGATGGCGCAATGGTCCTCGTAAGATTGTCGACCTCGACTATGGTCGGCAAAGTAGACCTTCCGTCGATGCCTGGACAGTTCGTAGAACGATCTCGCCACGCGCAGCAAAATGTCATTCTTGGTGGCGGAAAAGATCGCAAGATGGAACGCCTCGTCCTCGCGCTCAATGCTTTGCTTTTTGGATAGGCGCTTGTTGGTCTCTTCAAGTATGGCATTGATCTCGCGGATGTTGTCCGCAGTCCTGCGTGTGCAGGCCAACCTGACCGCCTGCCCCTCGAGCATACGGCGGACCTCCATGACGTCGGCGATTTCCTTGGCCTCGAATGGAACTCCGGATTCAGCATAAAGCACTAGAGCATCGATGCTGCTCTCTTCGATCTTTCGCAGATAGATTCCAGAATTTGGGCGCCGTTCTATCACTCGCATGGTTTCAAGTGCGGCCAGAGCCTCTCGAACCGCGCCGCGACTGGTGTCGAACTTTTCCGCAAAGTCGCGTTCTGATGGCAACCGTTCGGAGGGCTGATAGCGGCGCTCACGGATGAAGGAAAGGATCTTTCCGATGGCGTTCGAAGGAGCCTCAAGCTTGTCGGTTCGATTTCGCTCAGTCATCTAAAATATCCTGCCTGGTCCTGCCGACCACTTGATTTCGATTTCCTCGGTAGCTAATCATGGCCGACCAAATTGGTCGACCAGTACTTTGGAGGAACCTTGAGGATCTCGGTCGAATCCGCCCTGCTTCAGTAGATATCAGGTTGAGGAAATTGAAGCATCTGAAACGCGCCAAATCCACCTAAAGAATTGATTTCCCAGCATGGATAGCTTTGAGACGGATCTGTTTGTCATAGGTGGCGGCTCGGGCGGCGTGCGCGCCGCGCGGACCGCCGCTGGCCATGGCGCCCGCGTCATGATCGCCGAGGAATATCGGATGGGCGGCACTTGCGTCATTCGCGGGTGCGTACCGAAGAAGCTATTCGCCTACGCCTCGCATTTCAGCCACGACATCGCGGATGCCGCGGGCTTCGGCTGGACCGTTCCGCCGGCGACGTTCGACTGGGCCACCCTGATCGCCAACAAAGACAAGGAGATCGCCCGGCTGGAAGCGGCCTACACCACCAACGTGGAGAAATCTGGCGTGCAGGTGATCAAGTCGCGCGCCGTGTTCGAGGACCCGCATACGCTGGTGCTCGACGGCGGCAGGAGGGTGCGCTCGAAGTATATCCTGATCGCCACGGGCGGCGCACCGAACCACGGCAAGGCCATTCCCGGCATCGAGCATGTCATCTCATCGAACGAAGCATTTCATCTACCCGAATTGCCGAAGCGTATCCTGATCCAGGGCGGTGGCTATATCGCGCTGGAGTTTGCGTGCATCTTCTCGGGCCTGGGTTCCCTCGTGACTGTGGTCTATCGCGGCGACAACATCCTGCGTGGCTTCGACGACGACGTCCGCGCCCATGTCCGCGATGAGATGGAGAAGAACGGCATTACCATCCTGACCGGTTGCACGGTCGACGGGATTGAGAAGCACGACGATTGGTACACGTCGCACCTGTCGAATGGCTCCAGCATCGCGTCCGACAAGGTGATGTTCGCCATCGGCCGTCACCCCGCCGTCGCAAATCTCGGGCTGGAGAAAGCCGGCGTCGCCATCAACCCGGATAACGGAGGCATCGTCGTCAACGAAGCCTCGCAGAGCTCGGTGCCACATATCTATGCGGTCGGCGACGCCACCCATCGCTTCAATCTGACGCCGGTAGCGATCCGTGAGGGCCACGCCTTCGCCGATACGGTTTTCGGCAAGCGGGCAGTCAAGGTCGATCACATCGATATTCCAACCGCCGTGTTCACGCAGCCCCAGGTTGGCACCGTGGGCCTCACCGAGGCGCAGGCACGGGCGCAGTTCGCTATCGTTGATGTCTACAAGGCCGCGTTCCGCCCGTTGAAGGCGACACTGTCCGGCAGCGAGTCGCGGGTGTTGATGAAACTGGTGGTTGACGCGGGGAGCGACCGCGTCGTGGGTTGCCATATCGTTGGATCGGACGCGGCCGAATTGGTTCAGGTCATCGCCATTGCCGTAAAGATGAAGGCTACCAAGGCGGACTTCGACGCCACTATGGCGCTGCACCCGACCTCCGCCGAGGAACTGGTGACTATGCGTACCCGCACTGCACGTTACGTGCGCGACGCGGCGGCTTAGAAAGCTCAATTTCGATCGATTGTACGAGTTCAGGCCGTTGGCGCGCGCCGTTATGCGGCGGCGCTCAAAACGCACTTGACAACACGAGTGTGATCATACCAAACTGGTCGGACCAATATCGGTGACAATCCAACAACAGACTAACCTCGTCATCCGCGGCCGCTTGTAGTCGAGGAGCTGGATGCGGAAGTTCTGGCGAAGAAGATCGGGCCCGCCATGGAAGTGGATTATTTGACTAGCCTGCCGCGACGCATCCACCTCATTGTGGATGAGGGGGCCAAAGCAGGAGCATCCCGGCCGGCTCTTACTGACGAGCGGGGCATCGTTTGGTCCTATCGGAGACTGATTGATACGATCGAGGCCGTTGCAGGTGACTTGGCGCGTCTAGGGATCCGTCCCGGTGATCGGGTCATGGTGGTGGGCGAGAACTCAATCGGCGCCATCGTCCTTATGTATGCGGCGAGCCGGCTTGATGCATGGGCAGTGATGACGAGCGCACGGCTCGGCCCGCACGAACTGGGCGCTATTGAGAGTGACTGCAAGCCCAGACGCGTATTCTATACGCATGGAATATCAGTGGAAGCAGATGCTGCGGCGTGCCGGCGCGGCGCGGAAGCCGAATCGTTCACGGGGATTGGAGCGATCAAGGTCGGGAAGTTAGAGGCGAGCGCCGTTCCCGAGGAGGTCTATGAGGATCCCGCCCGTCAGGTTGCAGTTCTCATCTACACGACGGGGACTACCGGTCGCCCGAAGGGAGTGATGCTCAGTCATCGCAACCTCGCTTACGTGGCGGGCCGGGGCAAAAGAACCAACACGCTCTTTCCCGAGGACGTCACACTTTGCGTTATGCCGATCTCTCATTCGTACGGATTGACGTTGCTGCAAAGTATGTTGTTTGTCGGCGCGCACCTGCGGATCATGCCGAGGTTCTCTCTCACGCAAGCAATCGACGCCGTCGTGAATGGTTCGTTGACCGCCTTCAATGCCGTTCCTGCGATGTTGTCGCGGATCATCGCTTACGTCGATCAGAACAATATCAAGCTCACGCCCAATAACCTTCGTTATGTCTATACTGGAACGGCACCGCTCGATCTCTCTCTGCGACAGAGCGTCGAGCGAGTGTTCGGCGTGGTGCTTCATAATGGTTACGGGCTGACCGAGACGTCTCCAACCATCAGTCGGACGCTGTATGCCATGGGAAGCAACGAAATCAACATCGGACCCCCAATCCCGGGAATCGAAACCAAGATCGTCGGACCTGATGGGCGGGAAGTACCCGATGGCGAAGCGGGCGAACTGCTCGTTCGCGGGCCCAACGTGATGTTGGGGTACTATGGTCAGCCGGACAAGACCGCCGAGGCGATCGATCGCGAAGGATATTTGAAAACCGGAGATATCGTCAGCCGGTCGCCCGGCGGCGAACTGGTGGTCCAAGGACGGTCCAAGGAGCTAATTATCAGGTCCGGCTTCAACGTCTATCCGCCCGAAATCGAGGCTGTCCTCAATTCTCATCCGGCGGTTCTCAATTCCGCGGTAGTCGGGCGATCAATCGAGGGCAACGAGGAAATCATCGCTTTCGTTGAGCCGACCCCTGGAAGCACCATCGAAGTGGCCGAACTGCTCGCGCTCGTGGAGCGGCAGCTTGCACCATACAAGAAGCCGCAGCAGATCATTGTCTTGCCGCAACTTCCGGTAGCCCCGAACGGGAAGATTAGAAAGCACGACTTGAAAAAGCGTGCCGAGGAGTTGCTGTCAGCGGCTACCTCAGTTTAACGAATTATAGACCGGACGGATGGAAATGGTGACAAGTCGCGAGCAGATGTACCCCGATACAAAGTTGTTCATCGATGGATCCTGGCGCGATGGAACGAGCGGAAAGGTCGAGCCCATCCTGAATCCGGCGACGGGAAAATTGATCGGAACGGTTGCGCACGCGTCTATCCCCGATCTCGACGACGCACTTGAATCGGCCGTGCGCGGGTTCGAATTGTGGCGGAGGACGTCTTCCTTCGAGCGATACAAATTGATGCGTGGGGCTGCCGAAAAGCTCCGCGAGCGAGCCGCCTCAATCGCGCGTATCATGACGCTCGAGCAAGGCAAGCCGCTGGGCGAGGCGAAGATGGAGGTGTTGCTCGGCGCAGACATCATCGACTGGTTCGCGGAGGAGGCGCGTCGATCCTACGGTCGGACCATTCCGTCTCGTTCCGGCGCCGTACAGCAGGTCGTGATCCGCGAGCCAGTTGGGCCTGTCGCCGCCTTCACGCCGTGGAATTTTCCGATCAACCAAGCCGTCAGAAAGATATCAGCTGCGATGGCGGCCGGGTGCTCCGTGATTCTGAAGGGACCCGAAGAAACGCCGGCAAGTTGTGCAGCTCTGGTCAATGCTTATGTCGATGCCGGCTTGCCCTCCGGTGTCCTCAATCTCGTTTTCGGTGTGCCGTCCGACATATCGGAATACTTGATTGCCCACCCTGTCATTCGCAAGATTTCGTTCACGGGTTCGACGCCAGTCGGGAAGCGGCTTGCGGCTCTCGCTGGAAGTCACATGAAGCGCGTTACGATGGAGCTAGGTGGACATGCGCCTGCGCTAGTCTTCGAGGACGCAGATGTCAAACAAGCGGCAAAATTGCTGTCCGCGGCAAAGTTCAGGAATGCCGGCCAGGTTTGTGTTTCTCCGACCCGGTTCATGGTCCATGAACGGGTCTACGACGACTTCGTTGAACAATTCACCGCTGCTGCCAAAGCTCTCGTCGTCGGCGACGGCCTCGACGAAGCGACCCAAATGGGACCACTAGCTAATCTCCGTCGAGCCGAGGCGATGGACGCGCTGGTCTCGGACGCCGTTCAGCGCGGCGCGCGCATCCGGACAGGTGGGAGGCGCCTGCGCAACGATGGCTTCTTCTTTCAACCGACGGTTCTGACGGACGTGCCTCTCGACTCGCGCATTATGAACGAGGAGCCATTCGGCCCTGTTGTGCCAATCGCGTCGTTCTCGACATTCGAGGATGCCATGGTCGAAGCGAATCGGCTCCCTTATGGCCTTGCTGCATATGCGTATACGAAGTCAGCGGCGACGATCGGCGCGCTCGGCTCGATCGTGGAGAGTGGAATGGTGTCGATCAACCACCAAGGCCTTGCCTTACCGGAGACTCCCTTCGGAGGAATCAAGGACTCCGGATACGGTTCGGAAGGTGGTACAGAAGCGATGGGCGCTTATCTCAACACTAAGTTCCTGACCCAGATGCACGGTTAGCATGCGCGATCGGCAATGCTGATACGCCGTCGCGGAGCATGCGTCGCGCAGGTCAAACCTCGCGACGGTCCTTCGCCGCGCCAGACTCTAGGGCCCAAAGATCCAACGCCTAAAGCGAGTTAGCGAAGTGTTGTTGACCATCGACCGCGTTCAGATCGCGACGCCGGATGCCAAAAGTGCCGCGGAGATGTGGCGTCGCCGATTGGGGGCGGAACAAGTCTCTGCGGATCGGGTCCGGGGATTGGGCGCCAAACGAGTGACATTGCGTGCCGGGACCGGCGAGATTGAGTTGTTGGAGCCGGAAGGCAACGGCGTTGTCGCGGACGAACTGGCAAGACGCGGGCGATCTCATCTATTCGGCGCCGGCGCGACCTCACTCGACCCGCGTGCACTGGTGCATCATGCCACGTCGGTCGGAGTTGAGCATCAGCACGAAAATGGCCAGGATTTTCTCCGGTTCAAAATCGAGGGGAAGCCGGTCCATTTCGTAATCTCTCCCCCGCGTACGGTGGAGCCGACCGGCGGGATTGATTTCCTTTATGAGGTGACTTTGCTCGCGGCCGACCAGGCAGCCGCGGTAACGCGCTTCGCCGAAGTCTTTCGTCTTGATACACGGAATTTCGTGACGATTACCTCGGAGCTCTTTGGCTATACGGGCGTCCTCACTCTCTTCGCGCCTGATCGCCTCGACCGATTTGAAGTCATCACGCCGACGGACTTCAACAAGACGCTCGGCAGGTATCACGCCCGCCAAGGCTCGTCTTTCTATATGGCGTATGCCGAAAGCCGAGAGATCGGTCGCATCGAAAGATCGGCGAAGGCGGACGACGTGGGACACACGCTGGATCCGCGCGAGGAGAAGCGGAGCGGTCGAGATCCGGAGCAACTCTGGCTTCATCCTCCGGCCCTTGGCGGAATGATGCTAGGGCTATCGCGGCCGACGCTTGGTTGGCGCTGGTCGGGCCACCCTGAGAGGGTCGTGGCGTTAGTGCAATAGAAGCTCGATGGTGGATGCGTCGGGCTTATGTCGATTGCATCAGGCCGCGACTGACCCATCGGAAAAATATCCGATGACGAGGATACGATGAGCAAAATTAGGTTCACCGAACCAAATCGAGAAATCCTCGCGCGCCGAGATTCAATCATAAACGATCTAACCCGCCTTGTTGACCCCGCTGGGCTAATAACGTCGACGGACGAGTGTCGGGCTTATGAGACAGATGCGTTGACGGCCTATCGCAAGATGCCGCTCGCCGTCGTCCTACCGAAGACGACCGAAGAGGTGAGTGCCGTTTTGAAATACTGTCACGACACCGGCGTCAAGGTCGTGCCGCGCGGCGCAGGTACGTCTCTCGCCGGCGGGGCAATTCCGAGTGAAGACGCCGTCGTTCTCGGACTTTCAAAGATGAATCGGGTGCTCGCGGTCAACTACGATGACCGCTTCATCCGCGTCGAAGCGGGAGTCACAAATTTGAGCGTAACGGCGGTGGTGGCGGAGAACGGCTTCTTCTATGCGCCAGACCCTTCCTCTCAACTTGCCTGCACGATCGGAGGCAACATTGCCAACAACTCCGGAGGCGCGCATTGCCTGAAGTATGGAGTCACGACCAATAACCTCCTCGGCGTAAGGATGGTACTGATCGATGGATCGATCATCGATCTCGGCGGTGACTATCTCGATAGCGCTGGACTCGATCTGCTGGGCCTGGTCGTCGGCTCCGAGGGGCAGCTCGGGATAGTGACCGAAGCGACCCTCCGAATTCTGAAATCGGCCGAGGGAGCGCGCCCGGTTCTGTTCGGTTTCCCGTCTTGCGAGGGAGCGGGCAAGGCGGTTGCGGACGTCATTGCCGCCGGTATCATTCCCGTAGCCATCGAATACATGGACAAGGCCGCCATCGAGATCTGCGAGGCCTTCGCCAAGGCCGGCTATCCGCTCGATGTCGAGGCCCTTCTGATTGTAGAGGTCGAAGGGTCCGACGCCGAGATGGACGCGACGCTGGCGGACATCACCGCCATCGCTCGTGCGAATGGTGCGACGACAGTGCGCGAGAGCAGGTCGGCAATTGAGACGGCGGCAATCTGGAAGGGGCGGAAGTCGGCTTTCGGTGCGACCGGGCGAGTCGCTGACTATTTGTGCATGGACGGCACGGTGCCGACCGGCAAGCTGTCGTACGTTTTGGCGGAGATCTCCAAGATCGTACAGCGACACGGATTGCGTGTCGCGAATGTTTTCCATGCCGGTGACGGCAACATGCATCCGCTCATCCTCTACAACGCGAACGATCCGTCGCAGCAGTCGAAGGCGGAAGCAGCGGGAGATGACATTCTCAGGCTCTGCGTTGAAGTTGGTGGGTGCCTGACGGGCGAGCACGGTGTCGGTATCGAGAAGCGTGATCTAATGCGCTGCCAGTTTGACGATGCCGATCTGGCTCAACAGATTCGGGTGCGCGCCGCGTTCGATCCGCGATGGCTGCTCAATACGGATAAGGTGTTTCCCCTCGATTTTCGATGTCAAGGTTAGGGTGACGGGAGTGTGATGACCGATTGCTATAAGCCGCGCGACGAGTGCGGACTGTCGTCTGCCATCAAGGATGCGGCTACAGCAAAGATGCCTCTCGTCGTGCGCGGCGCCGGCTCCAAGTCGGCGATGGGCCGACCGCTGGGTGGATACGCTATGCCTCTAACGACCGAGCGCATGCGCGGAGTTTCACTTTATGAGCCGACAGAGCTCGTCATCGGTGCTTTGCCTGGAACGCCGGTTTCCGAAATCGATCGGATGCTCGCCAAGCACAACCAGATGCTTCCGTTCGAGCCGATGGATCATCGTGTGTTGTTCGGGACGAGCGCAGAGCCGACAATCGGAGGTATTGTCGCCGGGAATGTTTCGGGTCCGCGTCGTATCGCGGTCGGAGCTTGTCGCGACAGCCTGATCGGCGTTCGCTTGGTCACGGGCCGCGGAGACGTCGTCAAATCCGGCGGGCGCGTAATGAAAAACGTCACCGGACTCGATTTAGTCAAGCTGAACTGCGGTGCGTGGGGTACGCTCGGCGTTTTGAGCGAGGTCATCTTCAAAGTGTTGCCGAAGCCGGCGCGTTCCCTATCGGTGGGATTGGGCGGCATGAACGACACGACAGCGATTGCAGCGCTCACCGCAGCGCTCGGGTCGTCTTTCGCGGTGTCGGCGGCAGCGCATATTCCGGCGAGTATTGGGTCGGACTCGACTACGATCGTTCGACTCGAGGGTTCTGACGGCTCGGTAGCATATGGTGCCCGTGAGCTTGCCAAGCTGTGGCGCTCCTTTGGTAGGGCCGAGCTGATCGAAGGTGATGAAAGCGCGAACCTGTGGTTGCGCGTGCGCGACGCGCACTGGCTGGCTCAGCCAATGGATCGTTCCATTTGGCGGTTGTCCTTGGCCCCCTCCAAAGCGCCGCATGTTCTTGCCGACATCCGGCAAAAACTCGGCGTGCGCTATTTCTTCGACTGGGGCGGCGGTCTCGTGTGGCTCGCGGTCGTGGACGCTGACGATGCGGGAGCGTCGGTTGTCCGGGAAGCTATGGCGAATACCGGTGGGCACGCCACACTCGTACGGGCTTCATCGGAGATGCGCCACAGGATCGATGTGTTCGAACCGCTTCCTCCTGCGGTGCTCAAGTTGACGCAGGAAATCAAGAAATGTTTCGATCCTGACCGCGTTCTAAATTTCGGCAGGATGTACGCCGGTATCTGAGGCGAGGGCGGACTGGTATGCAAACAAACTTCTCGCTGACGGCCCTGGCCGATGCACATGTAAGCGAGTCAGAAAAAATCCTCCGTGCCTGTGTGCATTGTGGCTTTTGTACTGCGACATGCCCGACATACCTGCTTCTTGGTGACGAAGCGGACAGTCCGCGCGGGCGCATCTATCTGATCAAGGACATGTTGGAGGAGGAAAAGCCGGCGACCCCTCAGGTCGTCGAGCATATCGATCGATGTCTGACGTGTCTTTCCTGCATGACGACCTGTCCGTCCGGCGTGCACTACATGCACCTGGTCGATCACGCGCGAGCCCATATCGCCCGAACCTACACGCGTCCTCTGCCTGATCGGTTGCTTCGAGGCATGTTGGCGAAGGTGCTGCCGTTTCCGGGCCGACTTAGGTTGGCTTTACGCGTGGCTACCGTGAGCAGGCCGATCAGAAAGTGGTTCGCCAATCTTCCCGGCGGCACGCAACTCGCTGCGATGATTGAACTTTCGTCGTCATTCAAGCGAAGAAGGCCGACCCGAAGGTTACCGGGCGCGACCGTCGACAGGCCGCGCGGTCGGGTTGCGCTTCTGAGCGGATGTGCCCAGCAGGTCCTCGGCCAGAACATCAACGAGGCAGCAATCCGGTTGTTGACGCGTCACGGTATCGAAGTAGTTCAACCGATCGACGAGGGGTGCTGCGGAGCTCTCGTGCAGCACTTGGGATACGAAAGTCGGGCGCTGGATGCGGCTCGACACAACGTGGATGTATGGACGCGTGAAATCGAGAACGGCGGCCTCGATGCCATCGTGGTTACGACGTCCGGTTGCGGAACGGTCATTAAAGATTATGGCTTCCTACTTCGCAACGATAACGCCTACGCTCAGAAAGCCGCACGGATCTCGGCTCTAGCGCGGGACATCACAGAATTCTTGCATGAATTACCGCTTCAAGACGGTGTTCGGACTACCGGCCAGGTCGTGGCTTACCATTCGGCATGCTCGATGCAGCATGGACAGCAGGTTAGAGATCAGCCGAAGTCACTTTTGAGGCGAATGGGGTTTGTAGTGAGAGAAGTACCGGAAGGCCACATATGTTGCGGCTCCGCCGGAACATACAACGTACTGCAGCCTGAGATCGCCAATCGACTGCGCGCGCGAAAGGTCACCAACATTGAGAAGGTCAAACCGCAAATCATTGCGAGTGGAAATCTCGGCTGCATAACGCAGATTGGTGCTGGAACAGGCATTCCAGTCGTTCACACGGTGGAGTTGGTCGATTGGGCGATGGGCGGCCCGTTGCCTGACGTCCTAGGGAGGCGCTTGGGCTAGGTTCGGACAAGCGACCGCTCTGACATCCTAGTTTGGATTGCCATTTCCGTCCATCGCGGCTTCGATTGTCTTGTTGGCTGCTGCCTCATCATACAAATG
>CAZQMD010000086.1:15965-17376 GCA_964594185.1 uncultured Afipia sp. | reverse complement strand
CGCCGTCGCCATCGTGGGAGCCGTCGCGCAATTCATCCGCGCACGGGTACGGCAGGAAAAGCTCGACATCATGACCTGGGCCAGCCTCGCGCTGGTCATCGTGCTCGGCACCGCGACGCTGCTGACCAAAGATCCCCGTTTCGTCCTGATCAAACCCAGCATCGCGCATTTCGCTATTGGCGCCATCATGCTGCGCAAGGACTGGATGCTGCGCTATTCGCCGCCGATGGTTCGCGACAACATCCCTCACCTCGCCACCATCGCGGGCTACGCCTGGGCCGCTCTGATGTTCGTGCTTGGCGCGGGCGTGGTCGCAACTGCGATGACCGGCGACATCAAGCTGTGGGCGTTCTATGTGACGGTGATCGCCATCGGCGCCAAGATCCTCGCCTTTGCGATTCAATATGTGGTCTTCCGCGTCGCCATCACGCGAAAGCTGCGCGCCGCCGCGGTGGCAGCCCGGACTCAGGCGGCGAATTAAATCCGCCTGAACGCGTTTTTCTTTTTCTCGATCTTGTCCTTGACGAAACTGGCGCCGATCCGCTCGCCCTCGACCCATGCCAGCGAACAGCGGCGATGCGCCGTTCCGCGCGATGAGAGGACGAGGAAGAATTCTTTCAGATCTAATCCGGCAAGACTCCCAATAACCCGGAGAAGAACACCGGACTCCGAGACATCGAGCATGTCGCATTCGCGCTGCCACGTCCCGTCAATGGCGAGAATCCGGACAGTGACACCGCGCTCGAAATTAACGCGAGGTGCGCCCCGCTTGTCTTTATCCATGACGCCTGAAATTACGTAGAAATCCTGATATGCGCGGGACGATAGGAAGCGCGTCCTAAGAATTGGTAAAATGAGCGCACGCACCGGCGCGTATCCACGCATGTGCACGGTGCAAAATTCGCATGGCGATCGGAAAAATGCGCTATATCGGCGCCAGCGCGTGCTGCTCAAAAACCAATTCAGGCCTGCGGCACGGCAGAGGGGAAAACAGATGGCAGTCGACGGTAACTGGAATATCACCTTGAGCACGCCGCTTGGCGATCGCGAAGCAACGCTGACGCTGGCGGCCAATGGCGGCACGCTCACCGGCAAGCAGGCGGCGGACGGCAACGAAGCCGACATCGTTGACGGCACCGTGAACGGCAATGACGTCGCGTGGAAGGCGTCGATCACCAATCCGATGCCGCTGACGCTCGCTTTCTCGGGCAAGGTGGACGGCGATTCCATCTCCGGCGATGTCAGCATCGGCCCGATGGGCAGCTTCCCGTTCAAGGGCAAGCGCGCTTAAGGCTCTGCGCGCTCCTTGCAAAGGATAGATGACACTCGTTGTCATAACAGAGTCATACCGTGCGCAGAGAGCCCCCGTGCACGCCATCCTGGATTCTGAGTGCGCCACCATGGACCCGCC
>CAZQMD010000086.1:0-15955 GCA_964594185.1 uncultured Afipia sp. | reverse complement strand
ATTCCCTGAATGAGCTTCTTATTAAGAAGCAAACCGTCCCTCTTCTCATACCGAGAAGCTGGTGGTTATGGGTCCCGGCCTGCGCCGGGACGACGTGTTTAGAGATCATCTGCGAAGACGCAACGATCATTCATCCACGCCAGCCGCCACCAAAACCCTACGGCAGCAGCACCGTCGCCCCGGTCGTCAGCCGCCCTTCGAGACGGCGATGAGCTTCCGAAGCCTGTTTCAGCGGCAGGCGCGCATGAACCGGAATGGTCACCGCGCCGCTCGCCACCACATCGAACAACTCGTTACTCATCGCGATCACATCTTCCCGCTTGGCCAGATGCGTGAACAGCAGTTGCCACGTCGCGAACAGCGAGCCTTTCTGCATCAGGAGCATGAGATCGAACGGTTCGATCGGTCCCGACACTGAGCCGTAACTGACGAATGTGCCGAGGGGCCGCAGGCAATCGAGCGACGTCGGAAAGGTCGCCTTGCCAATACCGTCATAAACGACATGACATCCCTCTCCGTTGGTGATCTCACGAACACGGGCCGCAAAGTCTTCGCTGCGATAATCGATGATATGGTCGCAGCCATGCTCGCGGGCGAGCGCGGCTTTCTCCGGTGAGCCGACCGTGCCGATCACCTTCGCGCCGAGATGCATCGCCCATTGCGTCATCACAAGCCCAACACCGCCCGCGGCCGCATGCACGAGGATGGTGTGCTCCTGCGCAACGCGGAACGTGCGGCGCAAGAGATATTGCGCGGTCAGTCCCTTCAGCATCATCGCCGCCCCAGTCGCAAAATCGATGGCATCGGGAAGCCGCACAACAAAATGCGCAAGTACGATGCTCTCTTCGGCATAGGCCCCGAGTGTCGTGACATAGGCAACGCGATCGCCAACGGCAAAATCATCAACACCCTCGCCGACCGCGACGATCTCCCCTGCGCCTTCGTTGCCGGGGACGAACGGCAGGCCCGGTGGCGTGTATTCGCCAGTACGGAAATAGATATCGACGAAGTTCAGGCCGATGGCTTTGTTGCGGACACGGACCTCGCCGGGGCCGGGCGCACCGACATCGATGCTCTCGTGAGTCAGGACATCCGGTCCGCCGTGGCGATGAACCCGGATCGCTTTCACTGTCATGGTTTGACGCGCTCCTCTTTCGGAGGAGCCGACATAGCTTGCAGCGGGGTAAGCTTGTAGACTGATATCTGCGATATCGGAGTTCAACAAAAATGATATCTGACCAGATCGGTTTCGACCTGCTCCGCGCCTATGTGGCGGTCTGCCATCAGGGCAGCCTGAGCCGTGTCGCGACGCAGATCGGCCGGGCGCAATCGGCGCTGAGCATGCAGATGCGCAGGCTTGAAAGCCTGCTCGGTCGGCAACTGTTTCACCGCACCGGGCGCGGCGTGCTGCCGACCGCCGAGGGCGAAATCTTTCTGGGCTATGCCACGCGCATTCTTGCCCTTGGCGATGAAGCCCTCGCCCGCCTGCAGCAGACGGACATCAGCGGCGGCGTGCGGATCGGCCTTGCGGAAGAGATCGCCTCGTCCTCGCTCTCCGCTGCGCTCGGACGGCTGCATCGCGCCTATCCCGACATTCATCCCGACGTGGTGGTCGAACACAGCGTCGCGCTGGGGCGGCTGTGGCTGGATGATAGGCTCGACATCATGATCTGCCCGACATCCGTGGTAAGCGGCGACGCCGTGATCACATGGAATGTCGAACTGCAATGGGCGTGCGCCGTGGACTACGTGCCCAATCAAGACGCCCCTCTCGATCTCGTCGCATTCACCGCACCTTGTCTGTGGCGGCGGCGCATGATCGATGCGCTGGCTGCGTCAGGCCGCGAACACAGGGTGACATTCTCCAGCCAGAGCATCACCGCGTTGCAGGCGGCCATCGAAAATGGCCTCGGCATCGGACTGCTGCCGCCGGAATCCGTTCGTGCCGGCACCATGCGAACCCTGAAGGCCGGCGTCCCCAAACCGTTGACCGCGCAATATGGCCTCTATGCCCGCGACCGGCGCACGCCTGTTGTGGACGCGGCCATCGGCGTGCTGCGCGAAGGTATCCCGGCGACGGCCGCGCCGCGCGCAACATCCGGCAAATCGTCCAAACAATCGCCGCCCCCGGCATCGCGGGGACGGCGAAAAAAGACGTCACGCTGACGCGCGGTGGATTGTCAGATCCCCGGCATCCAGTTGCCATGGAAGCCCTGCGGCACCCGCGACGGCAACTGAATCCGCGCCACCGGCTTCGCGTCCATCTTCTGCGCATCGAGGATCATCAGATCGCTGGCATCGCGCGCGCGATCGTAGACGAATCCGATCAGCCAGCCATCGTCCTCGCCGCGCGTCCCTTCCGGCTGGATATGCACGAACTCACTGGACACGCCGTTCTTGAAAACATGTTCCGCGCTGTTGCCGGTTTTCAGGTCGTATTTGCGGATTGAACTGCGCCCTTCGCTGATCAGCGCCTCCGTGCCGGTATCGACGGCATAGACGATGTCATGATGCAGCCCGGCCAGCCCCTCATTGACACGCGGAAACTCGATCGAGCGATCGTCGAGCGTCTGTTCCTGCGCCTTGGTCGCCCCGGGCGGCACGCGCCAGCGCCGCAGCTTCGCCTTGTCGAACGATGTCGCGGACGGCCCGCCGCGCCATAGCTCACTGTACCAGGCGACATCGATCACGATGCTGCCGTCGGCTTCCTCGAACGCATTGGCGACATGGAACACGTAACACGGCTCGATCTCGACCCAGCGCAGTGACTCGATACCCGCGCCGCGTTTGAGAATACCGAGCCGCGCGCCATAGGTCTCGCTCCATGCAAACGGCATGGTGCCGCGCTGTGCTGCGGGCATGTCAAACACCACCGGTAGATCCATGAAGATGGTGTGGCCCGATGTCATCGCGAAATCGTGGACCATGGTCGAGGCCTTCACCGGAATCGGAATGCTGCGGATCAGTTCTCCACCGGCATCCGCGACATGATAGGTGAGGAACGGCGGCACGAAGCCGTAGCCGAAGAAATGCAGTTCGCCCGTGGTCGGGCAGATTTTCGGATGAGCCGTGAACGGCGTCTCGAGCTTGCCGTTGTAGTCGTGGAAACCGATCGTATCGAGTTCACGGGTCATGGTCATCGGCAGCGCGTTTTCCACCAGCGCCATGATCTTTCCGGCATGCGCCATCACGTTGGTGTTCGCCACGCTGCTGCGAATGTCAGGGATGCCCGGCCGCCGCGGTGCTCCGTTGAAGCGCGGCGTGCGAACCCAGCGGTTGCGATACCATTCTGCCTTGCCGTTGTTCAGCGAGACGCCATGGATCATGCCGTCGCCGATGAACCAGTGGCCGGAGTGGCCTTCGCGCGGATTGGCGCCGTTGCGGGCATAAAGTCCGTTCAGCTCCGGCGGGATCGCGCCCTCCACCGGCAGGTCGAACACGGTGACCTCTTCGTGCACCGGTGCGAGATTGCCCCGCTCCCAAAACGGTTTCTTTTCGGCGCTGGTTTCCAGCTCGCTCATTAAATTGTCCTCCCCGCTTTATGGTTTTTAAGTGAACGGTGCATACTTTACGATGCAACCCCACCAATGTAAACAAGCGTTACATGAGAGTCGCAAAAAAAGAGGCCTATCACCACGGCGACCTGCGCAGCGCGCTGGTGGCGCTGGCGCTTGAGCATGTCCGTAAGGACGGCGCGGAGAGCTTCAGCCTGCGCGAAGCTGCGCGCGGCGCGGGCGTGACCTCCGGCGCGGCCTACAAGCATTTCGCCGACAAGGATGAGCTGCTGGCGGCTGTCGCCACCGAGGCGCTGGCACTGCTGGCGCAGCGTTCGCTGAAAGCCACTGCAGGCCTGACCGGAAAAAAGCGCCTTCATGCCTCGGCGCTGTCCTATATCGATTTCGCTGCCGCCGAACCGCGGCTGTTTCGTCTCGCCTTCAGCCGCTTCGGCTCGGATAGCAAGAGCGAGAAGGACGGCATACCCGGCGCATTCGAACAGTTGCGCGTCGCTCTCGCAGAACTTCCGACCGATCGCGATAAACCCGTCGATCCGGATGCGCTGGCGCTGGCGTGGGCGGTGGTGCACGGCATTGCGTCGCTGATCAGCGACGGCATGTGGAAGAAGAACGATCCACGCGTCGCGGCTGCATTGCGGCTGTCATTCAAGGGCATTGCGCCGGGCAGATAACGCTAACCCTGAAGCGGCGAATACCGCTCGCATGTGCTGAAATAACAATTCGGCTGCATGCTCAGAGATCACGCGCGATGCAGCCTACAGCCGCATCATTATTCGCAATTCCATTTCATTGACGCGCTTAGTCGCGCTGGCCGATCATTGAGCAGCCGTCCGCGAGCCGTTTCAACGCGCTCCGACGCTCAATTTTCACCCCAACTCCAGACACAAAGACCAGACATCACATGACATCTCTCTCTCGTTACCGTTTCCTGTCTCTCGCCGCTTCGGGACTTCTTCTCGCTTCGTTCGGAACGGCCGCTCTGGCGCAATCCGCCGACAAGCCGCTCAAGGTCGGCGTCTCGGCTGGCCCTTACGGCGACATCCTGCGCGAAGCCGCGAAGCTGTCCGAGAAGCAGGGCCTCAAGGCCGAGATCATCGAGTTCACCGATTGGAATCAGCCGAACGCCGCGCTCGACGCAGGCGACATCGACCTCAACAACTTCCAGCACAAGTTCTATCTCGCCAACCAGTCCAAGGCGCGCGGCTACAAGCTTGTCGCCCTCGATGACTCGATCCTGGTGCCGGGCGGCATCCACTCGAAGAAATACACCAAGGTCGCGGACATTCCGGACGGCGCGAAGATCGCGATTCCAAACGATCCGACCAATGGCGGCCGCGCGCTGGTGCTGTTCGAGAAGGCGGGCTTCCTCAAGCTGAAGCCGGATGTCGGCATCAAGGCGACCGTTCAGGACGTGGCCGAGAATCCGAAGAAGTTCCAGATCGTGGAAATCGACGCCGCGCAGCTCGCGCGCTCGCTCGATGACGTTGCTGCGGCCTTCGTGTCGTCAAACTACGCTTATCTGGCCGGGCTCGACCTCAACAAGGCGTTGATCCCCGAGACCTCGAACCCAGAGGCGAAGCCCTACTACACGCTGCTGTTCGCCGCGCGCGAAGACCGCAAGGACGATCCGCGCATCAAGAAGTTCATCGCGATCTACCGCTCGCAGCCGGTGAAGGACTTCATCAACGGCAAGTTCAAGGGCTCGATCCAGGCCGCGTGGTAATTGCCGCTCTCCAAATGCGAAAGGACCGATCCGTTGATGCGGATCAGTCCTTTTTCTTTGCGGTACGCGGCATCTTCAAAACCATCAAGGGCGCGAGCGATCAGGCATCGCCATCGATGCGCGAAGCCTTGGCGCGCTGCGCCGCCCACATATTGTCGATCAGGTTGGGGTAGCGCCGCCCAGCCTTCGCCGCGCGGTCGCGCGCCATTTCCCGCAATTTTGGGGACAGTTTCGAGGATTTGCCGCCGCCGCTTTTGCGCGGGTTCGGTTTGCTCCAGGGTGGCTTGCGGGATTTTGCGACCATTCCGATCAACGCATCAGCCGAGGTTCAACTCCTTGAAGAAGTCGTTGCCCTTGTCATCCATAATGATGAAGGCCGGGAAATTCTCGACCTCGATGCGCCAGATCGCTTCCATGCCGAGTTCGGGATATTCCACCACCTCGACCTTCTTGATGCAGTGTTCGGCGAGGTTCGCCGCCGAACCGCCGATCGAACCGAGATAGAACCCGCCGTACTTCTTGCACGCATCGCGCACCGCCGCCGAGCGGTTGCCCTTGGCCAGCATCACCATCGAACCGCCCGCCGCCTGGAACTGATCGACGAACGAGTCCATGCGTCCCGCCGTGGTCGGGCCGAACGATCCGGACGCATAACCTTCCGGCGTCTTGGCAGGGCCTGCGTAGTAGATCGGATGGTTCTTGAAATAATCCGGCAGCGGCTCGCCCTTCTCCAGGCGTTCGCGCAGTTTGCCATGGGCGCTGTCGCGCGCCACGATCATGGTGCCGGTGAGCGAGAGCCGCGTTTTGGTCGGATACTTCGACAGCGTGGCGAGGATGTCCTTCATCGGCTGGTTGAGATCGATCTGCACCACATCGCCGCCGAGCTTGGCTTCGACTTCCGGCAGATATTTTGCCGGATTGTGCTCCAGTTCTTCCAGATACACACCGTCCTTGGTGATCTTGCCGAGCACCTGACGGTCCGCTGAGCACGACACGCCAAGACCGATCGGCAGCGACGCGCCGTGACGCGGCAACCGGATAACGCGCACGTCGTGGCAGAAGTATTTTCCGCCGAACTGCGCGCCAACCCCGAGCGACTGCGTCATCTTGAGGATTTCCTGCTCCATCTCGAGATCACGGAACGCATTGCCGTCCGCACTTCCCTGCGTCGGCAGTTCATCGAGATAGCGCGCCGAGGCGAGCTTCACCGTCTTCATGCAAAGCTCAGCCGACGTGCCGCCGATGACGATGGCAAGGTGATACGGCGGACACGCGGCGGTGCCGAGCGTCAGCACCTTCTCCTTCAGGAACGCATGCAGGCGATCCTTGGTCAGCAGCGACGGCGTGCCCTGAAACAGGAAGCTCTTGTTCGCCGAGCCGCCGCCCTTGGCCATGAACATGAACTTGTAGGCGTCATCGCCCTCCGCATAGATCTCGCACTGCGCAGGCATGTTGTTGGCGGTGTTCTTCTCTTCAAACATCGAGAGCGGCGCCACCTGCGAATAGCGCAGGTTGCGGCGCAGATAGGCGTCGCGCGCGCCCTCGGACAATGCGGCTTCGTCGTCACCATCGGTGATGACGCGCGCGCCCTTCTTGCCCATGATGATCGCGGTGCCGGTGTCCTGGCACATCGGCAGAATGCCGCCGGAGGCGATGTTGGCGTTCTTCAAGGCATCGAGCGCGACGAACTTGTCGTTGTCGCTCGCCTCGGTGTCGTCGAGAATTTTGCGAAGCTGCGCCAGATGGCCCGGCCGCAGATAGTGATTGATGTCGCCGAAGGCGGCTTCCGAGAGCGCGCGCAGCGCCTCGCGTGTCACCACCAGCATCTCCTTGCCCATCACCGTCTCGACGCGGACGCCCTCGCTGGTAATCTTGCGGTAGGGGGTCTTGTCCGCGCCCAGCGGAAACAGCGGGGTGTGCTTGTAGGGCGGAACAGCCTTGGGCGACGGGATGGCGGTCGGAGCGTTCATCGGGGTCTCGCGGGTTGGAAGGCAAAAAGCGCTGGATTTTCAACGATCCGGCTCGCGCCTCATCTGAAGTTTGAACCGTTCTAATCGCTTTTCCGACAAAGGGAAGATGGCCAAAAGCCATCCAGGCTTCTTGCAGGGCGGCTGTGCGCTGCGCGGGCCTGGCGACAGGATGACAGATCATGAATTCCGCGACACCGGCCGCTGACGACCCCGCCGCTCCCCTTGCCGCGCCTGCCCCGCGCATGCTCGGGCTGCGCGCCGTTCTCATTGTTCTGGCCCTGATCGAGGCCGGGCTCGGCCTCTCGGACGCGCCGGTGCTGTTCGGCGATATGTCGCATCTCGGCTCCGGCATTGGCGCGGGTCTGATCAAGGCGCATCTGGCGGCGCATCCGGTGCTGGCGATCGCCGCCATCGTGTTCGCGGCCATGGGCCGCGTGCGTCACGCCATCATCGCGCTCGGCACGATCATCATCATGGCGTGGCTCAACGACATGCCGTCGGTGGTTTCGCACGGTCTCGCGTTCAGGAGCGCGTTCGGCGCGGTGGAAACCACCGCGAAGATCATCGCTTTCCCATTGGCCGCAGCCTGCGCCATCGCCTATGCGGCGCACAACGAGCATCTCGGCCGTGCCACCTTCCTTGTAGCGGTGCCGACGCTGTTCAATCTGGTTCTGCTGGTGGGCTTTGCGGTGGGCGTGATGATTTACGGGTTTTGAAGGGATACTTTCCTCCAATGACAGTATGAACGCGCATCATCCTCGATGTCGTCCCCGCCAACGGATCGGCGCAAAGCGCCGTCCGATGACAGGCTCTGGCGGGGACCCATAACCACCAACTAGCGTGGTCATGACGAGAAAATCGCTCCAGCAATCTTTTCAAAACGCGAGATCAGGGAGTATGGGTCCCCGCCTGCGCGGGGACGACCCGTGGAGATATTCGCGGCCCCTTGCACTCACCTCGCCCGCACGCTTGAATACCCACGGGGGAAAACCATGACAAAACGACTTTCATTGTCCGGATGTGCAGCCGCAGCACTTGTCGCAGCTACGATGCTCGGCGCCGGCCCTGCCCGCGCCGACCGCTGCGATGATCTCGCAAAGGATCTCGCCAACCAGATTCCCGGCCTCAAGGTCGGCAAGACGGTCGCCGGCGTGATCTATCTCGAACATCCCGCGGTGACACAGGCCTCGCTCGGCTGCGCCAGCCGCAACCGCACCAACGACGTGTTCGCCTCCACCGACAAGAAGAAGCCGACGGACGCCTATTACGACTTCATCGGCACGGCGGCGGCGCTGGTGTTCACGATCCCGAAGCCGGATGCCGTGCGCGGCGCCAAGCGCTGCGTCAGCCGCACCAACATCATCCGCGGCTACAATATCGATTCACGCTACCGCAAGCTCGACGTCCACTGCACCGTCGCCAAGACCGGCGTGCGCATCACGATGTCGCGCGAGAAGGGTGTGTGAGGATCAAGCGGCCACGATGTCCGTCGCAGCAACAGTGCCGGTTGCACGCCGCATGATGTTTGCTACCGCAGGCAATATCTCGTTTAGCGGAACTGGCTTCGCCATCAGATAGCCCTGCCCTTCCTTGCAACCTTCGGCGGCAAGGAACTCCAACTGCTCTTCGGTCTCGATACCTTCGGCCAGTACCGGTACCGCGAGACTTTGCCCAAGTGCCAGGATCGTGCGCACGATCGCCATCGCGGATCTATCCTCGGGAATCTTCCGCACAAACGACTGATCGAGTTTGATCTTGTCGAACGGAAAAGCGTGCAATGTCCCAAGCGACGAATAGCCCGTGCCGAAATCGTCTATCGCTATGGCAATACCCATTGCCTTCAGCTTGCGCAGTGTTTCAAGCGCGCCGTTCCGGTAATCCATCATGGTCGATTCCGTGACCTCTACTTCGAGCCGCGACGGCGATACCCCGGTCTCGATCAGAATCGAGTGAATGCTCTCCGCAAGATCGTTCTTCTTGAATTGAACGGGGGACAAATTGACCGCGACGACGCCGGGCAATTTCCCATCCGCCATGTCACGACAGGCGCGGCGCAAGACCCACTCGCCCATCGGAATGATAAGTTCGGATTCCTCTGCCAAGGGAATGAAATCCGCCGGCGACACCAAGCCGTGCTTTGGATGGATCCAGCGCATCAAAGCTTCAGAGCCGCGAATCGACCCATCCGACAGTGACGTCTGAAGCTGATAGAAAAGCTGAAGCTCATCATTTTTGATTGCATCGTGCAGGTCGCGGAGCAGCGCGCGGCGATTGCGCGCCGTTTCGTCCATCTGGTGATCATATTTGCAGATCGTCCCGCGCTGCGTGGTTTTGCCGCGATACATCGCGAGCTTGGCATTGCTGAGCAGGTGGTCCTTATCCGGGGTATCGGTTGGAAAAATCGAATAACCGATCGACGCCGTCAGTTTTACCGACTTGTCGCGCACCGAGAACGGCTCTTTTAGCGTCGCAGCAATACGCTCGGCCATGTCCTGCGCTGTCACCAAGATATTGCCTGACATCTGAAGGGCGAGAAATTCGTCGCCGCTTTGCCGCGCCAGGAATTCACCATCGCGCAAAGCCTGGCGCATGCGTTCAGCTGCCTGAATCAGGACAAGATCGCCGACGGAATGGCCGAATACGTCATTGATGTCCTTGAAGCCGTCGATATCGATGGAAAACGCCGCAAGCTTATGCGCCTTCTCGTGGGCGTCGGACACGTCGAAAGACAATTTCTCGTTGAATGCGATACGGTTTGGCAAACCTGTCATCGTGTCGTTGAACGACAGCTGATGAATTCGCTCGGCTGCTTCGGTGCGCTGACGAAGATCGATGATGTAAGATGAGAAACCGCTACCGATCACCAAAAGCACGGCACCCGTGACAAAAATCGCCAGCGTATGGCCCGGCACGAGGTTCGGCGGCAACAGGATCGAGCTGTCCGCAACGACTTCATGCGAAGCCACCATCGTATAGTGCATCACGCAAATGAGAAACGTCATGACGATGGCCGCGCCGTGGCGGCAGTATTTCGTGACAGGGCGATTTGCGCGACTGACCGAGAGCGCGCCCAAGCCGAATCCGAACACGACATTTGCGCCGACGCCGAACCAGCTCCACGATACATTGCCCGCGACGTGCCAGGCATTCAGCCCGACATAGTGCATGGCGAGAATCCCCGCGCCGACAATCAAACCGCCGATTTCCGGCGCCAGCGTGAGGTGCTTCTTGCTGCCAATCTCAAACCCCACCGCACAGGTCACGATTGCGATGAGCAGGGCCGCGGCGGCGGGGGCCATTTCAAAGCCGTTGTCGAGCGCAGGTGCCTGCGACAAAATCGAAATGAAGATCGCGGCCCATAACGCCGCTCCCGTCCCCAGCGAGGCCATGAAGACCCAGCCATAGTGCATCGGCCCAGTGGTGGCGCGCGCACGCGCGAAGTGGCGCATGCCCACCCATGTGCCGAACAGGCATACGGCGGCGGCCACGACGATCAGCGCATGGTGATAGAGCGTAAACCACATTGGACTGTCGAACATTCACGCCTCCGAACATTACCGTACGCGATAGGTATTAATGCGTGCTGTTGAAGGAGGGACTCGACCTCGAACTTGGGCAGCAGCCTTTCCAGATTATGACCGGATACAACGCCAGATGGTCCTCGGCCTGCCCGACAATTATTTTATAGGCATTCGCCGTTCCCCCGCGCCGTCAGGACAAGGGCGATCGTGCGTAGCTGAACGTGCGAGCTGTATGAAAATTGAATCTGGATGCGGAGGTTATGCACACAGCTTGCAACACAACAGCCGTCATCACCGGGCTTGTCCCTGCCTGCGTGGGGACGACCGGAGAAAGGTCGCCGCTGCAGCATGAGAAAGTTGGAGGAATTTTTCTCCCCGCTTACGTCCGCTTAACCACGCTGCCACTCCCGTCAAACCGTCACATCCGCGCATGAACCGAATGATAACATCCCGCGACTAAGACACGGCTCAACCAAGAGACGTTCAAGTCGCAGAGGCAGACATGTTTAGGGATATTCTGGTGACCTCAGACGAGGAAGCGCAGCGTTTGCTCGCGGCGTTCAAGGCTATTCCCAACATGCAGGGGCGCCTGAAGATCGTGGAACTCGCCGAACGCATGGCGCGCGAAAAACGTGCCACCCGCACAAGCATCCAGATGCCTGCATATTCCGCCCGCTGATCCGCCAACGGCTCTGAATCTCCGGAAGGCTGTCCGTCTCGCGCGTCACGAAAAGGTGACGGCACGCCAACATAACTCCGCCATCGCGATCGCGTTAGCTGTTCACACCGCGCATCACCCGGTTGATCCGAACAGGAGTGACCGCAATGTGTGACTACAGCCTGCATGCCGTCGCCAGCCGGCCCGCCAGGGTCGGCGAGACGCTCGTTTCCACGAAATTCCCCCTGACCGTAACCCGTGGCTTCTGCGGCGAAGATGAGCCGAATGTCGCCGTCTGCGTTTTGCCCGGCACCGAACTCGCGTTTGCGCGCGAGGTCGATTATGACGGCGCCTTCTTTCGAAAGAAGGTCCGCCATACCGTCGCGCGGTTCCGCACCGTCGATCTCGACAATCCGCACCGGCATCATGACGCGCTGGAATTTCCGGACGGACAGCTCGTACTGCTGACGCAGCTCGATCCCGGTCAACGGGCAACCGTGCTTCAGCTTCCGGCCGTCCCCGTCAGGGTACGGACCGAGGCGGACGGCTCTGAGGCGATGCCGTCCCGCGTTGAAGTTCGCTGATCGCTCGGGACCGCGTTACGCCGCGACGCAGCTCTTCACATAGACGCGGCGGGCCGAGCCGCGCAGCTTCTGGTCGATAGCCTGCCTGAGGCATTCGACACGGGCCTGCGCCACGCAAAGCTGCATGTGATCGCGGGCCTGATGCCTGGAAAGATGCTTCGCCGTCACCGCCTGGCGGCAGGTCTCGCGCTTGCCGACGCGCGTCACTGGCGGCGACTTGGAGTCAGTCGGCACCGCATAGGCGATCTTGGCGCCTTCCGGCGGCGCAGAGGCAATCGCATTCGGTAGCGGATTCTGAGCAATCGCCAGATAGATCGCTCCACCGAGCAGGGCTGCATAGATGGCGGGGGTGATGAGGCGCATCAATCCTCCTGCTTCGACATGTGAATGAGCCGTGAACAGACAGGGGGAATGCGACAGGATTGCGGCGAATCAGGCAATCGGGAACCCGCATCGCAACGACCATCGGCGCGGAGAACACAGGGAACCCCGCGATGCCATCCAGACTGCTGCATGATACCAGCGGGCCAGCAAGGGCTGCTGATCCGCATGGATGCGTGAATGATGAAGCTCAGGCCGCGATGGCCGGTTCACCCGGAACCGCGATCACCGGCGGCGGTTGCGGAACAGCGACCTCGATCGCTTCGGACTTGAGGATCGCGATGGTGACAAACTGATAGTCACACGCCCTGCACGACCACAAAAACGAAACGCGGTTGCGCTCGTGTTCGGACCACAGCGGCACTGCGATCAACGTTCCGCATTGGGCACAAGGATGTTTGTTGAGAAGAAACCCGGACTGATAAGGCATGATACGCACCTCCCCGTCCGCGCAAACTAAAGTCGCATGCTCAGTTATCGTCAAGCGTATTCGTCGCTGCGCCGCGCAACACAATGCGTCAGCGCTTCGGACATGTTTTGCAATGAAATGATTTGCGCGAGCTCATGTCGATCGCATCATGTGACGATCACTTCGAAGGGGGCACCGCATATTGTTCGTCGCTGACGTGCTCAAGCCAGGTCGCGAAGCTGCCACTGTCGTCGGACTCCTGCATCGCAAGATGAGTCATGAGCGTTGTCGGCCCCGCGCCATGCCAGTGTTTCTCACCCGGCGGAATCCACACCACATCGCCGGGATGAATTTCAAGCACAGGCCCGCCTTCAGTCTGAACGCGTCCGGTGCCGGCAAGCACATAGAGCGTCTGGCCGACAGGATGAGTGTGCCACGCGGTGCGCGCGCCGGGTTCGAAGGTCACGCGCGTCGCATTGAGCCGCGCCGGTGCCGGCGTCTCAACCACCGGGTCCTGCCACACCGTGCCGGTGAAATAGGATGCGGGCGCGCGCTTGGTCGGCACGGAGCCGGATGGCGTGATCTTCATGGGACACTCCGGAATGATGGATCGCCGGGACCGGCGTCGAAACGGACCGTCAGCTTACGCCGCAATCCATCGTCCGGGGAGTTTATTTCGGCGTACCGACTATGCGCTTCAGTCCGCGCTCAACCGTTTTCACGAAGCGATCGAAGCGAACCTGCAGGCGCGCAAGGCGGACGCCGCAGGAGTGATAGACGATCGGCGGTGAATTGCGGCTGATGAGCCACGCGCGATAGTCGTCCTCCGAGAAGGACTCTTGCCTGTCGTTGCGGGTCCATGATGCGGCCATCGCCATCTCCTCAAAATCATGACGCGGAAGTCCGCGCGATGTTTCGAAAATGAGCGGTGACGGGTAAGGATTCGAGACGAAAAGGCTTCGCCCGATGTAAAGGAGAAATAAAGCGATCAGCGATCCAGCACCGGATAGTGCCGGAAAATTCCATCCTCGTTGAAGGGGATGCGGCGGTCGCTCGCCAGATACGCCTTGACCTTGGGCCGCTCCGCAACCCGGTCGCGCAACGCGATCACGCGAGGCACTTTTCGTTCAAAGCGCGTCATGTTGTTCGGAAAAGCGTAACGCAGGCCTTCGACGATCTGAAACAGCGACAGATCCGCATAGCAAAGCCTGCGGCCGTTGAGATAAGGCCCGCCGCTGCCATCGATCAGCCGCTCAAAATGACCGAGAAACTTCGGCACGCGCTCGTCCCAGAATTCGCTTGTGCGCTTCTTCGCGGCGGGACGCTGGTCCTCGTAATACAGCGACACGCCAAGCGGGTGATGGGTATCGTGAACTTCAACCACGAAATCTGCGATGGTAAGTTGAAGCTGATGCACCCACAGGCGCTGCGCCTCGGCCTTCGGCGCGAGACCGTGACGTGGACCAAGATAAAGCAGGATGTTCGCGGTTTGCCCGATCACAAGCTTGCCGGCTTTCAGGAACGGCGGCGCGAAGGGCGGCGTCCCTTTCGTTGCCTCCATCATCTTCATCATTCTGCTCTCGCCGTTGCCGCGCCGGGCGACATCGATGTAGTCGGCGCCAGCGTCTTCCAGCGCCAGCCGGACATATTCGCCGCGGCCCTGAATGGTCGGCCAGTAATAGAGTTCATACCGCATGGGACCTCACAAACGCATTCGGCGCGGAGGTCCGCGCCGAAGAGGTAACGCCCGAACCATTCATCAGTTCGATGCAAAGCAATACAGCAGGCCGTCGCCGCCGGTGCTTCGCAGATCCGCCTGCGAACATCCGCCCTCGGGGCCGCGTGAGCCGTGCGACGAATTCCATGATTTCGATGCATCGTCATCGCGCAGGCCGATACGATCGGAGTGGCCGACCACAGCCGAGCCCTGGGTGCTGCTTGTCCAGTTCTTGCAGGTCTTGTCGTCTCCCGCCGCAAAGGCCGTGCCGTCGGGCTGCGAGCCGGTGAGAACGTCATGACGATTCGGCTGATCGCCGCGGCCATTGATGACCTCTCCCTTTTCGTTGAGGGCGGACTGCTTGGTCAGCGCATTCGGGCCGTGAAGATCGGCAACGTCCTTGGCAACCACTTCGCCCTTGGCGTTGGTCCAGGGTCCCTTCCCGATCCGGTCACGCGCATTGATCGCGGGCTTGCCGTCAGCGGCCTGGGTGGAGAGATACGCGCGCCAGACCTTGGGAGCACCGGCACCTGCGGCTTGCGCCAGCGTCTGGCACTGGTTGTCCGCTCCGGCGAGACCGCCGAGGTTTCCGCCATTGCCGATCGGTGTACTGGTGACGAAGAAGGTCATGTTCGCCTGCTGCGCCTGAACAGGAAGTGCAGCGAGAACCAGAAGCGGCGCAGCGATCAAATAAGCCTTGAGCATCGATGTCTCCCTTAAAGTCTTTTTTAATGATCCCGCGGTGATGCACGCAGGAGCGCGCAACATCAACACACAAGGCTGCGACTTATTCCGGGAGAGATGCCGGCAAACAAAAAGGCGCCGCGCAAGCGCGACGCCTTTTCATCAAATTAGCCGATCGGACAATCAGGTCATCTGAATGGCCGACAGTTCCCACTGGCTGCCGGGACGCCGCACGAACGTCCAGACGTCGGTGACTTCCTGCACTGCATCGCTGCCCTCGACGATCTTGCCGGTGGCGCGCTCGATGGTCTTGTCGATCAGACCATAGCGCAGCGCGACGGTGGCGTAATCGGTGGTGCCTTCGCGCCAGGCTTCTGCAAGGTCACCCTGCAGCAGCTTGACGTCGGACACCTTGTTGATCACGCCGCGTTCCTTGTTCGCGTTGAGGTCCTCGGTGAAGTACGAGACCATTTCCGGCGTCGCCAGAGTGTGCAGCTTGCCGATGTCTTCGTTCGACCATGCGGTCTGGACCTCGCCGAGCAGCCGCTCGAACGCGTCGTAATCGTCCGGCTTGATCTCGAGCGGCGCGTCGTTCGAACCGCCGCCCAGACCGAAGCCGAAGCCCGAGCGGGCGTTGGCCATCGGCCCCTGATCCGGCTGCGGAGCCTGACCGGGCATAGCCGATGCGTGGGCATAGGACGAGGCGGTGCGACGCTGCCACCACGACATGACCAGCCGGACAACGATAAAGGTCAGCGCGAGCTGAAGGACGAGGCCGATGGTCGACGACGGG
>CAZQMD010000085.1:0-17391 GCA_964594185.1 uncultured Afipia sp. | reverse complement strand
GTGAAGCGATCGGGTGAGGGGCGGATGGCCGCGAGTAATACGGTGAGCGTATTGCTGGACGGTACAATGCCCCTCATCCCAACCTTCTCCCCGTAAGAACGGGGAGAAGGAGATAGACCGCGGCTCAGTTCATCCAGGGCGGCGGGATCATCTTTCCCGTCTCAGAGGCCTTCGGCCACACGACGATGCGTTGGCCGTCCTTCTGCCACTGCGCGAACAGCAGGTTCTGCAGACCCGGTCCCTGCTTCACATCGTGGACTTCGTCGAACTGGATCTTGCCGGCGATGCCGACATAGTCCGTCTTCTCGAGTTCCTTGATCACCGCATTCGGCTCGACCGAGTTGGCGCGCTTCACGGCTTCTGCGTAGACGTAGATCGCATCGTATGCGCCAACGCCGGTATAGACCGGAGCGGTGCCGAAACGCTTTACGAATTCATCCCAGAACGGGATGGTCTTTTCGGTCAGCGGGGCGCGGGTTGCGAACAGCCCGACGGTTTCCGAGAGGGCCTTGCCGCTGACACGGGTGAAGAAGTCCGCGTCCTGGCTCTTCACGTCGATGCCGCCGATCGGAATCGGCACCTGCGCGTCATGCCACTGCTTGACGAAGATGTCCGAGGAGGCGTGCGACAGGATCACGATCAGATACTGCGCGCCGCTCGACTTGACCTTCGCGAACAGCGGCGAGAAGTCCGAGGTCGAGGTGTCGAAGAATTCGGCCATCGGCACTTCGGTGCCGCCATCGACCGCGCCCTTCTTCAGGATCGGCACGAGGTCCTGCACCCACTTGGCGTTCTCGCCGACGATCGCGACCTTCTTCAGGCCCATCTCGCCCTTGAGCTTGCCGTTGATGAAGTCCACCAGTGCGCGGGCCTGATGGCCGGCGTGGATTGGAGAGACGCGGAAGATGTACTTGTAGTTCTCGTAGTCGGCCTTCACCTTTGCGGTGATCGCGGGCGAGGCCGCGCCGACGCCGAGATAGATCGTCTTGGCGTTGGAGATGTGCGGCAACTGGGCCAGCGTCACGCCGCTGGTATAGCCGCCGATCAGCACATCGACCTTTTCATCGGCGGTGAGCTTCTTGATCGCCGCGATGCCCTGTTCGGGGTTTTCGGTTTCGTCCGCAGCGACCATCTCGAGCTTGCGCCCGACAAGGCCGCCTTTGCTGTTGATGTCCTCGATCGCCATCTTGATGGCGTTCTGCGTGTCGCGCCCGACCTGCAACTGGACCGAGGTCGGAACGCCGATCTTGATGGTTTGCTGGGCGGAGGCTGGAGCCGGACCGAGAAGGGTCCCGGCGCCGACGATGCTCGCTGTCGCGAGCAGGCTGAGAAATGACTTCATGACGTCTCTCCCTGATGCATCCGAATTCGTGTTCGGTGTTTTTTATTTGCGGCGACAGACTGCTGGCGGGGCAAGTTCAAGTCAAGCAAAGATCGGATGATTGGCCGCTGCAGCGTTTGAAACGGAACGCGCCGGTAGCGGAGCCCGCAGGAATGTTGCGGCGAGTTAATGTTGCGATGCCGAAAGAATCGGAAGCGTCGCCGCCATCGGCCGCTGTGATTACGCGCAAAATTTGCGCACGGATGGTTTGACATTTTGTCGCATTCTGGATGATCTGCGCCCGTCGGCTTCCACGCAAGAAGCAACAAGAACACGTCCCTAGGGAGTAGGCCCATGACTGTCTCACGCCGTACCTTGCTTAAATCGTCAGCTGCCGCATCCGTGATGGCCAGCATTGGCGCGCCTTTGGTGGCGCGCGCCCAGCAGGCCGAGTTTGTCTATAAATTCGCCAACAACCTGCCGGACACCCATCCGATCAACGTCCGCGCCCGCGAGATGTCCGCCGCGATCAAGCAGGAGACCAATGGCCGGGTGGACGTCCAGATTTTCCCGTCGAGCCAGCTCGGCTCCGACACCGACATGCTGAGCCAGATCCGCTCCGGCGGCGTCGAGTTCTTCACGCTGTCCGGCCTCATTCTGGCGACCTTGGTTCCCGCAGCCTCGATCAACGGCATCGGTTTCGCATTCCCGGATTATCCGGCGGTGTGGAAGGCGATGGATGGCGACCTCGGCGCCTATATCCGGGCGCAGATCACCAAGGCCAATCTCGTGGTGATGGACAAGATCTGGGACAACGGTTTCCGCCAGACCACGTCATCGACCAAGCCGATCAACACGCCCGAAGACTACAAGGGCTTCAAGATCCGCGTGCCGGTGTCGCCGCTGTGGACTTCGATGTTCAAGGCGTTCGATGCTGCGCCGGCCTCGATCAATTTCAACGAGGTCTATTCCGCGCTGCAGACCAAGATCGTCGAGGGTCAGGAAAATCCGCTGGCGCTGATCGCGACGGCGAAGCTCTATGAAGTGCAGAAGTACTGCTCGCTCACCAACCACATGTGGGATGGCTACTGGTTCCTCGCCAATCGCCGCGCATGGGAGCGGCTGCCGGAAGACGTCCGCACCATCGTCGCCAAGAACATCAACGGCGCGGGCATGAAGGCGCGCGAGGACACCGAGAAGCTGAACGCGAACCTGCAGACCGAACTCGCCGCCAAGGGCTTCGTCTTCAATCAGCCAGACCTCAAGCCGTTCCGCGAGAAACTGCGTCAGGCGGGATTCTACGCTGAGTGGAAAGCCAAGTATGGCGACGAGGCCTGGGCGATCCTGGAAAAGAACGCCGGCAAGCTGACCTGATCCCGCGATGGCCCACGCCAGCACGCCTGTTTCCGCCGCCGTCAGCGCCGCTCCGGCTACGTCTCTGCAGCGCTGGCTGCAATCGGCCGAGGCGGCGCTCGGCTGGCTGGTCGAAATCCCGGCGGCGCTGCTGGTGGTCGCGGAAATCGTCATCCTGTTTGCCGGTGTCGTGTCGCGTTATGGCTTCCGTAGTCCGCTGATCTGGTCGGACGAACTGGCGTCGATCCTGTTTCTCTGGCTGGCGATGTTCGGAGCGGTGGTTGCCTTCCGCCGCGCCGAGCACATGCGGATGACGGCCATCGTTGCCAAGTGTCAGCCGGGGCCGCGCGCATTTCTCGATATGGTCGGCACGTGGGCGGCACTGGCGTTCCTGCTGATGATCGTCTGGCCTTCGTATGAATATGCCTATGAAGAGAGTTTCATCACCACGCCTGCGCTGCAGATCCCGAATTCGTGGCGCGCGGCGGCATTGCCGGTCGGCATCTGCCTGATGGTGCTGTTCGCGCTGCTGCGTTTGCTGCGGCAGACGGACAGAAGGCAACTGGTGCTGTCGCTTGTTGCGGTGGCGGGCATTATTGCGGCGTTCTGGTTTTTGCAGCCCGTGCTGCGGCCGTTGGGCAATCTCAACCTGATCATCTTCTTTGTCGGCGTGGTGGCGCTGTGCGTCTTCGCCGGTGTGCCGATTGCATTCGCCTTCGGGCTTTCGATTTTCGGCTATCTCGTTCTCACGACGCATACGCCGCCGATGGTGCTGGTTGGCCGCATGGACGAGGGCATGAGCCATCTGATCCTGCTCGCGGTGCCGTTGTTCGTGTTCCTCGGCCTTTTGATCGAAATGACCGGCATGGCGCGCGCGATGGTGGCGTTTCTGGCGAGCCTGCTCGGCCATGTGCGCGGCGGGCTGCATTATGTGCTGATCGGCGCGATGTATCTGGTGTCCGGCATTTCCGGCTCGAAGGCCGCCGACATGGCTGCCGTCGCGCCCGTGCTGTTTCCCGAAATGAAAGAGCGAGGCGCGAAGCCCGGCGATCTCGTTGCGCTTCTCGCAGCGACCGGCGCGCAGACCGAAACCATTCCGCCGAGCCTTGTACTGATCACCATCGGCTCGGTGACGGGCGTATCGATTGCGGCGCTATTTACCGGCGGATTGCTGCCGGGGCTGGTGCTGGCGATCACGCTGTCCGGGCTGGTGTGGTGGCGCTATCGCAATGAAGACCTCAGCCATGTCGAGCGTGCGTCTGCCGCTCGCATCCTGCGCACCTTCGTGATCGCACTTCCGGCACTGGCGCTGCCGTTCGTGATCCGCGCGGCGGTGGTGGAGGGCGTTGCGACCGCGACGGAGGTCTCGACCATCGGCATCGTGTTCACGATCCTTGCCGGTCTTCTGATCTATCGCCAGTTCGACTGGGGCCGTCTTATGCCGATGCTGGTGGAAACCGCATCGCTGTCCGGCGCAATCCTGCTGATCATCGGTACGGCCACCGGCATGGCATGGGGATTGACGCAGTCCGGTTTCTCGCGCTCGCTCGCGGCCGCGATGACCGGGCTGCCGGGCGGTCCTGCGATCTTCATTGCGGTGTCGATTGTCGCGTTCATGATCTTGGGGAGCGTGCTGGAAGGCATCCCTGCGATTGTGCTGTTCGGCCCGCTGCTGTTTCCGATTGCGCATACGGTCGGCGTGCATGAAGTGCACTATGCGATGATCGTCATTCTCGCCATGGGCATCGGCCTGTTCGCGCCGCCGTTCGGCGTCGGCTATTACGCCGCCTGCGCCATCGGTCGTGTCGATCCGGCGGAGGGTATCCGGCCGATCTGGGGTTATCTTCTCTCGCTGCTGGTCGGCCTGATCGTGGTCGCGGCGTTTCCGTGGATTTCGATCGGTTTCCTCGCGAAGTAATGAGCTTTATCGTCATTGCGAGGAGCATAGCGACGAAGCAATCCATACTTTCTTTTAATGAGTGGATTGCTTCGCTTCGCTCGCAAGGACAACGAAGCTATGGCTTCGCCCGATGTTCAGCCATGAAACTCGCAAAGCGCGGATCGCCGACATGGGCGATGTTGACGCGCATCGCGGGCGGCGCAGGCGTTGCATCGGGATTGAACGCCGAGCCGGGCGCCAAAAGAATGCTGCGTTCGGCGGCGATGCGCGAGAGTTGTGTGTCGTCGATATGTGATGGCAATTCGCACCACATGTAGAATCCGCCGCGCGGCTGGCCGAACACCGGCAGGCCGAGCCGCGAGAGCGTGTCGTTGGCCTGCGTGGTCGCGGCTTCGATGCGTCCGATCAGCCGCTTGAGATGGCCGCGATAGCGCCCGCTGGTGATGAGATCGTAGATGATCTGTTCGATGTAGCCGGAACTGTTCGCGCGCGTGATCATCTTCAAATCCGCAAGCCGCGCGATGGTGTCGGCATCGGCGGCGATGTAGCCCGAGCGCAGGCTGGCGGAGAGGGTTTTGGCAAAGGTGCCGACATAGATCACGCGGTCGAGCTGATCGAGGGCGGCGAGGCGGGGGCTGGTGTTCGACAGCACGTCCGCGAACGGATCGGAATCGACAATCCGCAGATTGTGTTCAGTGGCGGTACGCAGCAGGCGATACGCCACCGGCAATGTAATCGAACAACCTGTGGGATTGTGCGCGAGCGATTGCGTGAAGAACATCCGCGCGCCGGTGCTCGCGGCTTTCGCGGCAAGATCGTCCGGATCGGGGCCGTCGGCGGTGCGCCGCACGCCGATCAGCCGCGCCTTGGCAAGGCGCAGTTTGCCGAACAGCGGATAATAGCCGGGATTGTCGACAAGGACTGGATCGCCCGGCTCGACATACTGGCGCACGATCATGTCCAGCGCATCGTTCGCGCCCTGCGTCAGCAAAACCTGCGTTGGCTCCGCGCCGATGGATCGCTCCGCAAGAAGACCCGCGATGCGCTGACGCAGCGGCAGCAGACCGTAAGGACTGCCATAACTTTCCGGCAGGCTGCGCTGACCGGGGCGACTCACCGGGCGCAGATAAGGTCCAACCTCGGAGCCTTCCATCCAGGCGGCGGGCGGGCGGCCATCGCCGACGCGGACTTCGTAACGCTTTTCCAGTTGCTCGCGGAGCAGCCAGACGCTGTCCACCGCGCCGACCTTGGCGGGCTCAGTGGTTTCCATGCGCTTGGGGCGATGGGTTGAGACATAGAATCCGGAGCCGGGCTTGCTCTCGATCTGCCCCGAGGCGACCAGCCGGTCATAGGCATCGACAATGGTATTCTTGGATGCGCCGAACAACTCCGAAGCGCCGCGGATCGAGGGCAGGCGCTCGCCTGGCCGAAGCGCGCCGCGTTCGATTCTCGCAACGATTTCATCGGCGATGGTCTCGATGCGGGATCGCGACGCGCCGTTGTTCGGCTGAACTGTACCCATGGTTTGAATGGTACGGACCTTCCCGAAATTGTGCAAAGTGTTCCTTGTGGTGTACCCCCATCACCATACAGTTTCCGCAGCCGAAAATCCCCTCAAGAGGACCATCGGTTCGGGAGACGCTGAAGAATGACTGTTGCCAGACATGGCGCGAACCGCTCATCGCGGATCGCCGGATTTCATCGCAAGTCGCCGCAGGAGCGGCTCGATCTTGTCGCTTCGTTCGCGGGCCTCGATGCCGCGACCACGGCGCATCTCGCCGACATGGGCAACCTGCCGCCGCCGCTGGCGGACAAGATGATCGAAAACGTCATCGCCACCATGAATGTGCCGATCGGCATCGCGACCAATGTGAAGGTCGATGGCGAGGACGTGCTGATCCCGATGGCGACAGAAGAGTCGTCGGTGGTCGCAGCGGTCTGCAATGCCGCGCGCCAGACCTACGATCACGGCTTCACCACATCCGTCTCCGGCACGCTGATGATCGCGCAGGTGCAGGCCGTCGATGTACCCGATCCTTATGCCGCACGGCTGCGTCTTCTGGAGAAGCGGGACGAGATCAAGGCGATCTGCGATGCCTGCGATCCGCTGCTGGTGAAACTCGGTGGTGGCTTCCGCGATGTCGAGGTGCGGATTCTCGATACGCTCGGCGGGCCAATGGTCATCACCCATCTGATTGTCGATACCCGCGACGCGATGGGCGCCAACGCGGTCAACACCATGGCCGAGAAGATCGCGCCGCATATTGCATCCTGGAGTGGCGGGCGCGTGTTTCTGCGCATCCTGTCTAATCTTGCAGATCGCCGCTTGGCGCGCGCGCATGCGGTGTGGAAACTGGATGACATCGGCGGCGAGAGCGTGCGCGACGGCATCATCAGCGCCTATCAGTTCGCCGAAGCGGACCCGTATCGCGCAGCCACGCATAACAAGGGCATCATGAACGGCATCAGCGCTGTCATTCTCGCCACCGGCAATGACACTCGCGCAGTTGAGGCTGGTGCACATGCCTTTGCGGCGCGCAGCGGGCGCTACACCAGCCTGACGCGCTATGAGATCACCAGGGACGGTCATCTGTCCGGTTCGATCGAACTGCCGCTCGCAGTCGGGCTGATCGGCGGCGCGACCAAGATTCATCCGACCGCGCAGGCATGCCTGAAGATTCTCGGGGTCACCACGGCGGAGCGGCTGGCGCGCATTATTGCGGCAGTGGGGCTGGCGCAGAATTTCTCGGCGCTGAAGGCGCTCGCGACCGTGGGCATCCAGTCCGGCCACATGGCGCTGCATGCACAGAATATCGCGATCATGGCCGGAGCCACCGGCGATGAAGTCGATGCCGTCGCCAAGGTGCTGGTCGAGCGCGGTACGGTGCGCATCGATGTCGCGCAGGAGGTTCTGGAAACGCTTCGGCGCTAACAATTTCCGGATCAACCGGACAAACTCATAAGAATCAAAACGGGAGGAATAAGAATGCAAAGATCGAAATCGGCTCTTCTTGCTGGCGCGGCGATGTTGCTGGCGCTGTTGGCACCGGCACACGCACAGATCGCCAACAACACCATCAAGCTCGGTGTGCTGACCGATCTCACCGGCATCGCCACCGATTCCACGGGTGTAGGATCTGTCGCGGCAGCCAAGCTCGCCATCGATGACTTCAAGCTCGAGAAGCCCGACATCAAGGTCGAACTGCTGCAGGCCGATCACCAGAACAAGCCCGATATCGGCGGCGCGATTACGCGGCGCTGGATGGACATCGACAAGGTCGATGCCGTGCTCGACGTGCCGTTCTCTTCGGTGGCGCTGGCCGTGCAGGAAGCCACGCGCGGATCGAAGACCGCGTTCATCGCGTCCGGTCCCGGCTCGTCGCTGCTGACCGGCGAGAAGTGCTCGCCCAACACCGTGCACTGGACTTACGACACCTGGGCGCTGGCGCATGGCACTGCGCTGGCGTTGCTCAAGGCGAAGAAGGACACATGGTTCTTCGTCACCGCGGACTATGCGTTCGGTCATTCGCTCGAGAAGGACGCATCCGATGTGGTGAAGGAGCAGAACGGCAAGATCCTCGGCAGCGTGCGGCATCCGCCGGGCGCATCCGACTTCTCGTCGTTCCTGCTGCAGGCGCAGGCCAGCAAGGCCAAGATCGTCGCGCTCGCCAATGCCGTGAACGATACCGTCAATTCCGTGAAGCAGGCGACCGAGTTCGGCCTTCAAGCGGGCGGGCAGGAACTGGCGGCGTTGCTGATGCAGGTCACCGACGTCAACGCCATCGGACTGCAGGGTGCGAAGGGCCTTTATCTCACGGAAGGCTTCTATTGGGACGCCAATGACGGCACGCGGAAGTTCGCTGACCGTTTCACCGCAGCAGTCGGCGGCGGCAAGCGTCCGACCGCGATTCAGGCGGGTGTCTATGCTGGCACACTGCACTATCTGCGCGCGGCCGCAGCGGCGAACACGACCGACGGACAGAAGGTCGTCGCGAAAATGAAGGAGATGCCGTCGAAGGACCCGCTGTTCGGCGAGGGCCATATCCGCGAGGACGGCCGTCACATCCACGACATGTATCTTTTCCAGGTGAAGACGCCTGCCGAGTCCAAGGCGCCATGGGACTTCTACAAGCTGGTGGAGACCATTCCGGCGAAGGACGCCTTTCGGCCGATCGCCGAGGGCAACTGCCCGATGGTGAAAAAGTAGGGCCGATTTCAGCCATCCGGCCTGGCCCAAGCCGCGCCGGGTGGCTGTTTAGAGAAAGTGTAATTTCCTCTCCGAAGGCTCCGTTCGGGAGGAAATTTCTCCTCCAGAACATGATCTTAGAATGCAAGCCGGGTCTGTCCTGCGGGTATGACGCAGGCGCGGTATGTAATTGACCAAAAACGGAAATTCGGCTATTTCACCGCCGTCGTGAATGCTGCCGCCGTCTTCGCCTGCCAGGCAGGCCCTCCAGCAAATTCATTGGCGAGAAATTTGCGTGAGGCGTGATCGCCCGCATGTCCGGCGATTGCCTGCTCACCGATTGCGAGCATGGGTTCGGTTATGAGCAACTTCAATCAGGAAACGGTTCTGAGCGTCCATCACTGGACCGACAATCTTTTCAGCTTCACCACCACGCGCGATTCCTCGTTCCGGTTTCGCAATGGCGAGTTCACCATGATCGGCCTCAAGGTGAACGACAAGCCGCTGCTGCGCGCCTACAGCGTCGCGAGCGCGAACTACGAAGAGAACCTCGAATTCTTCTCGATCAAGGTGGCGGATGGCCCGCTGACCTCGCGCCTCCAGCATCTCAAGGAAGGCGACCAGATCATCGTCAGCCGCAAGGCGACCGGCACGCTCGTGATCGACAACCTGACCGCAGGCCGCAACCTCTATCTGATCGGCACCGGTACCGGCCTCGCGCCGTTCCTCAGCGTCATCAAGGATCCCGAGACCTATGAGCGTTTCGAGAAGGTCGTGCTGCTGCACGGCTGCCGCCATGTCCGCGAACTGGCTTATGGCGAACTGATCACCGAGAAGCTGCCGCAGGACGAGATGATCGGCGACATGGTGCGCGCGCAACTCATCTATTATCCGACCGTGACGCGCGATCCGTTCCGCAACCGCGGCCGCATTACCGACCTGATCACGTCCGGCAAACTGTTCGAGGACATCTCGCTGCCGGCGCTCGATGCTGCGAAGGACCGCGTCATGATGTGCGGAAGCCCGGCGCTTCTGCTCGACACCAAGAAACTGCTCGAGGATCGTGGTTTCGTCGAAGGCAACCACGGCGAGCCGGCCGACTTTGTTGTCGAGAAGGCATTCGCCGAGCGCTGATCCCGGCCCAACCAATTCAAGTAAAAAGCCGCTGGCGATGCCGGCGGCTTTTTTATTTGGGCAATGACGTAGCGGTTATTCAGCCGCCTCCGACACTTCATCGCGCAGGTTTGGCTGCGCGTGCTTCGGCTTTGCGCGTCCCGCACCCGAGAAGAAGTTGGAGACCTTGTCGAGATAGAGATAGACGATCGGCGTTGTGAACAGCGTCAGTGCCTGGCTGACCACAAGGCCGCCGACCATCGCATAACCCAGCGGCTGGCGGATTTCCGATCCGGTGCCGGTGCCGAGCATCAGCGGAACGCCGCCGAGCAGCGCCGCCATGGTCGTCATCATGATCGGGCGGAAACGGATCAGCGCCGCCTTGCGGATGGCTTCTTCCGGCGACAGGCCTTCGTCGCGCTCCGCGACAATGGCGAAGTCCACCAGCATGATGCCGTTTTTCTTCACGATGCCGATCAGCAGGACGATGCCGATCAGGCCGATCAGGCTGAAGTCGAATCCGAACAGCATCAGCATCGCCAGCGCGCCGACGCCCGCCGAGGGCAGGGTGGAGATGATGGTCAGCGGATGGATGTAGCTTTCATACAGAATGCCGAGGATCAGATAGACTACAATCAGCGCGGCGATAATCAGCAGCGGCACCGTGCCGAGCGATTGCTGGAACGCCTGCGCCGTACCCTGGAAGCTGCCGTTGACGGTGGGTGGTACGCCAAGCTCCGCCACCGCATTCTGAATGGCGTCGGTGGCCTGACCAAGAGCTACGCCCTGCGCCAGATTGAAGCTGATGGTGGTCGCCGGGAATTGTCCCTGATGGCTGATCGAGAGCGGCCGCACCGGCACAGTGGTCCAGCGCGTGAAGGCCGACAGCGGCACCTGATCGCCGGTGGTCGGCGACTTGATGTAGATGTTATCGAGTGACTTGGTGTCACCCTGCAGTTCGGGCAGGATTTCCAGAATGACGTGGTAGCTGTTCACCTGCGTGAAATACTGCGCCACCTGCCGCTGGCCGAAGGCGTCGTTCAGCGTGTCGTCGATCAACTGCGGCTGGATGCCGTAGCGCGAGGCGGTGTCACGATCGATGGTCAGGGTAAGTGTCGTGCCCTGGGTCTGCTGGTCGGTGGCGACGTCGCGCAACTGTGGAAGCGTCTTGAGCTTTTCAAGAATCTTCGGCGCCCAGGTGTTCAGTTCGTCGAGATTGGCATCCTGCAGGGTGTATTCGAACTGGGTACGTGTCGCGCGGCCGCCGAGACGGACGTCCTGCGCAGCCTGCATGAATACGCGTGCGCCCTCGATTTTTTCGAGTTGCGGGCGCAGCCTCGCGATAATTTGTTGCGCGCTCACGTCGCGCTGGTCACGCGGCTTGAGCGTGATGAACATACGCCCGTTATTCAGTGCGCTGCCACCGCCGCCGACCGACATGGCGATGGAGGCTACTGCCGGATCTTTCTGAACGATCGCGCCGATCTGCGCCTGCAAGCGGGACATTTCCTTGAACGAAATGTCCTGTCCGCCCTCGGTAATGCTTGTGATAAGGCCAACATCCTGCTGCGGGAAGAAGCCCTTCGGAATCACGGTGAACAGATAGACGGACAGTGCAACGGTGGCGAAGAACACGCACAGCGTCGTGAAGCGCCAGCGCAGCACGAGATCAAGACCCCACTCATAGCCCCGCAGCATGGCATCGAAGAACTTTTCGCTGAGCTGGTAGAGTTTGCCGTGCTGGGTCTCTCCGGTATGCGGCTTGAGGAAGCGCGACGCCATCATCGGTGTGAGTGTCAGGGACACGACCAGCGAAACGAAAATGGTCATGGCAAGAACGACCGCAAATTCGCGGAACAGCCGTCCGATAATGCCGCCCATCAGCAGCAGAGGAATCAGCACCGCGACCAGCGAGATACTGATCGAAACGATGGTGAAGCCGATTTCGCCTGCGCCCTTGAGCGCGGCTGTGTAGGGATCTTCGCCTTCCTCGATATAGCGGCTGATGTTTTCCAGCATGACAATGGCGTCATCGACCACGAAGCCGACCGAAATCGTCAACGCCATCAGCGACAGGTTGTCGAGGGAGTAACCGACTGCCCACATCAGAGCGCACGCGCCCAGCAGGGCCAACGGGACCGTGACGCTGGGGATGATCGTGGCCCATACGCTGCGCAGGAATACGAAGATAACCATGACCACAAGCGCGATGGTCAATAGCAGCGTGAACTGGACATCCTCGACGGCGGCGCGGATGGTCTGGGTGCGGTCGCTGATGACCTGGACCTTCACCGCTGGCGGGATCGATGCAACGAGGCGCGGCAGTTGCGCCTTGATCTTGTCTACGGTGTCGATGACGTTGGCGCCGGGCTGCTTGAAGACGACAAGAAACACGCCGCGTTTGCCGTTGGCCCATGCCGCCTGCTTGGCGTCTTCCGGTCCGGACACCGCCTGTCCGATATCGCGGATGCGCAGCGGGCCGCCGTTGCGATAGGCGATGATAACGTCGTTCCAGTCCTTCGATTGCGGCAGCTGGTCGTTGGCATAAATCGTATAGCTGCGTGTATTGCCGTCGATATTGCCTTTCGGATTGTCGACGGTGGTGATCGCGATCTGGCTGCGCACGTCTTCAAGCTGCAGCCCCTTGGCGACCAGCTTTGCAGGATCGATCTGGATGCGGATCGCAGGTTTCTGCTGGCCGCCGATGGTCACCTGCGCAACGCCGGAAATCTGGCTGATCTGCTGCGCCAGCTGCGTGTCAGCGAAGTCGTTGACGTTGATCAGCGGAAGCGTATCGGACGTCACCGACAGGAGGAGAATAGGGGAGTCTGCCGGATTGACCTTTCGATAGGTCGGCGGACTCGGCAGCGTTTTCGGCAACTGGCCGCCTGCGGCATTGATGGCGCCCTGAACGTCGTTGGCCGCGCCGTCGATAGAGCGGTTGAGATCGAACTGGATGGTGATCGAGGTCGAGCCGAGCGAACTCGTTGACGTCATCTGCGCGACGCCGGGAATCTGCGCGAACTGGCGCTCAAGCGGCTGCGCCACCGACGACGCCATTGTCTCGGGGCTCGCGCCGGGAAGGCTGGCGGAAATCTGGATGGTCGGAAAGTCGACCTGCGGCAGCGGCGCGACCGGCAGCAGCGGGTAGGCCACGAGGCCGACAAAGAGAATGCCGGCCATCAGCAGCGAAGTTGCGATGGGATACCGGATGAACGGGCCGGAGATGCTCTCGCGGACTGGCGTGCTGTCGCTCATGTCAGTCCGCCTTTGCCGTGGTCTGGTCCGAGCTTGCGACGTTCACCGTCAAGGTCGCACCCGGCTGCACGCGATACTGACCTCTGGTGACGACCTGATCGCCGACCTTGACGCCGCTGTCCACCAGCGTCTTGCCGTTGGTCGACGGGCCGACCTTGAGCTTTCGCACCTCCGCCTTGCTGCCGTCGGCGACAGCGTAGGCATACAGTCCATCCGCGCCGTGCTGGATGGCGTCGTCTGGCATCACAACGGCGTCCTTCAGCGTGTTGACCAGCAGCCGCGTCGACACCGAAAGGCCGGGCCAGAGCGCGTGATCCTTGTTGTCGAACGTTGCCTTGAGGCGAATGGTGCCGCTTGTGGTATCCACCTGATTGTTCATAAGCGACAGCGTGCCTTCCGACAACACCTTGCGTCCGTCGGCGGTCAGCGCAGTCACCTTGGTTTCGCCCTGGCGAAGGGCCGCGGCGATATCCGGAAGCTGCGCTTCCGGTGCCGTGAAGATCACCGAGATCGGCTCGACCTGCGCGATGGTGACAATGCCGGTCTGTGTCGCGGCGTTGACGATGTTGCCGACATCGACCTGACGGATGCCGGTGACGCCGGAAATCGGCGCGCGGATGCTGGCGTAATCGAGCTGCGTTTGGGCGTTGAAGATCGCAGCTTCATCGGCAGCGATCTGTGCCTTGAGCTGTTCGACATTCGCAGTCTGGGTGTCGACTGTCTGCTTGGTGGCGAATTCGCCGAGCTTGGTGGAGCGCGCGAGATCGCGCTGTGCATTGGCGAGATTGGCTTCGTCCTGGGTCTTTTTCGCGTTGGCCTGATCAAGTGCTGCCTGGAAAGGGCGCGGATCGACCTGCGCGATCAGGTCGCCTTCCTTGACGAACTGGCCTTCCTTGAACGCGATCTGATTGATCTGGCCATCGACGCGGGTTCGAACCGTCACGGTATTGAACCCCTGCACCGTGCCGAGTCCGGTCAGATAGACCGGAAAATCCTCTTTCGTGACCGTTCCCACGGTGACGGGAACCGCGCCCTGTGCCGGCCCGGATTTGGTGGATTTCTCTCCGCCTGAATGCTTCGGCCACGCGGCATAAACGCCGCCGGCGACGAGAACCGCCGCGAGATAGAACACCCAGGCCGGAATGCGACGTTTCGTCATAGCTCTCTCAATTGCGTTTTGTTCAAAGCCGTTCCATCTTATAAACTAATAAGCCTGCACTTAGTATGCAGGCGTACTATTAATTCTTGGAAAGGTTCCGGCCGTGACGCTTCGCCATGTCGCTTGACCTCAAACGGCAGGTGGTTGCCCAGCTCATCGAGACCTCGCGGCTGCTGCGCAACCACATCGATCAGCGTGCCAAGGAGCGCGGCACCACCCGCGCCCAGTGGATCGTGCTGTTTCGATTGCGACAGCAGGAAGGCCTGAGCCAGGTCGATCTCGCAGATGTGCTCGAACTGCAGCCGATTTCGCTGGTGAGGTTGCTGGACCGGCTGGTGGATCACAAGCTGCTGGAACGCAAGCCTGACCCCAAGGATCGGCGGGCCAACCGGTTGTTTCTGACCCCGAAAGGGCGGCAACTGGTGGACGAACTCGATAGCCTGCGGGACGCGATTGCCGCTGACGTGCTGCGCGATATTCCAGAAAGTGCGGTGGAATCAACGCTACAGACGCTGGTGGAGATGAAGGAGCGGATCAAGACCGGCCCTGAAATTCCGGCGGAAGTCGATTCCCCCAAAGCGCGCCGCGGCAGGACGCGCTCCTGAGTGTCGCTTAATTACAGCGCGTGAAGTCGCGCGTAACCCGTCAGTCCATCAGGCTGTCGCGCAGGTTTTTCTTCATCACCTTGCCATTGGCGTTGCGCGGCAGCGGATCGGTTCGGATGTCGATCGTTTCCGGGACTTTGTAATCCGACATGCGCTCAGTGCACCATGCACGCAGCTCCGGAGAACCGATATCCGAGCGAACCACGACGACCGCGTGAACGCGTTCGCCGAGCACAGGACAGGCGCGCGCGACGATGGCGCTCTCGATGATGGCCGGATGGCCGGCGAGCACGGATTCGACTTCGGCGGAATAGATCTTGAGACCGCCGCGATTGATCATGTCTTTCTGACGGTCGAACACGCGAACGAAGTTCTGCTCGTCGATCGAGCCGAGATCGCCCGAATGCCAGTAACCGGCGGTGAAGCTCTCGGCAGTGGCGCGCGGGTTATTCCAGTATCCCTTGATGACCGATCCGCCGTGAATCCACAGTTCGCCGATCTCGCCGCGCGGCAACTCGCGTCCGGCGGGATCGACAACGATGATATGTGCGCCGGGACAGGGCAGGCCGACACTGTCGCCGTGGCTGGCAGTGAACTCCGGCGGCATGATCGTTGAAGGCGATGACGTTTCAGTCGATCCATAGGCGTTGATGAGCTTCAGCCCGGGAAGCTTCTGCGCGAGTTTTTCGATGGTGGCAGTCGGCATCGGCGCGCCGCCATAGCCACCCACGCGCCAGGCTGACAGGTCGTAAGAATCGAAGTCGGCTTGCAGCAAACATAGATTGTACATCGCAGGCACCATCACGGTCTGTGTGGCGCGCTCGCGCGATGCGATCTTGAGATACTCCGAGGCCTTGAACTCAGGCACGATAATCAGCGCACCGGCGCAGCGCGCCATCGCCATGATGTTGGCTGCAATGCCGGTGACATGAGCAAGAGGGACTGCGGCTGCCGAGCGATCCTCGTGTGTCAGATCGAGGCAAGCCTCGTACACCATCGCCGAATGAATCAGATTGCAATGCGCCAGCATCGCGCCTTTTGGCTTGCCCGTGGTCCCCGACGTGTAGAGGATCATCGCCGTGTCCTGCTCATCGACCGGGACAGGTGACGGCGGGGTTTCAGTCGCGACAAGATCCTGAAACGCCAGTGCGCCGGCGGTCGGGCCGACCGATACGCGATGAAGCAGGCTCGGCAATTCGACCGCGTCCGGCAGGCGGTCGGCCATGTCGTCTTCGTAGATCAGCAGCTTGGCGCCGCAATCCGTCAGAACGTAAGAAATTTCCGGCTTCTGCTGGCGTGTGCTCAGCATCACGCTGACAAGGCCAAGATAAGCGGCGCCGTAAAGCGCCAGCACAAATTCGTTGCGGTTGCCCAGCAGCAGCGCGATGCGGTCGCCGGGCTTGAGGCCGATCTCCTTGAAGCCTGCGGCAATCTGCATGGATGTCTGCGCGACTTCGCGCCAGGTCAGCCGTTCGCGGCCGCAGATCAGCGCTTCGCCATCGGGATTGCGCGCGGCGGCTTCAGCGACCATCGCCCAGACGTTCGCTGGCCGGCTTTCGAAGGCGGGGACGACGCGATCGCCGAAACGTGTTTCCAGCCGCATTGCCGGAAGTGGATATTGCGACCAGTCCATCTTGTCGTGTCCTCCTGACCTGCAATGTCAGGCTGAAAGGTTGGCTCCGCGCTCGATCACGAATTCAGCATCGAACAGAGTATGCGAATGATTCAAATCGGATTGAGACATCAAAACAGTTAAACCTTTGCCTTTGAGCGAGGCAAGAACATCGGAAATGCGCTCGGACAGAGCAGGTGCGATCCCTTCGAATGGCTCGTCAAGCAACAGGCATTTTGTCCCGATGCCGAGCGCGCGTCCGAGCGCGACCAGTTTCTGTTGCCCGCCGGACAACAGCAGTGCCTTGCGATCACGCATGGGGACGAGTTCGCCGATAACATCGTAAACGAAATCCAGCCGCGCCTTGCGGTCGATATCCTTGGCGACCCAGAGCGGCAGCAGGATGTTTTCCTCAACGGTGAGCTGTGGCACGAGGCCGCGATCTTCCGGCATGTAGCCGATGCCAAGCCCGGCGCGTGCGTGACGGGGAAGCGCCGCCAGATCGTCGCCGCCAAAACGGATCGTGCCACGCTTGGGTGTCAGATGCCCCATGATCGAGCGCATCAGCGTGGTCTTTCCCGCTCCGTTGCGGCCGACGAGGCTGACCATGCCGCCTTCAGCGAGATGCATGGTAAAGCCGCGCAGCGCGGGCATCGACTGGATTTCGACCGCGAGATTGTCGATCTCAAGCAGCGGACGTGGCGCGGTCATCGTGCGCCTCCCGTCACATAGCGGCGGACTTCATTGTCCTTCAGTACGGTCGCGGGCTCGCCGTCGGCCAGGATGCGGCCGTTGTAGAAGGCAACGACACGGTCTGCGTATTTGCTGACGATATCCATGTCATGCTCGACAAAGACGATGGTCGCGGCTTCCTCGGAAACGGC
>CAZQMD010000084.1:0-17803 GCA_964594185.1 uncultured Afipia sp. | reverse complement strand
TCGGTCTGGATGGTGCGTTCAATGCGCCGTCCGCGCTGCGCGCGGGAGGCGGAGTCTTCAGACGCACCGGCAGCCGCGATGTCTTCCCGGGTGTTGCCAAGGCTGTACGGGCGTCCCGTCGGCAATGGAATATCGCCACGGACGACGCCGCGTGTCGGGGCGACCTCGGGGATGAAGGCGTTCGCGGAAGCAACCCGGACGCTGGAAGGCGCCGGAGCCGGCTGGCCAGTCCTGAGCGTGGCGATCAGCTGCCGGTCGTCAGACCCCTCCAGGGGCGCACGCCCGACATACTCGACGCGGACGCGCCCGATGCCATTTTCGCGAAATTCCAGGAGCTTGGCGGCCGTATTTGAGACGTCGATCAAACGGTTCCCATGATAAGGACCACGATCATTGACCCGCACGATGACCGATTTGCCATTCGCCAGATTGGTCACCCGCGCGTAGCTCGGCAACGGGAGGGTCGGATGGGCTGCGGTGAGCGAGGTCATGTCGAACACCTCGCCATTGGCCGTCAGGCGGCCGTGGAAGGCGTCGCCATACCAGGAGGCCATTCCCTCCGCCCGGTAGTTCGGATCCTCTTCAGGGACGTAAGTGCGGCCCCCGACGACATAAGGCTTGCCGACCCGGTAGGTCCCGCCGCCCTTGGGAACGGCTTCGCCGAATTCGACCACACGGGGGCTACTGGACACGCCATATTTCGGATCGACGCGGCTGGAGAGCTTGTTGGCGGCCCCGCAATTGGCGAGCAGAAGGCACACAGTTCCTGCTGCCGCGAGGCGAGCGGCTGCCCTGCCCGATTCCCTGACGCAAATCCCCATAGAACCCCAAATAGCACTTTTACCGCCACCTTGCCTACCGGCACCGTGGCAGAACACCCGCCAGTCATACGGCGATTACCTTAACCTATTGCTTCCAAGCCGGAAACGGCCCGATACGCAGGTTGGTAAACCGGAGATTGATGTTCCCCGTGTCTGCCCGTTTGCGGTGGGGCGGCACCGGCACGCCACGCAGGTAATACCGCGCGCCGACTATGGCTTCGCTGGCAGCGGATGTTCTGGAAAGCGGCTGACAAGCGGCCATGACCTGTTGCGGAGCAGGTTCGGATATTCGCCCGCAATGTGATCGTCTTCACATACGGAGCTGCAGATTCATGATCTGAAGAAGAAGACGGCCTGTGGCCGCCACACCTCAGCGGCGCTCATACCGCTGTGGTGCCCTCACCGGGCGTTCCTCCCCATACTTATGGCCGCGTCATCCCCTGGACGACGCGGCCTTTTTATTTGTCACGAATGCGAAAGCGTCGGCGAGTTCACCGTAGCCGATCAGCTGGCCTCAGCCATCCACTGCACCGCGTCCTTGCCCGCCGCGATTCTAAGCGGCACGCTTGGATCGGAGGCTACTTGCCAGACGGCCTCCACAACATCGCCCGCGTGCGTGACCGGACCTGTGTCCTCTCTAAAGTTGGCAATCATGCCCTCGATCAGCGGCTTGTAATCTGCGTTATCCAGCCCGCGCAGGTGTGGCATCGCGTTGTCGCTGAAGCTCGTCGTGGGCGAGCGGCCAGGAAGCACGATATGCACGCGCACGCCGAACGGCTTCATTTCAACCGCGAGCGACTCCGTGAGCGCGTTCACCGCCGCCTTGCTCGCGCGGTAGACGCTGATCAGGGGCAACGGCTTGAGTGTCGCTGATGAAGTCACGTTGATAATGACTCCGCTCCTGCGTTCGCGAAATTGCGGCAGGACCGCCTGGATCATCGCCAGCGTGCCGAGCGTCGCGCGCGGGCTTTCCGACGATCGTCTGGTCGCGGCCTTGCGCGCCATGCATGCGCGGCCCGCACATGGCTGGACCCTCGCCGACCTGGCCACCGAAGCCGCGATGTCGCGCTCGGCTTTCTTCGCAAGACTCAGCCGTATCGTCGGACTGCCCCCAATGGAATATCTGCTGGCCTGGCGCATGGCGCTCGCCGAGCGCTTGCTGCGGACCCGTGAGCTGACAATCGAACATGTCGCCGCCCGGGTCGGCTACGGCTCGGCGAATACCTTCAGCACCGCCTTCAACCGCCATGTCGGGATGTCGCCAATGCGCTATGCGCGGGCGGCGATCACAGACTGAGCTGGAATGGCTTTGTTCCGAATTGGCGGAAGGGGTGTCTGTAGAGAACTCGCCCCAAATCGTATCAAATTGTGGATAAAGCGGAGATATGAGAACTCATTAACCCGATTTAATCGGTGCGTGTCGTGTCTATCGCAATCAGCCTGTTTCACGTCCGAAACATGGGCAGAAAGGTGGGCATGATGGTACGTGTTATCAATCGGCTGTCCGCTCAGAAAGTGGAACGACAAAAAAGCAAGGCCTTCTTGTCGGATGGCGGAGGCCTGTATCTGCGTTGTGAAGGCGAACACTCCAAGACCTGGATATTTCGATACACTACCAATGGCAAAACGCACGATATGAGTTTGGGATCAGTGCGTGATTTCTCGCTTGCAGTTGCACGCACACGGGCCGCGGAATGTCGGCGGCTTCGCGCCGACGGCATCGACCCTCTTTCGCATAGAAATGCTCAGCGAGCCGCCCAACGAGTGTCAGAAGCGAAGTTAGTCACCTTCCCTACTGCAGCTGAGCGATTCATTGCGGCGAACCGATCCGGATGGCGGAACGTCAAACATGCCGATCAATGGGAAGCGACGCTCGAGACCTATGCCTATCCCGTTCTCCGCACCGATATGCCGATCCAAGCAGTCGACACCAGCCTTGTTTTAAAAGTGCTAGAACCAATTTGGTCGGCGATCCCCGAAACCGCCAATCGCGTTCGGGGGCGAATAGAAGCTATCATCGATGCCGCGAAGGCCCGCGGAGAATACCAAGGCGAGAACCCTGCTCGGTGGAAAGGTCATCTGGCAACCCTGTTACCGAAAAGATCGAAGATCCGGAAGAAGCAAAACCATCCGGCCCTTCCTTTCGCACGAATGCCGGAATTCATGAGCGATTTAAGGGCCTGCGAAGGTATCGCTACAGCAGCTCTCGAATTTCAGATACTCACAGCGAGTCGTCCGGGAAACGTGCTTCACCTCAAATGGAGCGAGATTGAGCGAGTCCCGGCGATTTGGCTCATCGCTGGGGACCACATGAAGAACGAACAGGATCACAAGGTCCCGTTATCCCGAGCGGCCCTCGACGTCCTTGATCGGATGGAAAAACTTCGAAGCGGTGACTATGTTTTCTTTGGTGCAAAAAGCGGCCGACCACTGAGCGACGCGGCGCAGTCAGCACTCATCGACCGGATGAACACACACAACCTATCCGGAGGAAAGGAAAAATGGATTGATCCAAAATCTGGTCGCGTGATTGTCCCTCATGGCTTCAGGTCAACATTCCGTACTTGGGGTTCGGAAAAGACCAGCTTCGCGCGCGAAGTTCTCGAGAAGGCGCTGGCGCACACTGTCGGTGATGAAACCGAACGGGCATATGATCGAGGCGACCTATTCGACAAGCGCCGCAAGCTCATGGACGCTTGGGCAAGATTTGCGACAAGCGACCCTGCTAAATCAGCCGACGTTCTGAGGTTCGATGCGGGCCATTTTGGTCAGCGCGCATGACCAAAAAGAAGGAAAATCCAGCAAAGCGCGGTCGGAAAGCAATTTCGGATCGCGTGCGTAGACTGCTTTTACTTCGCTGGCTTAGTTTTTTACGGAGCAAAACGCAGGTCGCCCCTCAGCTTGTTGCCAAAGATCTCGCAGATGAATTTATCTCAGCAAATAGAGCTTGGCTCGCTGCGCATCGAATCTGGCCCGGCAACCACGACACGCTCAAAAACATCTTGGTTAGAGGCCGAAAGTCTCAATCCCAGGTTCGCGGGATGCGTCAGCAGAATTGGGGCTTGGTAAGCGATCTAGCTGGTCGGCGCCGGCTAAGCACAAACACGGACCATTTCCGGTGGGCCCAAATGCAAGCACTTGGCATTTTTCCATCTGTTGAGTGGTGGATCGAGGAAAGACGTCCCGAATTAAAGTTACACCGCCCCGAATTAAAATGACTGACCAATCGTAGCAATTCGCCTCTGATGTCATCGTGAGCAACGAGCTGCGACGAGGCGAAAAATGAACGTGATCAAATCAAGACCCGCGGTGAAATCCAGCGCGGTGGGTGGTTTAACTCTTATCCACCACGACAGCCTAATGCAGGTGTTAGGCGTCGATCTCGCCACTTTGCCGACCGATCGACCCAAAACAATCACTAAGCGCAAGGCTCAAGAACTTTCGGGCCTATCTCGCGCGACAATCGATCGCATGATCGCCGCTGGTCGACAGTCGGCCGCATAACAAACGACCCGCGCGAGCGAAGCTCACACGGGCCGGAAACGTTTGTCGAAGCTCTGAACACCTTCGATCTAACTCCTCCCTTCCCGAAAAGCAACGTCCGCGCGGTGTGCTCGCTGAATTTTCAGCGTGTGCCATCGCCAATCCGTCTACCGGGTCAGGGTCCGCGAGCTTAGCCAGAGTTGTTGCGGGATACCCACGACAAATACCAAGGACGTTGCCGGTAAGCCCGCGCAACACGGACAGCGCAGTTGCCTGATCGGCCGCGCAAATCCCGCCGCTGCCTTCGCGAAGCAGCAGGTGCGCCGACAGGGCAACCCCGGCGCCGCTCAACACGAGCACCCTGCAGATCAGGTGATGTCGATGACTCCCTACTCCGAAAGATTCACGACCACTTCGTCCTAATGGGCGAAGTGTGCCTCGAAACCCTCAACCGAAGATTCACTTAGCGAAAGAAAGGAAGTGAGATGTTAGATGTCGTTGCAAAACCAGAAACAAAAGCTCAACGCATTGAGCGCGAACTTCTCGATAACCCCGAGCGATCAGATCGCGAGATCGGTCGCGTTGTGGGATGCGACCATAAAACGGTGGGGAGTGCCCGTGCGCGCATGAGCGAATTGCTCGCTGTGGGGGATTCCCCATCCATCGTTCCACAAGCGCCCATCGAGGTTGACGATGACTTTGATTGGGCTTCCCGGAACGCGGTACTCTTGGAACAACCCGAAACTGCGATCTATCTAAATTTCCAAGGATCGCTGGTCATACGCCAATATGGCTTCCCCGATCCTGACCCGGTCATCATCATCACAGCCGAGAACGTCGGTCGGTTCATCGAGAGACTACGCAAGGAATGCAACGTCGATAGCACGAGGCGTTGAGGTGTGGGCTATCCCGATGAGGTTCGGCGACAAGAGCGTACGGCAATCGCTCGGCGTTACCGCAAACGTCGTGGCCACCCCGTCCCTATGGCAGCCTTGCGGGTTGCCGAACTCACCCGATTGCTTGTCGCGCGCTATGGGGAAATCCTGCCAGATGACGACGCCGGCCGCGAGGATGCAACGCTGGTCTGCCACCACCTCGCGCGCCGCGCTGGAAAGCCTATCGATCGCATCGCTGAATGGCTCACGTTACGGGCGCCGTGGATGCCACACGACGAGCGAGCGGCCCTCGCAGATCGAATTATGGACAATCCGCTGCGATGGCGAGCTGACACGCTGGCGCAGCGCCTCAACCTCACCGCGGAGGAGCGCACGCGCCTCGGCATTCGCACCATTGGTGCCGTCGACCAGACCGCTGCCGACCGTAAGGAAGCCCGACGCCTGGCCAAGCAGCAATCGAAACAAACAATGCGCCGATCAAGCGGAGCAATTCCCCGTGGGGAATATCTCGCCTCCTCAACCCAACACCAACAACCCTGGCAAGCGCTGGGGATCAGCCGCCGCACTTGGTATCGCCGCCGTGGCACAGGTCCGGCCCCAATATAATAGGACCCTTTATTGGGTCCGCACTTGTGCCAAAGGAGCACCCGCATGACCAAGGAAAGCACGAACCTGCCTGCCACCGCATCAAAACCGTCGCCCTCAACCCTCGAGCCGACAGGTAAGGTGCGCAAGGCAATTGAGCTCATGGTGTTCGAAGGGCATCAGCGCAAGGATGCCGCTTTAGCCGCGGGAATAAAGGACAAGTCGCTCTACAATGCCCTTGCGAAGCCTCACGTGAAGCACTTCTACAACCGGCTGCTTGAGGTGTTGCGCACGTCTGGACGCGCTCGAAACTTTCACCGGCTTGAAGAGATCCGCGAGCAAACGACAAATCCGATGGCCGCAGTCAACGCCATCAAAACGCTCGAGGCACTTGCCGACTCGCCACCCCTCACGCCGGGCACCCCTCGCACACCGGGCCTCGTATTCATCATCAATCAGGCCGGAAGCGCGCCAGTGGTTATGGAAAAAGCGTCAAAGATTATCGACCAGTCAACACGGGCGGACGATGCTTCCTCCGAACATGACTGATCCGTCTGGACAATTCAATAATGCCGGCTGACTGCCCATGTTCTCGCCCATCTACACGGAAGCAACGGCCTTACCTGCCGCAAATCACGACCACCTGCCGCGATGCAACCGTTCCGGCCGCTCGCAAATCGCACCCCACCCCCGGGCCTTCGATTGCGGGCGCCGGCCTGGCCGCGACCCCGGGGGGTAAATCGGGCCGTCGATCCCCCGGTGGACACCACCACACGTGCTTCTCCTAAAAATAGCTGGATCTGCATTCTTTCAGCTACATTGTCCCTTTTGGAGATACCTTGATGGAAATGCGGATAGGCACCCTGCCAGATGACGACGCGTATTTTAATGCCCGCGCAGTTGTCGATTGGAGTTTTAAGTTTATCGCTTGGCTGGGAGTTACGGCCACGTTTCAAGTCGCCGCGGAGGCTACAAATAGCTGGATGCTGCGCTCGCTTTATATCCTCTGCTATCTTCTGATCCTGTTCTACCTACAATCCCTTATTGACTGGCTGCTGCAATTCAGGAGGCATGTTGCGCCTAGCGCGAAACCTAAAGTCGTCGCTCCGCCCGTAGGACGAGTGAGGCAGATGATTTGGCGTGGGAGCCAGTGGTTCTCGCTAGCGCTTTCATTCGTGATTGTTTGGTCGATAAAAATCGGCATGCAATACCCGGTGCAGTTCGCGATCGACGCCATCGCGAAAATTCAGAAACATTGAGGAAACAATGCCCTTCAAACCTTGGTTGCGCAGCATTTCACCACTAGCATGGTGCCTCGGCATCTCCGCTGCGTGTAACGTCGTTACCGCCGCTGCGGTGCTATACCTAGCCGGACGGACGCCTGAGGTTTACGTTCTTGGTGGATCGATCAGGACTGAAAACAACGAGGTCCAGATCATCGACCGCTTTCCAGTTCGCGTAAAAATCGTGCCATGAAAGCTAATCGAACAAGGCCCTTGGCTAGGCCAGCCGCGCCAAAAAATGAACCTAAGACATCGAGAAGGGATTGGCTTGCGGTTGGCATCTCCTTGTTCTCTCTCGCATGCACCGGCTTAACGGCGTACTACAACGTGCTTCTGCAGAAAGACGACATCCGTATCGTCGTTTCTAGGCTACCGGACATGTCTCGTGACGAACGAGGAAATATGTTTGCAAGTGGCGGAATCGAGTTGACCATTCTGAATGCAGGAAACCGCGCCGCAGTAGTTACGCAGGTATCGACGAAAGCCTATCAACGAGAAACAAAATCAGGCATTCGCGAATGCAAAAATCCTCACGATGAACGCCCTTTCCCCGTGAACTTCTTTATTGACTTCAAACCCGTCGTCGTAAAACCGGGCGAGATACAATTTGTCTCGGCAAAATTGCGCGCAATGTTTCCGTGGAACCAACCTAAGAAATCCGACCGCGAGTTCTTTGATATGAGCTTGCCGACAGAATTGCATGGCAAGAACGTGGATCATTTCTTGATGTGTTTGGAAGTTTCAGTAACAGCACCAGACAGCTCTTCGATCAAGTGGATCGCACCAATGGCTATGATGTCGAAGACCAACGTACAGATGGATTATTTGCCAGAACAACTTTACGAGCAGTCGAAGCCGATTACAGTCTTAAAACGACAACAGACCATTTTCGGCTATTGACCGGATACCCGCTCCTGTTTCGTCGACCGCCATGCTCACCTGGTAAGCATTAGCGCAAGCTAATCGCATCTTGCACTGCTTTTTCCACATTATCAGATCGGGTAACCGGTGCGTTGCGCCGGCTTACGATCAATACATGCTGCTCGCATCAGTCGGGTGAACTCCGACGGCGCGATGTCCGATTCAGCTTTGCTGCCCGGGATCGCGATACGCGACCCCATAAGCGCCTGGGAAGTTCAACCCGGGCAGCAAAGGACTAACAATGAACTTCGGCCAATACGGACATAGGCTCGCAGTAAGCCGCAGCCCGACTTTCTCGCCGGGCGGGTATCTCTCGCCGGTGGCGGGCGCGACTGCATCGGCTTCCGATCAGACAGTATCGACGCTTTTCTATGGACCGGACGCGCATAACGGGCTGCCGTTGATGCGTGGGGGCCAGTTTGAGTTTACGGCCTTCAACGAAGAACCGATCTCGGTCGCTGGCCTCGCGGCGAATTCAATCTTCGACCTTTATGCATTCGACCATCGCGGCGCCGGCAAGTTCGGTTGGTCACCGGCTTGGCAGAGCGCTACGGCGGGTGCTGGCGCCCGCGGCACTCTCCCTGGCTCAATTGAGCAAGTTCGCATCGACGGCTTGATCACCAATCGATACCCGATCCAGATATTGAATAGCGGCGTCACACGCCTGCTCGGTGAAAAGCAAGGGACGTGGCTGGCGTCAGTCTGCATCGGTTCGACGCCCGGACAGGTGGTTCTCCATCGGACTTATGGTCAATCGCGCCGCTGGGACGTGTGGAATAATTACAACCGGAAACGGCTTTATCTGAAAGCCGGTGACAGCACCGCGTCATGGGTGCCCGCTTCCCTCGTCAGCTATGGCCCGGCGCGCGGCCAGACCGCAAACAGCCTCACCGCGTTTTGCGGGCTCGATGACGAGTCGGTCCAGTTCTCCGCTTTTGAGTTCGGGGTTGTCGGCGGCGTCGCGACCACACCGGGCGTCATCGGCTGCGCGGTGGGCTTCAATTCGACGTCTACACCATCAGGCCCTCGTCCGCAGATTGGTGGCGCGGTTTCAGCCGGCGGAATGAGCGTGTACAGCGCACCGGTGGCAGACTTCCTCGCTCCACCCTATCTCGGCACGGCCATCGCGACGCTGCTTGAAGTCGGTTCTCTTGTTCCTGTTTTAGGCGGGGAAAGCGGCAACCGCATTTCCGCAGAATGGAGGGGCTGATGGCTGACAAGAAGGAAAATCGCGCTGCGAATGAAGATTTGAAATTGGCTCTGATCGGCACGCTTCGGAACAGCGTATCGCTCTTGGGTCCTACACCAACAAGCAACCATCTGCTCGCCCCAAACTACCGCGGCCCGCGGCTTGTGAAGGATTAAGATGGTCGACATTCCGCAAATTCCGCGCCGTTTAGCGACCACCGAAGCACCGACGTCGATGGTGACGGTGAACGATATCGTTGCACCCTTCGCAAACTATGGTCGCGCGCTAGATAAGCTCGGTGGCGCCGTCGAAGACATGGCGGTAGACGCGGCGGCAACGGCCGGAAAGTCAGCGGTCACGGAAGACGCTGAGGGCAATCTTTCCGTTCAAACGGTCCCGGCCATTCATGGCAAAGCTTACGAAGCATTCACGCGCTCTGCGCAGATGACCTATCTGACGAAGCTCGAGCCTCGAATCAAGTCGGAGGTTCTGGCAAAGCGGATGGAGTTCGACGGCCAGCCACAGATGTTTGCGGAATGGGCCGACGGCTACACCTCTGAATTGTCGGGCGGACAACCCAGCGTCGATCTTGAGAACTCGGTTCGGCAGCTTGCCGAGCGCCATACGTCCGCGACCTATCAGAGCATGGCTATAGCGCGTCACGCTGTCGACGTTGCGAGCCATCGTACGGCGCTCAAGGAACACCTCGACCAGCTCGATAACGATCTGGCAAATCTCGCGCGCCAGGGCGGTACGGAAAGCGATGCGTATCGCGGGCGCCTCGCCGACTATCTCGAGCGTCAGAAACAGGCTCAGACCGATCCGACGTTGCAGTATGACGCCCGGAAAGCGGGATCGGATCTGTCGAACATGGCGACGCGCCATGAGGTGTGGGGCATCATCGGAGCCGTGCGCCGAACGGCCGAGGACAAAACGTCTGACGATCAGGGCGCACCGAATGGCGGCGTCGCCAAGGCCAAGGAACTCGCCGATACGATCCTGACGAGCAGCACGATCAATCTCGATCAGGATACCCGCGAGAAATACTATCGGGTGGCAGTATCCGAAATTAAGCAGCTGCAGGCCGAGAACAAGGTTCTCGTTTCGCAGCTTTCGGCGGAGAGCCAATCCATCGTTAAGTCGGTGCGTGAGGGCAATGTCGACAATGCCCTGACGCGGGATTTCATGGATCGCGCGGCGGAAGCCGGCGCGGTGAAAGCCATGGCTGCGGTCGCGCGCGAGGTGAACGCGCAGAGCTGGTATCGAGATTGGTTCACCAAGTTGCCCGCTGAAGATCGGGCGAACCTCGTTTCTGAAATGAACGGCAAGAAGCCCGGCGGCTCGCTCGTGGATCGCATTGAAGGCGTGGAGAGCGCGGGCAATCCGACGGCTCAGGCTTCGACGTCCAGCGCCCTCGGCAGCGGCCAGTTTACAAAAGGGACATGGCTGCGCGTTCTCAAGGACGCCCGGCCTGATATTGCCTCGGGCAAGACGGACGATGAACTCCTCGCATTGAGGACGGATCGCGCCTTGTCTCGAGAAATGATCAGCGCCTATGCGAAAGAGAATGCGACCTTCCTGACGCAGCGCGGTCTTTCGGCGACCGATCAGAACCTATATCTGGCGCACTTTCTCGGTGCCGGTGATGCAGCGAAGGTGCTTTCCTCCGATCCGAATGCGTCCGTCAACGGGCTGGTCAATGATCGGTCGATTGCGGCCAACCAGAAGATTTTCGAGAAGAACCCGACGGCCGGGGCGATCATCGCATGGGCTGGGCGGAAGATGGGTCAGCCACCCACCCTGCCCGATGCGATCCGCAATGCCGACAATCAAACGAAGCTATCGTTCCTTTCGACGGCACAGCGCGGCCTTAAGGCCGACCTGAGCGACCGCTTCGCGACTATCGAAAAGACCATCAACGCTGGCGTCACACCCTCTGAGGACGATATGGCGGCATTCGGTGCCATGGTACATGCCGTCGGTGACGATGCGCAGAGGGCTCGCGCAGTCGAACTTGGCGCAAAGGCGTTGTTCGGTGCTGCGTATCAGAATGCTACACCTCCTGAGCGTGAACAGATGAAATCGCAGCTTGCCGAGCGTTACGCCACCGGGGGGGCGAAATTCACCGGCGAGCTTTCGGACTTCGCGACGACGATCAACCAGCGCGTGACACAGGCCTATCAGACCGATCCTTACGGCGCGTCCGTGCAGTATGGACAGCGCCCGGCCCTTCCGAGTGTCACGCCCGATCAAGCCGCCACGGTCGCTCCCAGCCTCACTCAGCGGGTGAATGAGCAGAGTATTATTCGCGATCAGCAGGGCATGGGACCGTTCACCGTTCTGCGTCCGGCCGAAGCTGACGCTTGGAAGGGCACTCTGGCACGCGGGGATGTTCAAACCGGCGCGCAATTCCTCGGTGCCGTCGGGCAACTCGCGCCTGACGTGTCGATGGCGACGTTAACGTCCAAGCCAATTGCCGAGGGCATCGCCGGCATGATCTTCAGCCGCGATCCCGCGCGGATGGAAGTCGGGATGACAGCCCTTGACCGCGTGTGGCGCACGAACCCGCAGGCTGCCGAATCTGCATTCGGCAAGGATGCTCTTGATCGTCTGCAGGTTTGGCAGGGTCTGCGCGACAGTTTCAGCGGCGCAGAGATTGCGGAACGGTTCAACACCATCGACGATCCGTCTCGTGCAGCCGCGCGGAAGGAATTGAAGTCTCAGGCTGATACCGAAGCGGACAAGATCACGCCTGCCGATGTCGCGGGACGTTTCGTCAGCGGTTTGCCCCTGATCCGTGGTTTCACCGGCGGCGCGGCAAATGTGCCGCTGGACGGGTTGGCGGCGCAGCAGATGAGCGCGGAATTCAAGACCATCCGTTCGGCGCTGCGAACCTATGGGGTGGAGCCTGGCAAGGCGGATGAACTTGCTTTGAAGCGGATGCAGATGTCATGGGGGCCGTCCGCTGCGAACGGCGATCAGGTCATGAAGTATCCGCCGGAGAAGTATTACCCGGATGTCGGCGGGTCGCACGCGTGGCTGTCGGAGGAAGTTAAGCGGTTGGTGGAACGGCAACTCGGCCCCAGCGCCGATCAACCTCTGGAATACACGGACCTTGGCCTTCTGATCGGAGGGAAAGATCCTTTGCCAGCGCGCGGCTGGCGTCTCTTGGGCCTCGTGCCCGCACCCAAAAGCCAAGATGTCGTTGCCGCCGGGGAGCGGCCAGCTTACTCCATCGTCGTCACGCGATCGAACGGCATCATGGAAACAATCACCGACCAGGCGAACAGATCTTTCCACTTCCGGTTTGATCCGCGTCCCTATCTCGACGCTCACATCGAAAAGCTTCGAACGAAAGAGCAACGAGTCAAATGGCTCGACCGCCAACGCACTGAGCAGCCCGGCACCTTCGCAAACATGCTCGGCAACTGAGGAAGGAATATCCTATGGCCGTTTTCACGCTCACTATCACTGCCCGAACCGGAATGATGGGAGAGACTCCCAATGGCGAACGCTCGCACGTTGCATGGCTCTTGCGGCAAGCTGCAGAACGTATCCATTCGGGATCCTCACCGCAGGGCGGTCAGAACATCGCGGAGCCCGGAAATGTGAACGCATCGAACTGCACGTACTCTTTCGGGGCCGGCAGCTTAAACCAAGGTCTCTAAACAGAGCGTCGTTTAACTTGAGGAGAATCAACATGACCGCAGCAGCAACAATCGCCGATCCGAACATCGCCCGCATCTATGGTCCCGGCGGCGCCGTGCGCGACCTCGAATGGGCTCGAGCAAGCGCCGAGGTGCAGAATAGCTTCGGGCGCTGGTCTTTCACCCCGCCTTTGCCGAAGGGTTGGGAAAAAGAAACGCCGAAATATCGTGCAACGAAGAGCGTTCATCCTTCGCATCTGGCTCGTCTCGCGGACGAGCCGCCGGTTATGCTCAGCAGCGACGATGCGGAATGGCAGCATGGTGATCGCAATGTCGAAGCTGGCGAAGAAATCGAGACGAAAGAATGGCCCCATCGCTCGTTCGTTGCGCTGAACGATTCAGGCAAGCATATCCTTGATTTGCTGAACAACCGACCGGTCCATGTGTTGCCGCCAAAGCCTTGGCATGGCGGCCAAGTCATCCCGCGTCGTTGATGGCTCGCCGCTCCCTTCGCCGTGTTGGTCGCGGGGACGTTGCTCCCCGCCATCGGCATGTGCCGGGGCCGTTCATCGCTCGGTTGGAGGGTTCGCCGCCGATTGAGGTGCATCACATCAGCGGCGAGATGTGCACCCTGCAGGCAATCGATGCTTACGAAGCAGTCCGAAATCATCCGAAAGAATGGTCTTTTCATCGGTGGCCCAAATGAGCGAACCGCTGTCCGTCGAGATCCGAGATTATGACGATCTAATCGCCGCGATCCGAGCGGCGAAAGCATTGCGCGGTCTATCGGACAATTTTATGGATGAGCTTGCAGGCCTGACGCGCGGGCACACCCAGAAGATTGTGGGGCCTTCTCGTCAAAAGCCATTATCGCCAATGACCTTCAATACGATCCTGGGTACTCTCGCCGTCAAGTTGGTGCTGGTTGAAGATCCCGAGATCGCGTCGCAGATGGGAGGGCGATGGGAGCAGCGGGACGAACGGCGCGTGCGCTCACATGCAGAAGTTGACGAGCAGCCCGGGTCATGGGCTGCTCGTTTTTGATCACTTGCGCCGGTTATAGGGCGATCTCTCAGGAGGGTTCATTGAAAACCCCTCCTCCTGAGCCTTATTTCGGATCGCGTCCTCCGTTCTTCCAAGCTCATAGGCAATGATGCCTACAGGACGACGCGCGGCCATCTTCTCGAGCTTGTTGACGTCCGCTGGTTTCCAAGGTTTTCCATGGTTTTTTGGCGTTTTTGTCATGGTCTATCCCAAGCTACTAGCAATGCGCTTTAACTTGCGGACGGCATCGTCCAGTTCGTTAAGCGCTCGACTATAATTTTCGGATTTGATTGCTCGTTCACAGTCATCCAATTGACCTCGAACGACGCGTCGGATTTCATAGGCTACAGCAGCCGCGTCCATGTTTGTCTCCGTCAGAATTAATGAAAATGCGCGCCGCAATTTCTTGCGACGCGCAGCGCCAGTTAGGCCGCCTTGCTGGTGATGCTGTCGGAGTTCGTGGCATGCGCAGTCACAACCGCAGTCGTGAACAGGTCATCGCAGTGCGTCGTCACCGATTCAGTCAAGCGACCGTGATAGACGCCGTAGATAGCCTTCGACGTCGACACGCTCTTGCTGCCAAGGATGTTGAAGCGAAGGCCGTCGGTATCGATTACCGGCCGCATCCAAGCCTTGTGACGCCACTGGTCGGGCGTGTGCGTGAAGTCACCATCCTTGTCATACGACCAAGTGACGACCTTCTTCTCATCGATCTTCTTCTTGAAGTCGGCCAGAAGCTTCTGAGGGGTGTTGGTCTTAAACGTAAGTGCCATAGTTAAAGCCCCTCCTTGGGGCTAAAGTTATGGCAGCCGGAACAATCGGACCACTTGACAATTCTCGTTTAAACGACAACTTACGCTCGTGATCACGAATTCCCCCGGCCGCCAGGTTGGGGAACAGCCCGACCGGTGCTTCCAACACCGGTCGGGTTTCGTTTGCCTGCAGGTGCAGACCGCAGGCACATGGGAACGATTGTTCCAACGTTCAAGTCCGCGTGAGCAATTTTTTAACGCTCTGAGCTATTTCGGCGTCTGATTCGTTCAAAATCAGGCTGACCGACCGAATATTGTTGCTGATAAGCAACACTTACTCTTTGTTCCAGCCTCACTGCTCCCACGGAGATCCGTTCAGCAACTGACCGAGCCGCTCGACGTCTTGGGCGGACGGAGCCTCCTGGCTGCTGATCAGCTTGACGAGTTCGTCGGTACGCTTCTGCTCGTCGCGGATGCCAGTTTGATCAACCACTCGCGCAAAACCATCCACCGCCCTGTCATCGGCATAGCGGGATTTCGTGCGGCGAAAGAACGAAAGTATATTCATGGGAGCACTAGTAGCCTCTGAGCTATATCCTTGTTTTTGCAAATCCCTGTAAGCAATTGGCTTGAGAATGTGCGCGGTGTATTGCCGACCTGTTCTGAGCTTGGAAGGTCTTATAGTCACCCAATCCGTTAGCGCCCAAAGTTGTAGCTTAGACCAAGTCTCGCGACGTTCGTTTGGACGGACGACGTCGCCTTATTTATGTTCAGAACACCTTGACTGCTGAGCGACCCATAATCTGAAAATAGATACTCCAACTTCATGTGGATTTCGGAATTCAGCGCGGTTTCTACGCCGCCTCCAACCGTCCATCCAACTCTTCGCTTGCCCAGAACGTCTATGCCCTCAGCTTCAAATGATGAGCAGCGCGAAGGGCATGCCGGACCAGCAAGGGAAAGATCGGTGATCGAGACGCCGCCGGTGGCGAATAGCAGGGTATCTTTTGCAAAAAACACTCCTGCACGAGCTCGAACATTCGCGCTCCAATCCTGACGCGTGCGATAATTTGTGTCGATATAGCCAGGTAGGCCGCCGACCTTCGTTGTATCAACACCGGTGTGAGCATTCACATCGAACTCGGGCCCGATAAGGAAGTTGCCAAACAAGAAATTCCATCCACCATAGATCCCGACAAACCCTGAAAAGTTATTTGTCTGGCCCAAAACACTTGAAAGGCTATCGGTAAGATCACCTTTGAGAGCGGACGCGCCCGACTGGATACCGAGGTATGGTCCCGACCAACCAACCCTTAAATCCGCCGCGACCATAGACCGTTCGGGAATCGAGGCAACTTCGAGCGGTGCGACGACGGCAGGATTTGTTCGCGAGGTTGCGCTAATATCGTTTCTCGGAGCTCTAATTCTAGCATTCTGCGATGTTCGACCAATCGCGTCGTAGCAAGCTAAGCGCTCATGTGCATTCTTCAATCTTCCGCAGTACCGAATGTCGTCAGATACCGACGCGCTCGCTAAAGAAATCGAAGAAAAAAAGAACAGGCACCCCAGCACTCCAAACAACCACATTTTCTATCCCCCTGACCCGACGGTATCCAACCGCAACCGGCGGTGGAGAGCAAGCGAGCCCCACGAGGGGATGGATTTATTAGCGATTCGATGAGAGCATGTCCGTGGGCTTGATAACCCGGACGAAGATAGAGCAACGCGCTTGGCGGCGGTTGCTGACGCAGAGAAGCCTTTGGCGGGGCTAACTGCACTGGTCGCACCTTGGCGGGTGCGCCGACCTGGCCAATATGGCCGGGAGCGGTGCGCCATGTCCAGAGGCTTGCCTTAAAAGCGCACCGGCCTGTTCTTCGCAGGTTATCAACTCCCGGCTGCCGGTCTGTCACCGGCAACGGCCTTGATAAGCCGACGAGGAAAGCAGTCCCATGTCAAACCAAAGCCCCCTCTCCGCCGTTGATGATCGGCCTGCGCAGGACGCTCAGGCGCTTTTCCAAGTGTCTCGGAGAAAAATCATGACCAATATCGCATTTATGTCCGGCGCAGCGCTGGTGACCTCCGTATCGCAATTAAACGCTGATCAAATGGACAGTCGCCTCATCAAACTTGGGCGTCAGCTTGAGCCATTCTATGCTGAAATGCTGTTGTTGGAGTCCCGCCGGCGACCCAATAACGCTCGTTTCGAAGCTTCCGGTCGATCAGACGCCATTTGGGAGGCATTAGGTGACGATTCAATCGAGGGGCGCATTGAAGATCTCTTAAACGAGACAGATGATCTCATTCAAACGATCCTTATCTGCCCCGCAGAAAGCGTCATCGGGATTGCCGTCAAGGCGCGCGCGTCGGCGTTTAGCCAACAGCGACTCTGGCATCGAGCATTCGACCTTTTGGATTGGGATGAGAAACTTCTGCGGAGCCTGATTGAGGCTGCACTTGCGGCGGGAGGCTTCCCGCCGGCGACTGAATCATTCACGGTGCCATCACTAATAACGGCAGCCTAGCCGAAGAGAAGATATGGCGCGGGCGTGGTGCCGCTCGCGCCATATGGGCAACCAAATGGGAAAGCCAACGGAAACTAGGAAATATCAAATGAAATCAATGGTGCCTGGCGGAAGGGGTGGCCGTTATGTGCCCGTCCAGCCACGTTTACCTTAGTCCAAAATAGTCCGTTACACCGTTGACTTTGTGCGCATTTCCCTTCCAGCGTAGTCCAGCCTCGTCCAGACCAAGCCAGCGCTCAAAGTGGTACAGGAAGTGGTACAGGATTTCGCATCGGAGGAAGGCGCGTGCCGCGCTCGAAATTGCTCACTGTTCGCGAGATAGATGCGTTGCCTGCGAAGGCTCGCCGGTACGCTGACGGCGACGGCCTGTATATCCGCGTCGCCGTGTCAGGCTCAGGTGCCAAGCAGCGGGCGACCAAAAGCTGGGTCTTCAAGTACGTCTCACCCACTACCAGCGTCGCTCGCTATACCGGCTTAGGCTCATACCCTGAGGTCTCGCTCGCGGATGCGCGCATCGAAGCTGAGAGGCTGCGGAAGAAAGTTCGCAAGGGCAAGGACCCGGTCGACCAGCGCGTCGAAAAGAAACAGGAACAGGTGAAAGCGTCGAAGGCTCTCACGTTCGGCCAATGCGCCGAGAAGTACATCGCGTCTCAGAAGCAC
>CAZQMD010000083.1:0-17851 GCA_964594185.1 uncultured Afipia sp. | reverse complement strand
GCTGACCTCCGACATGTTCAGCGATCTCGTGCAGGGCACCGGCGGTGTTCAACTGTCGGTCGGCCTGTCCACCGCGCTGGATGCGGCGACGATCCTGAAAGCGCTCGACCGTTATCCGTTCGGTTGCTCCGAGCAGATCACCAGCCGCGCCATGCCGCTGCTCTACGTCAACGACCTCGCGGCGGAGAACCATCTGGCGCTGGATAATGCCGTCGATCAGCGCATCAAGGACGCTATCGATCGGCTTCTCGCACGGCAGGGCTCGAACGGTTCGTTCGGCTTGTGGTCGGCAGGCGGTGACGATGCGTGGCTCGATGCTTACGTGACCGACTTCCTGACACGCGCCCGCGAGAAAGGCTTTTCGGTTCCGGACGTATTGTTCAAGACGGCGCTGGATCGCATCCGCAACTCGGTCGTCAATGCCGAGGAGCCGGAGAAGGACGGCGGCCGCGATCTTGCCTACGGCCTCTATGTGCTGGCGAAGAACGGCACCGCCCCGATCGGCGACCTGCGTTATCTCGCCGACACCAAGCTGAACAACATCGCAACCCCCATGGCCAAGGCACAACTCGCCGCGGCGCTGGCGCTGGTCGGTGACCGGGCGCGTGCCGAGCGCGTATATGCAGCGGCGGTCAACAGCCTTGCGCCGAAGCCTGCACTCGAATTCGGCCGCATGGACTATGGCTCGTCGCTGCGCGATGCAGCGGCTCTGGTCTCGCTGTCCAGCGAAGGCAACGCACCGAAGGCGACGATCAGCCTCGCGGTCGAGCGTGTCGAGGCCGCGCGCGGTCTCACGCCCTACACCTCGACGCAGGAGAATGCGTGGCTGGTTCTGGCGTCGCGGGCGCTGGCGAAGGAAGCAAACAGCCTTGCCATCACCGTCAATGGTGAAGCGGCGAAGAACGCGGTCTACCGCAACTATCGCAGCTCCGACATCACGGCAAAGCCGATGACCATCACCAACACCGGCGATGCGCCGGTGCAGGCGGTCGTCTCGGTGACTGGCGCGCCGGTCACGCCGGAGCCTGCGGCCTCGAACGGCTTCAAGATCGAGCGGAACTTCTTCACGCTCGATGGCAAGCCTGCCGATGTGTCGAAGGCCAAGCAGAATGACCGCTTCGCCGTCGTGCTCAAGGTCACCGAAGCCAAGCCGGAGTTCGGCCGCATCATGGTGGTCGATTATCTGCCGGCGGGCCTCGAGATCGACAACCCGAAGCTGGTGTCGTCCGGCGACAGCGGAACGCTCGACTGGATCGAGGATGGCGAGGAGCCGGAGAACACCGAGTTCCGCGATGACCGCTTCAGCGCGGCCATCGAACGCGAAGCCAAGGACGAAGCCGTGTTCACGGTCGCTTACATCGTGCGCGTGGTCTCGCCCGGCAAATACGTGCTGCCGCAGGCGTATGTGGAGGACATGTACAATCCCTCGCGCTACGGCCGCACGGGTACGGGCACTGTCGAGGTGACGAAAGCGAAATGAGCGAAGAGTTCAAAACTCGAAACTCTCCATCGTCATCCCCGGGCTTGTCCCGGGGATACACGACTTCCTTTGCGGACGTTCAACAAGACGTGGATGGCCGGGACAAGCCCGGCCATGACAGGTCGAGAGGTTGGCGAGTTACTCGGACTTTGGCGGCTTCGGCTGCAGTTGTTTGCGTCGTCGCGGTGGCAGCGTGCGCCCTCTGGATCGCCTCGCTCCCGCCGTTGCCGTTTACCGATGCGGAGAAGGTCTCAACCACCATCCTCGACCGCAACGGCAAGCTGTTGCGTGCCTTCGCCATGGCGGACGGGCGCTGGCGGTTGCCTGCGCACGCGAAAGACGTCGATCCCGGCTATCTCAATCTGCTGCTGAACTACGAAGATCGCCGCTTCCGCTCGCATATCGGTGTCGATCCGCTGGCGATAGGGCGCGCTGCATTTCAGCTCGTGACGCGCGGGCATATCGTCTCCGGCGGCTCGACCATCACCATGCAGGTGGCGCGGCTGATGGAGCCCCGGCAGGAGCGCTCGGTCTCGGCCAAGCTGCGCCAGATGGTGCGGGCCGTTCAGCTTGAGCGCAAACTCAGCAAGGACGAAATCCTCGATCTCTATCTGACGCCCGCGCCATCCGGCGGCAACCTCGAAGGCGTGCGCGCGGCGTCGTTCGCTTACTTCGGCAAGGAGCCGAAGCGGCTGTCGCTTGCGGAGTCCGCGCTGCTGGTAGCGCTGCCGCAGTCGCCGGAAAGGCGGCGGCTTGATCGTCATCCCGATGTCGCGCGTGCCGCGCGTGATCGCATCCTGTCGCTGATGGTCGCGGACGGACGCGTTTCCGCCGACGACGCGGTTCAGGCGAAGCGCGAAAGCGTGCCGCGCCTGCGCAAGCCGATGCCGTTGCTCGCACCGCATTCGACCGACCAGACGCTTGCGGTCATGAAGGACACGCCGATTATCCAGCTCACGCTGGACTCGACCATTCAGGCGGCGCTGGAGCAACTGGCGCGGGATCGTGCCATCGCGCAGGGGCCGGATGTCTCGATCGGCATTCTCGCCGTCGACAACAAGACCGGCGATGTGATCGCGCATGTCGGCTCATCGGATTACTTCGACATCAAACGTGCAGGGCAGGTGGACATGACCCGCGCGGTGCGCTCGCCCGGCTCAACGCTCAAGCCCTTCATCTACGGCCTCGCGTTCGAGGATGGTTTCGTTCATCCCGAAAGCCTTATCGAGGACCGGCCGATCCGTTACGGCTCTTATGCGCCGGAAAACTTCGACATGACCTTTCAGGGCACCGTGACTGTGCGCAAGGCGCTGCAGATGTCCCTGAACGTACCGGCCATCGCATTGCTCGACCGCATTGGCTCGAACCGGCTTACGGCGCGGATCAAGCAGGCGGGCGCGAACCTGATCCTGCCCAAGGACGAAACGCCGGGTCTCGCCATGGGCCTTGGCGGCGTCGGGATCACGCTCAGCGATCTGGTCCGGCTCTATGCCGGCCTGGCCCGGTCCGGCGATACCGTCGCCTTGCGGGAAATCGTCCGCCCGGACGACAGGGAGGAGCCGGACACCCGGCGATTGCTCGATCCATCAGCCGCATGGCTGACCGGCAACGTCCTGATGGGAACGCCGCCGCCGGACAACGCGCCGCGCAACCGGCTCGCGTTTAAAACGGGTACCAGCTACGGCTATCGCGACGCCTGGTCGGTCGGGTTCGACGGCCGGATGACCATCGGTGTCTGGGTCGGCCGCCCGGACGGCGCGCCGGTTTCGGGCCTGACCGGCCGGACAGCCGCTGCTCCGATCCTGTTCGACGCCTTCGCGCGCACCGGCAAGTTGCCGCAGGGCCTCGCCAAGGCGCCAAAGGGAACGCTGATGGCGAACAACGCCAAATTACCGCTGCCGCTGCGCCGCTTCCGTCCGTCAGGCGACTTTGTCCGGACCGGCAGCGAACAGACGCTGCGCATCCAGTTTCCGCTCAACGGCTCGCGGATCGATGCTTACGGGGATGGTCAGGCGAACATTTCCCCCATGCCGGTGAAGGTGGCAGGCGGGGTGCTGCCCCTGACCATGATGGTTAACGGCGTCGCTGTCGGCGGCATCGATAGCCGGCGCCAGAAACTGGTCGATCCGCCGGGTCCGGGCTTCGCCCGGCTGACCGTGATGGACGCGACTGGCGCGGCGGACACAGTCGTCGTGAGAATTCAGTAGAACCGGTCCAAGCTGTTGTCCGGCGGGTGGTTTCCGCGTATGCGGAACCGATGGCTGAGACCTACCCGAGACCCCGATTTGGCGCGCCGCGCGAGCCCGTGGAACAGAAGAATCCCGGCAGCGGACTCGTGCGCGTCATCGATTTCGCAGTCGGCAGCCACACCCGCGCGGTCCTGTTGCTGATCGTGGTCGGCTTGCTGTTTTTCCTGCCCGGTTTCTTCAACATTCCGCCGGTCGACCGCGACGAGGCGCGCTTCGCGCAGGCCACCAAGCAGATGGTCGAGAGCGGCGATTTCGTCGATATCCGTTTCCAGGAAGAGGTGCGCTACAAGAAGCCGGTCGGCATCTATTGGGCGCAGGCCGTCATCGTGGAGACGGCGTCGAAGCTCGGCCTGCCGCGCGCGCAGGTCCGTATCTGGCTCTATCGCGTCCCATCGCTGATCGGCGCCATCGGCGCGGTGCTTCTCACATACTGGACGGCGCTGGCGTTCGTGACCCGTCGCGGCGCGTTGCTCGCCGGTCTGATCATGTGCAGTTCGATCCTGCTTGGAGTCGAAGCGCGTCTGGCCAAGACCGACGCCATGCTGCTGTTGACGACAACTGCGGTGATGGGCGCGATGGCACGCGCTTATCTGTCGTGGCAGCGCGGCGACGACAATCCAAATCCATCGTGGAAGCTCACGTTCATCTTCTGGACGGCGATCGCCGGCGGCATCCTGCTCAAGGGACCGCTGATCCTCATGTTTGTCGCGCTCACCGTCGTGACGCTGGCGATCCTCGATCGCTCGGCGGCGTGGCTGTGGCGGCTGCGTCCTGTTTGGGGCCTGATCTGGACGCTGGTGCTGGTGCTGCCCTGGTTCATCCTGATCTTCCTGAAAGCAGGCGACACCTTCTTCTCGGATTCACTTGGGCGCGACATGCTCAGCAAGGTCGCCAGTCCGCAGGAATCGCACGGCGCACCGCCCGGACTTTACTTCCTGCTGTTCTGGGTGACGTTCTGGCCCGGCGCGACGCTGGCAGGACTGGCCGTGCCTGCGGTCTGGCGCGCGCGCCGCGAGCCCGGCGCGCAATTCCTGCTCGCATGGCTGCTGCCGGCGTGGATCATTTTCGAACTCGTCATGACCAAGCTGCCGCACTATGTGCTGCCGCTCTATCCGGCGATCGGCATCCTGATTATCGGCGCGCTCGAGCGCAAGGTGCTGTCGCAGACCGCATGGGTCGTGCGCGGAACATCGTGGTGGTTCGTGCTGCCGCTGATCGTCAGCGTCGCGTCGATTGTCGGCGCGATCACGTTGCTGCGGCAGCCGGAGTTTCTGGCATGGCCGTTCGCCGCTGGCGCCCTGATCTTCGGTCTGTTCGCATGGTGGATGTACGATGACTATCGCGCCGAGCGCTCGCTGCTCAACGCCATCGGTGCGTCATGGTTTCTCGCGGTCTGCATCTACGGCGTCGTGCTGCCGTCGCTCACTCCGCTGTTTCCGAGCGTGCAGATCGCGCGCGCGTTGCGCAATGTCGAATGCGTCGGTCCGGCTGCGGCCGCGGCGGGCTTCCATGAACCGAGCCTTGTGTTCATGGTTGGCACCTCGACCATGCTGACCAACGGTTCGGGCGCCGCCGACTTCCTGCTGCAGGGAAGCTGCCGCTTCGCGCTGGTGGAATGGCGCGAAGAGCGCGCCTTCGCGCAGCGCGCCGAAACCATCGGCCTGCGTTACAACGTGGCGTCGCGCATCGACGGCTACAACATTTCGACCGGCCGCTCGATTTCGGTCGCGATCTTCCGCTCCGAAGGAACCGAATAGGATGGCAGCCGGCATCAGCGGCGGTCATTCGTCCGGCTACGTGGCGCAACTCGGTTCCGTTGCATGGCAATCGCTGTCGCGCCTTGTGCGCTCACCGTCGCATTCGCGCCGGGCCGAAGCCCGCCGCGCACTCGCCCGGCGATGGCTGGGACTGTCGGTCCTGACCGCGCTTGCCATCGGGCTTCTGATGTTTGCCGTGGACGTCGCGGCCATCAAGCTGATGCCGGCGCGTGGAACGGCGAACCTCTGGCCGCTGCGGATTTTCACCGACCTTGGAAAATCGACTTACGTCTTGTGGGTGCTGGGAGGCTTGCTGCTGCTTATCCTGCTCATGATGCCGCGACTGACAGGACTGTCGCGGCAGGTGTGGATCGCGTTCGGTGTCCGCGTTCAGTACATTTTCCTGTCGGTCGCCATTGCCGTGATGAGCAGTGAAATTCTCAAATACATCATCGGGCGGAGCAGGCCGTTTGTCGGCGGCGAAGCCAATGCCTTCAACTTCCAGCACTTCGCAGGCAATCCGGCCTTCGAGAGCCTCCCGTCCGGTCACGCGACCACGGCTTTCGCGCTCGCCTTTGCTGTGTCTGCTGTCTGGCGCAAGGCGACGCTCGTCATGCTGGTCTATGCGGTGCTGATCTGCATCAGCCGTGTGATCCTGCTTGCGCATCACCCAAGCGACGTGGTCGGCGGCGCCCTGACCGGGGTTATCGGCGCAATGTTCGTGCGCTACTGGTTTGCGTCCCGTCGCCTCGGGTTCACTATCGGCCGGGACGGCGCCATCGAGCCCCTCTCGGGGCCGTCCTGGACCTCCCTGAAAAGGGTTGCCCGCGAGGCCTTGGCACCATAAGAAGCGGTCGCCCCGGCAGGGTTCGACTGCTTTTGCGGGCGTTTTGGACCCCAATCGGCATATATGAGCGACCAATCAGCACAATCCGGCATGCCGGCCCCCGACGTATCGATCGTGGTTCCCGTTCGCAATGAGCAGGACAACGTCGCACCGCTGATCGCCGAAATCGCGGCGGCACTCGACGGCCGCTGGCCCTATGAGATCGTCTACGTCAACGACGGCTCCACCGACGCGACCGGCGAGCGGCTAGCTGCGGAAATGAAGGCGCGGAACAATGTGCGCCAGATCCGCCACGCAGCTTCCAGCGGGCAGTCCGCGGCGGTGCGTACCGGCGTGCGCGCCGCGCGCGGCAGGATTGTCGCGACCCTCGACGGCGATGGACAGAACAATCCGGCATTTCTCGTGAACCTGATCGAGGCGATCGAGAAGGGCGGCGACAAGGTCGGTCTTGCCGCCGGTCAGCGCGTCGGGCGCAAGGACACCGGCTTCAAGCGGTTTCAGTCGCGTGCCGCCAACGGCGTGCGCAATGCGATCCTGCATGACGGCACGCGCGACACAGGCTGCGGATTAAAAGCATTCCGCCGCGATGTCTTCCTTGCTCTGCCATATTTCGATGGTCTGCATCGCTTCCTGCCGGCGCTGGTGCGGCGCGAGGGTTATGACATCGCCTATGTCGATGTGATCGACCGTCCACGCCATTCCGGCGTTTCGAATTACGGTTTCTTCGACCGGCTGTGGATCGGGATCATGGATCTTGCGGGCGTGTGGTGGCTGATCCGCCGCAAGAAATCCACGCCGGTTGCAACGGAGGTGACGTGATGCTGATTCACGTCGGTCAACAGCTTGGCGACTATCTCTACGATGTGTTCGTCGCGAAGTTCGATTTTTGGCTTGCGTTCGGCCTCATCGCGCAATTGCTGTTCACAGCGCGCTTTCTCGTGCAGTGGATCTCCAGCGAGCGTGCGGGCCAGAGCGTGGTGCCGATGGCGTTCTGGTTCTTCTCGATGGGCGGCGGCTTCATGACCCTGATCTACGGCATCGCCAAGCGCGAGCCGGTGATCATTCTGGGGCAGGGGCTGGCGACGCTGATCTACGTCCGCAACATCATGCTGATCGTGAAGAACCGCGGCAAAGGCTCGAAGGTCGAGAAGAACTGAGGTCTGCCGTCACCCTGAGGTGCCGTCCTGCTGGACAGCTATTGCCAGAGTTCTTCGTCATGCCCGGGCTTGTCCCGGGCATCCACGTCTTCGGGAAACTGAATTAAGAAAGGCGTGGATGGCCGGGACAAGCCCGGCCATGACAGTAGAGAGAGCTTATGCCGCCGCCTTCAGCGCCTCGAATCCACGCGCAAGATCCGCTTTCAGGTCATCCAGATTTTCCAGACCAATGTGGAAGCGGAGCGTCGGGCCGCCGGGATTCCATGTGGTCGCGGTCCGGTACGACGCGCAGTCGAACGGGATGACGAGGCTTTCAAAACCGCCCCACGAATAGCCCATTCCGAACAGCGTCACGGTGTCGAGAAACGCATCGACGGCTTTTTTCGGCACAGGCTTCAGCACGATGCTGAACAGCCCCGTCGCGCCGGTGAAGTCACGCTTCCAGATCGCATGACCCGGATCGGTCTCCAGCGCCGGATGAATCACGCGCAGCACTTCGGGACGCGCCGCGAACCAGCGCGCCATCTCAAGACCGGCTTGCTGATGGTGCACGAGGCGCACCGCCAGCGTGCGCAGGCCGCGCAGCGCAAGAAACACATCGTCAGGCCCGGCGCACACGCCGAGCAAGCGGATCGCCTCAGTGATCAGCGGCCACGTCTTTGCATTCGCGGAGATGGTGCCGAACATGATGTCGGAATGACCGCCGATATATTTCGTTCCGGCCTGGATGCTGATGTCGACGCCCTGATCGAGCGAACGGTGGAAGAAGGGCGTTGCCCAGGTGTTGTCGTCGAGCACAATCGCGCCTTTGGCATGAGCCACCGCAGCGATGGCCGGAATGTCCGGCATCTCGAACGATTGCGATCCCGGCGCTTCGACCAGCACGGCGCGCGTATTCGGCTTGAACAGTTTTTCGATTCCCGCGCCGATCAGCGGATCGAAATAGGTGGTCTCGATGCCGTAACGCTTGAGCAGCGAGTCGCACAAATTCCGCGTCGGACGATACACGCTGTCGATGACAAGGAGGTGATCGCCAGCCTTGAGAATCGCCAGCAGCGCTGTGGAAATCGCAGCGACACCGGACGGCGCAAGCCCGACACCGGCGCAGTTCGGTCCTTCCAGCGCCATCAGGGCCTGCTGGAGCGCCTTCGTCGTCGGCGTGCCGTGACGGCCATACTGAAACTCGCCGCGATGCGCATGCAGGTCCTCGGCGGTCGGATAAAGCACCGTCGAGCCGCGCACGATAGGCGGATTGATGAAACCCTTTTGCGCAACCGTATCGCGGCCGGAGGTCACAAGTTCGGTCTGCGGATCGAGTGGCGCGGAAGGCCGATTGTCATTTCGGGGCATGTGATGGTCACTTTGGAAGACATCTTGCCGCAGCGAGGCTCGAAATGATCGAAGCGCGGCTCGTGAATGGTATGCTCAGTAAGCTGACCGCGATGGCAGACGTCAACCCCTTGACCCGTCGCGCGCGGCGTTCTGTTATGCAGACCAGATATTTAGCTGGGTTTCTCGGGAATCAGCAGGATCGTTTGGCAGGGTGCGACGTTGTCCGTCGCCGGTGCCGGACTGTCGGGAAAGGTCTTTCTATGAAACGGGTCTCGTTCGCTCTTATTTCGACTCTCGCGGCATTTGCGGTCGCGCCTGCTTTCGGCCAGTCGCAGGACAAGCCCAAGGACCGGGGGACACTGCAGGGCATCAAGGACCGGGGCAGTCTGTCCTGCGGCGTCAGCCAGGGTCTGCCGGGTTTCTCGGCCCCCGACGACAAGGGCAACTGGATGGGCCTCGACGTGGACGTCTGCCGCGCCCTTGCGGCAGCGATCTTCAACGACCCCACCAAAGTAAAGTTCGTGCCATTGTCGGCGAAGGATCGCTTCACGGCGCTGCAGTCCGGCGAGATCGACGTGCTGTCGCGCAACTCAACATGGACGCTGTCGCGCGATACATCGCTCGGCCTGAACTACACCGGCATTTCCTATTACGACGGTCAGGGCTTCATGATCCGCAAGTCGCTCAAGGTGAATTCGGCGCTTGAGCTGAACAGCGCGTCGATCTGTGTGCAGACCGGCACCACCAACGAGCAGAACGTCTCGGACTACTTCAAAGGCAACAACATGAAGTACGAGCTGATCGCGTTCGGCACTGCGGACGAAACGGTCAAGGCTTACGAGTCCGGGCGCTGTGACGTGTTCACCTCCGACGTGTCGCAGCTTTACGCCGAGCGCCTCAAGCTCGCGGCACCAAACGATCATGCGGTCCTGCCGGAAGTGATCTCCAAGGAGCCGCTCGGTCCGGTTGTGCGCCATGGTGACGATCAGTGGTTCGACATTGTGAAGTGGACGCTGTTCGCGATGATCAATGCCGAGGAATACGCCGTCACGCAAAAGAACGTCGATGAAATGGCGAAGTCTCCCAAGCCCGAACTCAAGCGCATCTTCGGCACCGACGGCAATCTCGGCGAACAGCTTGGCCTGACCAAGGACTGGGTGACCCGGATCATCAAGGCGACCGGCAACTACGGCGAATCCTTCGACCGTAACGTCGGCGCGGGTTCCAAGCTCGGCAACGCCCGCCGGCCGAAGAAGCTCTGGAAACAGGGCGATCTGCAATACACGCCGCCGATCCGCTGATCGCGTTGCCGGCCCCGGCAATGGCAGACGAACCCCGCAAGCCTCCGCTCCAACTGGCCGCACGGCTCCGCCGCGCGCTCGGTGGACAGGCCGGTTGGGGCGGTGTGATCGTGCAGATCGTGTTCGTCGCGGTCGTGGTCTGGATCGGCTACGAGATTGTCGAGAATGCGCGGACCAATCTGCAGGCGCAGCGCATTGCCTCCGGCTTCGGGTTTCTGTCCAACACCTCTGGCTTCGCCGTCAGTCAGGCGCTGATCCCGTATTCGGAAACCGACACTTACGCGCGCGTATTTCTGGTCGGGCTGCTGAACACGCTGCTGGTGTCCATCGTCGGCATCGTGATCGCGACCGTCATCGGCGTGCTGGTCGCATTGGGACGTCTGTCGCCGAACTGGCTGGTGGCGCGCATCTCCGGCGGCTATGTCGAACTGATCCGCAATCTGCCGCTGCTGTTCCAGATCCTGTTCTGGTATCTCGCCGTGCTGGCGACGCTGCCGAGCCCGCGCCAGAGCATCTCGCTGTTCGGCGCGGTGTTTCTCAGCAATCGCGGGCTGATCGTTCCCGATCTGGTGCCGCAGCCGTCGTTCAGTGTGTTTGCCGTGGCTATTGTCATCGGCATCGTCGCTTCACTGGCCATGCGGGCCTATGCGCGCAGGCAGTTGTTCGCAGCCGGCGAGAAGCTGACGATCTGGCCGTTCGTGCTGGCCATGCTGATCGGCCTGCCGGCGCTGGCGATCCTGGTCTTCGGCAAGCCGTTCACGCTCGACATGCCGCAGCTCAAGGGCTTCAACTTCGCAGGCGGCGCGAAGGTGCTGCCGGAATTCGCTGCGCTCACCATTGCGCTCTCGACCTACACGGCCGCCTTCATCGCTGAAATCGTCCGTGCGGGATTGCAGTCGGTGCCGAAAGGCCAGATGGAAGCAGGCGCGTCGCTTGGCCTCACGCGCGGCGAGACGCTGCGGCTGATCATCATTCCGCAGGCGATGCGCGTGATCCTGCCGCCGCTGACCAACCAGTATCTCAATCTCACCAAGAACTCTTCGCTCGCGGTCGCGATCGGTTATCCGGACCTGTTCTCGGTCTTTGCCGGAACGGCGCTGAGCCAGACCGGGCAGGCGGTGGAAATCATCGCGCTGACCATGGGCGTGTACCTCGTGATCTCGCTGGTGACGAGCGCGATCATGAGCTTCTACGGCTGGCGTCTGAACCGGAGCCTTGCGGCATGACGGATCAGACCGCATTCGTCCGCCAGGACATCGTTGATCCACGCCGTCCGCCGGTCCGGACCACGGGCGTCATCGGCTTCGCGCGCGAGCGGCTGTTCAATTCGCCGCTCAACATCATGATCACCCTGATCGGCGCGGCGCTGCTGTGGCTGATCCTGGTGCCCGTCATCAAATTCATGTTTGTCGATGCGGTGTGGCAGGGCAGCGACCGCAATGCGTGTCTCGAGGCCAATGTCGGGCACGTGGTCGGCGCATGCTGGCCGTTCGTGCAGGCGAAGTTCGATCAGTTCATTTATGGCTTCTACCCGGAAGATCAGCGCTGGCGGGTCAATCTGACCTTTGCGCTCGGCGCGCTTTTGCTGTTGCCGCTGCTGATCCCGCGTGCGCCCGCAAAGACGCTGAATTCCGGCCTGTTCTTTTTTGCCTATCCGGTGATCGGTTTCTTCCTGCTACGCGGCGGTGGGCTGAAAGGCTTTGCTGTGCACTGGACCGCCGATCTTGGATCGGGCTTCGCATCAAGCCTTGTGGATGCGGGCCTCCAGCTGTCGCAAGCCGGCGCCACCATGAGCCGGGGCTGGCTGAGCCAGCCCGTGGCATGGATCGGTGAGGGGCTGGCGTGGCTGGGCTTTGCGCTCGGCTGGCTGGTCTTTCCTGCGGAGTGGCTGCGCGACTACACCGAGACATTCCGCGCGACGCTCTGGGCCGATGTGGTCCTCACAGCTATCATCGTTTCTCTGATCGCTTTCTTTGCCACGGGCGGTTTCCGCAACGGCTGGCGCGCGCTGTTCACCAGCATCGCGGTGTTTGTCGGCATCGCTGTCGCGATCGCGGTGATGGGCCTCGACGGCGGCGGCCTGCCGATAGTCGATACGCGCTCATGGGGCGGCCTGCTTGTGACGCTGGTGGTCTCGGTCACCGGCATTGTCGCCTCCATGCCGGTCGGGATGATCCTCGCACTCGGTCGGCGCTCGACCATTCCGCTGATCCGCGTGTTCTCGATTGCGTTCATCGAATTCTGGCGCGGCGTGCCGCTGATTACGGTTCTGTTTTTTGCAACCTACATGCTGCCGCTGTTCCTGCCCGGCAACTTCACGGTGGATGGTCTGGTGCGTGTGCTGATCGGCATCGCTCTCTTTGCGGGCGCTTACAACGCCGAGGTCATTCGCGGCGGCTTGCAGGCCGTCCCACGCGGGCAGGCGGAAGCCGCCAACGCGCTCGGCCTGTCGTACTGGAAGACCACCGGCCTGATCGTGATGCCCCAGGCGCTGCGCAACGTCATTCCAGCGCTCGTGAACAGCTTCATCGCTTTGTTCAAGGACACCACGCTGGTGCTGATCGTGGCGATCTTCGATCTGCTCGGGCAGCTCCGCGCGTCGTTCGCCGATCCGAACTGGGCGACGCCGACCACGCTGTTCACCGGCTTTGCTTTCACCGGCATGATCTACTTCGTGTTCTGTTTTGGAATGTCGCGCTATTCGCTGTTCGTGGAACGGCGGCTGAATGCCCACAAGAATGTCTGAGATGAAACCATGACTGCAGATCCCATTGTCAGCATCTCGGGCCTCAACAAGTGGTTCGGCGATTTCCACGTGCTGCGCGACATCGACCTGACTGTCGGGCGCGGCGAGCGCATCGTGATCTGCGGACCGTCCGGCTCGGGCAAGTCGACGCTGATCCGCTGCGTCAATGCGCTGGAGGAATTTCAGGAAGGCCGCATCGTTGTCGATGGCATCGAGCTTGGGCCGAACCTGCGCCGTGTCGATGACGTGCGCCGTGAAGTCGGCATGGTGTTCCAGAGCTTCAACCTGTTTCCACATCTGACTGTGCTGGAGAACTGCACGCTGGCACCGATCTGGGTGCGCAACATCCCGAAGAAGGACGCCGAAGCCGCGGCGATGAAATTTCTCGAGCGCGTGCGGATTCCCGACAAGGCCAACAAGTATCCCGGCCAGATTTCAGGCGGCCAGCAGCAGCGCGTCGCGATTGCCCGCGCGCTGACGATGAATCCGAAGGTCATGCTGTTCGACGAGCCGACCTCGGCGCTCGATCCGGAGATGGTCAAGGAAGTGCTGGACACGATGGTTGACCTCGCGAAGGAGGGCATGACCATGCTGGTGGTCACCCATGAGATGGGATTCGCCAAGGAGGTCGCCGACCGCGTGGTGTTCATGGACGCGGGGCAGATCGTGGAAGCGAACACGCCAGATCGCTTCTTCTCAAATCCGCAGCACGCGCGGACGAAGCTGTTTCTCAGTCAGATTCTGCGGTGAGGCTGCTACCGCACAGAATTTATACATCGGTCGTCCCCGCGAAGGCGGGGACCCATCACCCCTGTAACGCTTGTTTCGACTGATGTTGAAACAGTCCCCTTTACTGAGAGGCTGATGGTTATGGGTCCCCGCCTTCGCGGGGACGACATCGTATGTGTTGCTTCGCGCCGCGTGTAAAGCCACTCACTCAAACGGCGGCTTGATCGTGCTCTTGCGCTCCAGCCATGCGGGAACCGGCAGATTCTTCGAGCGGAGAAATTCCGGGTTGAACAGCTTCGACTGATAGCGCGTGCCGTAGTCGCACAGGATGGTCACGATGGTGTGGCCGGGGCCGAGATCCTTCGCCAGACGAATGGCGCCCGCGATGTTCACGCCCGAGGAGCCGCCGACGCAGATGCCTTCATGTTCGAGCAGGTCGAACACGATCGGCACGGCCTCTGAATCCTCGATCAGATAGGCCTTATCGACATGGATGCCGTCGATGATCGGGGTGAGGCGGCCGAGCCCGATGCCCTCGGTCACTGAGCCGCCTTCGGTCGATTTCATCTCGCCGTGGTCGAAGAAATTGTACATCGCCGCGCCGCGCGGATCGGCCACGCCGATCTTGATGCTCTTGCTCTGCTCACGCAGATAGATCGACGTTCCGGCCAGCGTGCCGCCGCTGCCGACGGAGCAGATGAAGCCGTCCACCTTGCCGCCGGTCTGCTCCCAGATTTCCGGGCCTGTCGAGACGTAATGCGCCTTGCGGTTGTCCAGATTGTTCCACTGGTCGGCGAAGAGCACGCCGTTCTTCTCGGTCTTGCGCAGTTCGTCCGCAAGACGGCGGCCGACATGCTGATAGTTGTTCGGATTGCTGAACGGAAGTGCAGGCACTTCGACCAGTTCAGCGCCGAGCAGCCGCAGCACGTCCTTCTTTTCCTGGCTCTGCGTTTCCGGGATCACGATGATGGTGCGATAGCCGCGCGCAGCGGCGACCAGCGCAAGGCCGATGCCGGTATTGCCCGCTGTGCTCTCGACAACCAGACCGCCGGGCTTGAGGTCGCCGCGCTTCTCGGCTTCGAGGATCATCTGCTTGCCGGCGCGATCCTTCACCGACTGGCCCGGATTCATGAACTCGGCCTTGCCGAGAATGGTGCATCCGGTCTCCTCAGATGCGCGCTTCAGCTTGATGAGCGGGGTGTTGCCGATGGCTTCGATGACGTCATTGCGAATGGGCATTAGGACCAAGCTTGGCAGGAGACAGTGGGAAACGTGGCGGATTGGACCGTCAACCTAGAGGCCGCTCGCCATCCCGGCAAGGGCGGGGCGCGCAGGCGTGATCTGCTTGGTTTTTGAAGATGTTGAAAGGGCGGGTTAACCCGATTTGGCGAACACCACCTGACGAACGTCGATATTGCCGGACAGGAAACCGGCCTCGCAATAGGCGAGGTAATATTCCCACAGCCGCCGGAAGCGCTCGTCAAATCCGAGCGGCCTCAGGTTCGGCCATGCCGCGCGGAAATTGTCTCTCCAGGTCGCGAGCGTCTTGGCATAATCTTCTCCAAAAATGCGCTCGCGGATCACAGGTACACCGAACTTTTCGCCAAGCGATTTCAGCACCTGCGGCGAGGGCAGCATGCCGCCGGGGAACACGTAGCGCTGGATGAAATCGACTTCGCGCCGGTAGGCGTTGAAGAACCTGTCCTGAATGGTGATCGCCTGAATGCCCGCATAGCCGCCGGGCACGAGCCGGTCGCGCAACTGCGTGAAGTATTGCGGCCAGAACTGTTCGCCGACAGCCTCGATCATTTCGATGGACGCGATGCGGTCATACTGTCCGCGCTCGTCGCGATAGTCCTGAAATCGGATCTCGACCTGATCATTCAGTCCGGCTGCCTGCATCCGCTTCCGCGCGAAGTCGCGCTGCTCGCCGCTGATCGTCAAGCCGACGACCTTTGCTCCGTAGTTCTTCGCGGCGTATTCCGCAAAGCCGCCCCAGCCGCAGCCGATCTCCAGCACCTTCTGTCCCGGCTGCAGGTTGATCGCTTCTGCCAGCCGCCGGTACTTGTTGTTCTGGGCGGCGGTGAGATCGGGCGTGTGGTCCTCGAACAGCGCGGATGAATAGGTCATGCTCGGATCGAGCCACGCCGAGTAGAACGAGTTGCCGATGTCGTAGTGCGCGTAGATGTTGCGCCGTGCCTGTGTCTTGGTGTTGCGGTTGAACCAATGCCGGACAGACTGCACGAACCGCGCGATCGGCTTGTCGCCGAGCATGCTCTGAATCAGATCGTGATTGACGCAGAAGACGTAGAGGAACTGCGTCAGGTCCGGCGTGTCCCATTCGCGGCGCAGATAGGCCTCGGCGATCCCGATGTCGCCAGCGCGCGCCAGACGCCAGGCGAAGTTGTAGCTGTAGACTGTCATCTGCGCGGCAGGGCCGGGTAACAGCCCGCCGCAGCGCACGACACGGCCATCGGGCAGCGTCATGTCGAGCGTGCCGCGCCTGAGATTGGAGGCGAATTTGATGGCCAACCGGGCCAGTTTGGGCACGTCCGGCAAGACCGCCTCGACACTGTCGGGGGTCAGGGTGATCACGTCAGACATCGCGCAAATCCATCAATGTGATGAAGCCCTGCGATCAAATCTTTCGCTGTTTGTCATGCCACAATTCTTGCGCCCTTTGGCCAAAGACGCAAGAGCCGGGAACCCGGCCGTTTGCAGTGCGGCGCGTTCAGAATCGGACTGAACGGGGATGATAGAGACCGCATTGTGCCGCCTGTGCTGCGCCGCTCCAGGAGGCTGCGTCGTCCCTTGAGCGAATCTCACATGAAATCTTGGTAAGGCTTGTGGCGATGCAAGCTCGACCGATGCAGAAAGACCCCGTTTTATGGGGGTAACTCCGATTCCCGGCGTGACACCGCAAGGACACAGGTGCCCCTTGTCTTGGGGACCGCAATGGAACATCCCTGTGCGCCGCGATAACGGCCAGCTACAATGAGATTCTGACTTGCGGAGAATGGTTTACGCCGGTGTTTGAGCTGCCTTTCAAGTCGAGACGTGGAGCGTTTCCGCGGCCGTCGTTCGCGCTCTGCGCGGCGCTGGCCATGGCATCCATGTCAGGCGGCTGCATTCTCACCGCCGATCTGCCGGACCCGGCGCTGGACGTTCCGGGCGCCTACAAATCGGCGGGCGGCGCAGCCGAAAACGCGCTGCCGACGCTGGACTGGTGGCGCGGCTTCCGCTCGAAGGAACTCACGGTCCTGATGGAAGAGGCGCAGACGGTCAATCTCGACATCGCCGCTGCCGTCGCTCGAATCCGGCAAGCGGACGCGCAGGCGCAGACCGCAGGTGCTGCACTGTTTCCAAGTGTGACGGGCACATTCTCGGGTTCGCGCTCGCGCTCGTCGGGCAATACCGGCGTGGTGACCTCCGGCAGTGCGATTGGCCGAGGCGAAGTCACCAACCATGTCCTGTCGATGAGCGCGAGCTACGAAATCGATTTCTGGGGCAAGAACCGCGACGCGCTGCTGGCTGCAGAAGAAACCGCCAACGCCAACCGGTTCGATCGCGACGTGGTTGCGCTGACCACGCTGACAAGCGTTGCGAACGCCTATTTCAACGTGGTGGCGTCGCAGGAGCGCATCAACATCGCCACGCGCAACATCGCCAGCGCGCAGCGCATCTATGATGCGATCAAGGCGCGCGTCGATGCCGGAACCGGGTCCGAACTCGATCTCGCCCAGCAGGAAAGCCTGCTCGCGAACCAGAAGGCCGCCGTGCCGCCGTTGCGGCAGGCGCTGGCGCAGAATGCCAACATACTTGCCACTCTGGTTGCGCGTCCGCCGGAGCGGGTGCGGCTTACCGGCGGTTCGCTCGGCAGCATCGCGATCCCGCGCGTCACGCCCGGCATTCCGTCGGACCTGCTGACGCAGCGGCCTGACATCCGCCGTCAGGAAAACCAGCTTGCGTCGGCGACAGCGAATGTCGGCAGCGCGCGCGCACAGTTCTTTCCGAGCATTCAACTGACGTCGTCGGGCGGCTATCAAAGCGCCGCGCTGGCCGCGCTGGTCACGCCGCAGTCCGCGTTCTTCAACATGGCGGCGGGGCTGACCCAGCCGATCTTCGATGCGGGCCGGATTCAATCCAATTTCGACCTGATGCAGGCGCGGCAGGACGAGTTGCTGCAGACCTATCGCAAGACCGTGGTGTCGGCGTTTGCCGACGTGGACACGGCGCTCACGACCCTCAAGGAG
>CAZQMD010000082.1:0-18146 GCA_964594185.1 uncultured Afipia sp. | reverse complement strand
CTGGCCGATGAAACCATCGGGCGTCCAGTTCGCGAGTCCGATCTTGCCGCCATGCCTGCAGACGCGGATCAACTCGCTGGCCGCTTTGTTCTGATCGGGCGTGAACATCACGCCGAACGTCGAGACAACGGCGTCGAAGCTGTCGTCCGGAAAGGGCAGTGCCTCGGCGTCTGCTTCACGGAACGCGAGGTTGAGCCGTTCGGCCGCGGCGCGTTCGCGGCCGCGTTCAAGCAGCGCCGGAACATAGTCGGTGGATGTGACGTCACACCAGCGGCGCGCGGCTGCGAGAGAGACGTTTCCATTCCCGGCGGCGACGTCGAGCACCTTCTGCCCGGCGCGGATATCCAGCGTCTCGCACAGTTCTTCGCCCACGATCTGGAGCGTGGTGCCGACGATGGCATAGTCTCCGGACGACCATGCGCCTTGCTGGCGGGTCTTGACCGCCTTAAGCTCGGTTTGAGGAATATCGACCCGTGAATTGCTGATGGTTTCGGCGGACGTAAGCATTTTCTGTCTCCGTTCCTGAAACTCTGCGGCGCGAATGCGCGGCAGGACTGAATCGGGCGCCATTGCGCCATTGCCGTCGATCCGAACGTAGTGGCCACCCATGGAGACCGGCGTGGTAGCCAGCGTGGGAAAGCACATGGAATCCGGCAGCGCCTTCCGCGACGAAACGCCGCTGCGTCTTCGCCTGCTCGGCCCGCTGACGGTTTTGCGGAACGGCGAGCCGGTGAGATTGCCGGGCTCCCGCAAGATGCGCGCGCTGCTCGCCTATCTCGCGCTCGCGACGCATGCAGTGCCGCGAAGCCAGTTGTGCGAACTGTTGTGGGATCTCCCGAACGATCCGCGCGGTGAGTTGCGCTGGTGTCTCAGCAAGCTCAGAAGCGTTGTCGATGTGCCCGAACGGCGGCGGGTGCACACGTCAGGCGACACCGTCGCGCTCGATCTCACCGATTGCCTTGTCGATGCAACGCAGGTCGTTCGCGCGGCGCAGCAGGGTATGGAGACGATGCCACTGCAACAACTGCGCGCGTTGTCGGACTTGTGCGGCGGAGAATTTCTCGAAGGATTTGAGATCGGCGGCAATGCCGGATTCAATACATGGCTGACGGCGCAGCGCCGCCAGTTTCGCAGCCGTCATGTCGCGCTGCTCGAGCTCCTCGCGGTGCGCGAGAGCGGTGACGATGTGTTCCGGCATCTGGAGAAATGGCTGGAGCTCGCACCCTTCGATCTGGGTGTTCATGAAAATCTTCTGCGTGCGTTTGCGCAATCCGGACGCATCCGCGACGGGGAGGAGCATCTGGTCTCGGCCCAGCGGCTGTTCGAGTCGGAAGGTCTCGATCATGCGCCGCTCCGGACTGCGTGGCGGGCGCTGAAAGGCCATGGTGACGACGCGGTGAGCGGACACGCAACCCAGCGCGTCGTGATGATCGATCCCGCCGCCCCCGTTCCGGACAGTCCCGTTGGCGGCGCGCGCCGGGCGTCGATCGCGGTGATGCCTTTCAGCGGGCGCGATGCCAACGCTGCGTCGCAAGGGGGCGCGGCGGACGGCCTTGCCCACGATGTCATCACACGGTTGGCAAAGCTGCGAAGCCTTTTTGTCATCGCGCAAGGCACGGTGTTCGCGCTGAACGAGCGGCGCATCGGCCCCGAAGAAGCCGGACGCATGCTCAACGTGGATTATGTGGTCGGCGGATCGTTGCAACGGAATGGCAACCGTCTGTCGGTGTCGGTTGAACTGACCGAAACACGCTCGGCGCGCGTGATCTGGACCGAGGTGTTCGACAACAGGGCCGACGACGCGTTTCTGGTGCTCGATGAAATCGGCAACAGGATCGTCGCTTCCATCGCCAACGAGATCGAGATCATCGAGCGTAACCGCGCGATGCTGAAGCCGCCGAATTCGCTGGATGCGTGGGAAGCGCATCACCGCGGCCTCTGGCACATGTACCGCTTCAACAAGGCGGACAACGACCGCGCCCAGCAGTTCTTTCAGACTGCGATCCGTCTCGATCCGACTTTCGCGCGGGCGTGGAGCGGTCTGTCGTTCACGCATTTCCAGAATGCGTTTCAGGGCTGGACTGCGCGTGCCCCGGAAGTCGAGCGGGCGTTCGAGGCCGCGGGACAAAGCCTGATGGCGGATGACCGCGATCCCGGCGCGCACTGGGCGATGGGCCGGGCGCTGTGGCTGCGCGGCCGTCAGGATCAATCGCTGATTGAACTGGAGCAGGCGGTCGATCTCAGCCCGAACTTCGCGCTCGGGCATTATACGCTGGCGTTCGTTCATTCGCAGGGCGGCGATCCGCAGGCCGCCGTGAAATTTTCCGACTATTCGCGGCAGCTCAGTCCGTTCGATCCGTTGCTGTTCGGCATGCTCGGCGCGCGCGCGATGGCGCTGGTGCGCCTTCAGCAGTTCGATGAAGCGGCGGAGTGGGGCGTCAAGGCGGCGTCGCGCCCCAATGCGCATGTGCATATTCAGGCCATCGCTGCATACACGCTTGCGTTGGCGGGCAGGATCGATGAGGCGCGGGCCTATATGACGGCGATCCGCAGTTCTGTGCCAACTTACAGCGTCGATGATTTTCTTCTGGCGATGCAGTTCAGCCCGGAAGGTGCTGCGCTGTTTCGCGAAGGCGCGCGACGCGCGGGCTGATGAGGATTCCAAAACTGGCGAGGGGCCCGGCGGTGTTGCGCCGGACCCCTCGTTTTGCGCACGATCTTTTCGGGATCATGCAATCAGTATCAGCCAGCCTGTAAGCCGGGTTCTGTAGGGCCTGCATGGTTTGCACCACACAGACGTGACGGCCATTCCTCTGGGACGCAAGTTGCCTTGCGCCTCGAGCAACCTACCCGGACAGCGGGCCTGACATCGCCCCGCGGAGTTATTGTCCGAAGACAAACTCGCCGCTATGCCGTCCCTATTCGGTTTTGCTCCCGGTGGGGTTTGCCATGCCGTCTCTATTGCTAGAAACGCGGTGCGCTCTTACCGCACCTTTTCACCCTTACTTCCCCCTCCCTTTATCCCTCCCCCGCAAGCGGGGAAGGGTAGGGAGAGGAAAGCGGTTCGTTCTCTGTGGCACTGTCCCTGGGGTCGCCCCCGCCGGGTGTTATCCGGCACCGTATGTCGATGGAGCCCGGACTTTCCTCCCCGGCGGCCTTTCGACCGTTGCCGGAGCGGCCGTCCGGCCGACTGACGCCGCAGTGATGGGCGCGCAGCCGCGCGAGGTCAAGAGGTAAGGACCGCTTCCTTCGGCAACTGGGCAAACAGATCGTTCAACGTGGTCAATGTCGAGGTATCGGCAATGCCGTCCACATGCTCGGGGCGGAAGTGGCGCTGAAAGGCCGTGACCACATCCATGGTGGCCGCATCATAAAGTCCGTTCAGCGGAACGCCGTAACCGAAACGTGCGAGCATTTTCTGAATGGCAAGAACGTCATCGCCGGATTGGCCGAGCATGGTCTGCACGCCGCGCACGATCGGTGCGGGCTCGACCCACAGGCCGACACCGGAATCCGCCAGAAGCCGCCACGGAAATTTCTCGCCAGGGTCTTTCTTGCGTCCGGGCGCAACGTCGGAATGTCCGAGCACGCGGTGCTTTGGAATATCGCGGCGGATCATGATGCCTTTGCACAGCGCAATCACGGCCGCGGTCTGCCGCAGCGGAAAATCGTTGTAGCCAAGGTCGTGACCGGGATTCACGATCTCGATGCCGATGGAGAGCGAATTGATGTCGGTCTCGCCGGCCCATGACGACGCGCCGGCATGCCAGGCGCGATCCGCTTCGCGCACGCACTGCACGATGTTGCCGTCCTCAAGCACGATATAATGTGCGGAGACTTCGGTGCCTGTGGTGCACAGCCGCACGATGGCGCTCGCCGGATCGGCCATGCCGGTATAGTGCAGAACGATCATGTTCGGCGACAGCACGCCCTTGCGGTCGCCGAAGTTCGGCGACGGCGTGACAGTCGAGACGACGGACGAATCCGGCACGAAGTTCAGCATTTCAGCAAAATTCCCCAGGTGAACAATCGGGACGCTGACGCTTCGAACTCAATCCAGCAGACTCAAACGATCCTCGCGGCATAGAGCAACTCGAAACAGGGCGAGAGAAGGGCGCTACGAAGTTAGTGATAGGGCAATGCACACCATGTGCAATCGGCGCGGGTTCCATTGCCCCCAGACCATTGCGCATGGCCGGGTTGCTCCGTGGAGCCGACCCGAATTCACCTTCTTTAAAGTCGATGGGCTGCGTCAACCATTCCTTAACGATAACTGCCGCTACTGAAGGATGTGGAGCCGCGCCGATTTGGGGTGGCTACGGTTCACCGATGCGCAACCTCGATGGCTGGCCAGAAAATCCCGTGCGGAACCTCGAATTTGCGGCGCGTCATCGCCAGCGCGTCCGCGCTCAGGTCGATCTGGGCGCCGGAACGGGCCAATCTGGGGCTTTTCGGGCGGGATCTGGCGGACCGGCCCGGCTATTCGGGCCGCCATGCGGCTCTTTTTCACCGGCAGGCGTTTGAAATGTCGCCCGACGATGCACCAGTGCGCCACGTCCCGGTCCTCGGTGTCGAGGCGGTCGAGGCGCTCGCACCGCGCGATGGCGGTGTTTACGTCGATGCCACCTTTGGCGCCGGGGGCTACAGCCGCGCGATTCTGAAGGTGCCCGGCACACGCGTGATCGGCATCGACCGCGACCGCACTGCGATTATGGGCGGCTTCGATCTGGTGGGATCCGCCGGCGGGCGTCTGACGCTGGTGGAGGATCGCTTTTCCAATCTCGCCGATGTCTGCGTGGGCCAGGGCCTCAGCGCAGTGGACGGCATTGTCATGGATGTCGGCGTCTCGTCCATGCAACTCGACCAGGGCGAGCGCGGCTTCTCCTTCCGCCTCAACGGCCCGCTCGACATGCGAATGGCGCAGGATGGCCCGACCGCAGCGGATGTAGTGGCGAAGGCATCTGAGACCGATCTCGCCAACATCATCTATATCTTCGGCGAAGAGCGGCATTCGCGCGGCGTTGCCCGCGCCATCGTCGCAGCCCGCAAGGAAGCGCCGATCACCACAACTCGCGCACTGGCCGACATCGTCTCGCGCGTGGTGCGCTCCAAGCCCAACGAAATCCATCCCGCGACCCGCACGTTTCAGGCGCTGCGCATCTTCGTCAATGAAGAGCTGGACGAACTGCATGCGGCGCTGGTGGCGTCCGAAAAGATGCTGAAGCCCGGGGGACGTCTCGCCGTGGTGTCGTTCCACTCGCTGGAAGATCGCATCGTCAAGAATTTCCTCAACGAACGCGGCAAGCGCGGCGGCGGTTCGCGGCATCTGCCGGACGTCAAGCAGGCGCTGCCGAGCTTCGAGATTCTCACCAAGCGGCCGGTGGTTGCAGGTGACGATGAAGTTGAAGCCAATCCGCGCGCGCGGTCCGCCAAATTGCGCGCCGCAGCACGCACCGACGCTCCCGCGCAATCCGAGACTGCATCGTTCGACTGGCCGCAACTGGCCGACGTGATGAGGGGAGGCTGACATGCGCATTGTCCACCTCTTCGTCATCTGCGCGCTGGTGTTCGCGGCAGCCTATGTCTACCGCATCAAGATGGAATCGACGGTGCGCACCGAAAGCGTGCTGCGCCTTCGCAACGACATCCGCCAGCAGCGCGATGCCATCGCCAGCCTCAAGGCTGAATGGGCCAAGCTGGAATCGCCAAAACGCCTGCAGGAACTGGCCAGCCGCCATCTCTCGCTGCGTTCAATCGAAGCCACGCAATATGACTCGCTGAAGAACCTGCCGCCGCGCCCGCCGAGCTTCGTCAAGCCGAACGATCCCGATCCGATCGGCACCATGATCGAAAGCGTCGATATCGAAGCGCTGGCCAAGGCGGCGCTGGAAGATGAAACACTGACCGGTTCGATTCCCAAGCCGGAGGGCGCACAGTGACCGATCCGATCGCACGTCCTCCCGAACCCTGGCGGCAGCGGCTGATCCGCACGCTGCTTTATGGAAAGAACGTCGATCGTTCGGCCAAGGCGCGCGCGCGCGTCGGCCTCGCGATCATCGCATTCTCGCTGGTTTATGCCGTGATTGGCGGACGCCTCGTCATGTTCGCGGTGAACGGAGAAGGTCACGGCGCGCGGCGCACGGCGTCGCAGGATGCCACTGCCACCGCGCGGCCCGACATTCTCGACCGCAACGGCATGATTCTCGCGACCGACGTGAAGACGCCATCGCTGTTCGGTGAGCCGCGCCGCATCATCGACAAGGATGAAGCCATCGAGCTTCTGACTGCGACGCTGCCGGATGTCGACGCGGGCGAAGTGCGCGACAGGCTGTCGTCGCGCAAGGGGTTCGTCTGGCTGAAGCGCGAAATCACGCAGCAGCAGCAGAAGGACATCTACCGTCTCGGCATTCCGGGCATCGGCTTTCTGCGCGAGAACAAGCGCGTCTACCCGAGCGGCGCCGTGGTGTCGCACCTCATCGGGCATGTGAACATCGACAACCAGGGCATCGCCGGTATCGAGAAGTGGCTCGATTCGAATGGCCTTGCCGATCTGCATCGCGCCGGATTTGCCACCGACCGCCAGCAGGAGCCGGTGCAGCTTGCCGTCGACCTGCGCGTCGAGCATGCGCTGCGCGATGAACTCTTGAAGGCCAAGGACAAGTTCAAGGCCAAGGCGGCGGCAGGCCTCGTCTCGAACGTCAATACCGGCGAGATCATCGCGATGGTGTCGGTGCCCGATTACGACCCGAACAATCCGCGCGAAGCCAACGACCCGACCCGCATCAACCGCCTGACCACCGGCGTGTTCGAAATGGGATCGACCTTCAAATCGCTGACGCTGGCTATGGCGCTCGATTCCGGCCGCGCCACCATCAACACGCTCTATGATGCGCGTGCGCCGCTGGTCTATGGCAAGTTCAAGATTCACGACACCCACAATCTCGGCCGCTCAGTGCCGATGTGGGAGGTGTTCACCGAATCCTCCAACGTCGGGGCGGCGCGTGTCGCGCTCTCGATGGGTGTCGAGGCGCACAAGGCGTTCCTGCGCAAACTAGGTCAGCTCACCCGCCTGCGCACGGAACTGCCGGAAAGCGCCGAGCCGCTGGTGCCGAAGCGCTGGGGCGAACTCAACACGATCACCATCGCGTTCGGTCACGGCATGGCGGTGGCGCCGTTGCAGGCGGTGATGGGAATCAACGCGCTGGTCAATGGCGGCAAGCTCATTCCGCCGACCTTCCTCAAGCGCTCGCGCGAGGATGCGCTGCAGGTCGCCAAGCAGGTGGTCAAGCCGGAAACCAGTGTCAGTCTGCGCTACATGATGCGGCTGAACGCCGAGAAGGGCACCGCGCGCAAGGCGGATGTGAAGGGCTATTATATCGGCGGCAAGACAGGCACCTCGGAAAAGGTCGTGAATGGCCGCTATTCCAAGAAGCAGGTGCTGAACTCCTTCACGGCGATCATGCCTGCGGATAATCCGCAGTATCAGCTTCTGATCATGCTGGACGAGCCGCAGGCACTGCCGGAAACCCATGGCTTTATCACCTCGGGCTGGAACGCTGTGCCGACCGGCGGCAAGGTCATCGAGCGGATCGCGCCGCTTTTGGGAATGGTGCCGCGGTTCGATTTACCGCCGTCCGACCGCCTTATTCTTGCGGCATCGAAAGAAAGCCGGTAACCGCACAGCTGCGCGTATTCCGCAAAAGCGGGCACCGGTTTTGTGACTGGAATATGCGCGTGCTTGGATGCACCGGGGTGAAATGAAGCTACGCGACCTTTTCAGCGGAGATGCCGTGATCGGCGCGCAACATGCCGATGTTGCGGTGACCGGCATTGCCGTGGACAGCCGGGTGGTGAAACCCGGCGAAGTGTTCTTTGCGCTGGCCGGGGTGAAGACTGACGGGTCGCGCTTCATCGATCAGGTGATCGCGTCCGGTGCCGTTGCGGTGGTCAGCGATCGTGTTCCCGAAAATGACAATCGGGTTGCGTTTATCGCGGTATCCAATCCGCGCCGCGCGCTGGCGCTGGCCGCCGCACGCTTCTATCCGCGCCAACCTCAGACCATCGCTGCCGTCACCGGCACCAGCGGCAAGACCTCGGTCGCGGTATTCACACGGCAAATCTGGCAGCAGCTCGGCTACGCGGCCGCAAGCATCGGCACCATCGGTCTCGTTTCACCGAAGCGCACGGTCTACGGCTCGCTGACCACGCCCGATCCGATTGCGCTGCATCGTTCGCTGGATGACATCGCGGACGAGGGCGTGACGCATCTGGCTTTTGAGGCCTCGTCGCACGGCCTCGATCAGCATCGGCTCGATGGCGTGCGTGTCAGCGCCGGTGGATTCACCAACCTGTCGCGCGATCATATGGATTATCATCCGACCGTCGAGCACTATCTGGCGGCGAAGCTGCGGCTGTTCACCGATCTCGTTGTCGATGATGGCGCTGCGGTGATTGCCGCCGACCATGAGCATTCGGCGGCGGTGATCGAGGCCGCGCGCATTCGGAAGCTGCGGATACTCACGGTGGGCCGCAACGGCGACGCGATCAAATTGCTTGATGCGCAGGTCGACGGCTTCGCGCAGAAGCTAACGCTTGAACACGACGGCAAGCGCATTCAGGTGCGGCTACCGCTGGTGGGCGAGTTCCAGATCGAGAACGCAATGGTGGCTGCGGGACTCGTGATCGCAACCGGCGGCGATCCGGCGCGTGTCTTCAAAGCGTTGGAAAATCTTCAGGGCGCGCCAGGCCGTCTTGAACTGGTCGGCGAGCGCAATGGCGCGCCGGTGTTCGTGGACTACGCGCACAAGCCCGATGCGCTGGCGAAGGCCTTGGAAGCGTTGCGGCCATATACGAAGCGCAAGCTTGTGGTGGTGTTCGGCGCGGGTGGTGATCGCGACGCAGGCAAGCGTCCGTTGATGGGCGCGATTGCCGCGGAGAATGCGGACACTGTCATCGTCACTGACGACAATCCGCGTTCGGAAAATCCTGCCGCAATTCGCGCGGCCATCATGGCAGCAGCTCAAGGCGCAACGGATATCGCGGATCGCAATGAGGCCATCCGCGCAGCCGTTGCCGGATTGCAGCAGGGCGATGCATTGCTGATTGCCGGCAAGGGACATGAGACCGGACAGATTGTAGGAGATAAGGTGTTGCCGTTCAGCGATCACGAAGCCGCCATTGCGGCATTGGCGGAGCATGCGGCATGAGCGCAGCATTATGGACAAGCGCAGCGATGATGGAGGCGATGCACGCCGCAAAGCGTGGCGCGTTGCCGGTTGACGTCACCGGCATTTCCATCGATAGCCGCACGCTATCGCCGGGCGAGGCTTACTTCGCGATCAAGGGCGACGTGCACGACGGCCATGATTTCGTCGGGGCGGCGCTGAACAATGGCGCATCGCTTGCGGTCGTTGCAAAGTCCCATGCCGACAAATTTCCGGCCGATGCGCGGCTTCTGATTGTCGACGATGTCCTCGCCGGGCTGGTCGATCTTGGAAAAGCCTCGCGCGCACGGCTCGGTGCAAAAGTGATTGCGGTGACCGGCTCGGTCGGCAAGACCTCGACCAAGGAGGCACTGCGCACGGTGCTCGGCCCGCAGGGCGAGACCCATGCGTCGGTCGCCTCGTTCAACAATCACTGGGGCGTGCCGCTGACGCTGGCGCGGTGTCCGGCGTCTGTGAAATTCGCGATCTTTGAAATCGGCATGAACCATGCGGGCGAGATCGAGCCGCTGGTAAAGATGGTTCGACCGCATGTGGCGATCATCACCACGGTCGAGCCGGTGCATCTGGAATTCTTCTCCGGCATCGAGGCGATCGCCGACGCCAAGGCGGAAATCTTCGCCGGTGTCGAGCCCGGCGGGGCGGTGGTGCTCAACCGTGACAATTCCCAATTCGCGCGCCTGAGCAAGAGCGCAAAGGCGGCCAAGATCAAGCGTGTGGTTTCGTTCGGCAGTGACGAAAAAGCCGATGCGCGGCTGATCGATGTCTCGCTGCATCCGGCCTGTTCGGCGGTGCGTGCGCATATTCTCGGTCAGGACATCACCTACAAGATCGCCATGCCGGGCCGCCATATGGTGATGAATTCGCTGGCGGTGCTTGCTGCGGCCTCGCTAGCGGGCGCAGACCTCGCGCTGTCGGCGCTGGCGCTCGCGCAACTCAAGCCTGCGTCGGGACGCGGCGTGCGTGAGGTGCTCACGCTCTCCGAAGGCACCGCGACGCTGATCGATGAAAGCTACAATGCCAATCCGGCCTCGATGGCGGCTGCCATCACGGTCCTGGGACAGGCCGAAGTCGGGCCGCGCGGACGGCGCATTGCGGTGCTGGGCGATATGCTGGAACTCGGCGCCACCGGCCCGGATCTGCACCGAGGCCTTGCCGAGGCGATAAACACCAACCGGATCGATTCGGTTTTTTGCTGTGGTCCGCTGATGCGCAATTTGTGGGAAGCCCTTCCTTCCACGAAGAAGGGGGGGTATGCCGATAACTCCGCCGAGCTCGAGCGGCAGGTGATTTCTGCCGTCGGCACCGGCGATGCCCTTATGGTCAAGGGGTCACTCGGCTCGCGGATGAAATTGATTGTGACGGCATTGCAAAAGCGCTTTCCGGATAAAGCGGCGCTCGATGGCGTTGCACCATAAGGCAATTGAACATGTTTTATTGGCTCACTGAATTCGCCGGCACCATTCCCGGCATCAATGTCTTCCGCTACATCACGTTTCGCACCGGCGGCGCCATGGTCACGGGCGCGCTGTTCGTGTTTCTGTTCGGGCCGTGGATCATTGCCCAGCTTCGGCTGGCGCAGGGCAAGGGCCAGCCGATCCGCGCCGACGGTCCTCCCACGCATCTGGTGACCAAGAAGGGCACGCCCACCATGGGCGGCCTGATGATCCTGTCGGGTCTGGTCGTTGCGACGCTGCTGTGGGCCAACCTGCGCAACGCCTATGTCTGGATCGTGCTGCTGGTGACGCTCGGCTTCGGTTTTGTCGGCTTCTATGACGACTACCTGAAAGTCTCCAAGCAGACCGACAAGGGATTCTCCGGCCGCTCGCGCCTTGCGGTCGAAGGGCTGATCGCCCTGATCGCGTGTTGCTGCATTGTCTGGTTCGGCCGGGACGCGACGGTGACCGCGCTGTCGATTCCATTCATCAAGGAGTTCCTGTTCAACATCGGCTGGTTCTACGTGATGTTCGGCATGTTCATCATCGTGGGCGCAGGCAATGCGGTGAACCTCACCGACGGCCTCGATGGCCTCGCCATCGTGCCGGTGATGATCGCGGCCGCCAGCTTCGGCATGATCGCCTATCTGGTCGGCAATGCGGTGTTCGCCGAATATCTGCAGATCCGTTATGTGCCCGGCACCGGCGAGCTTGCGGTGCTGTGCGGTGCGGTGCTCGGCGCAGGTCTCGGCTTTCTCTGGTTCAATGCGCCGCCTGCCTCGATCTTCATGGGCGACACAGGATCGCTGGCGCTCGGCGGCATGCTTGGCGCCATCGCGGTTGCGACCAAGCATGAGATCGTGCTGGCGGTGATTGGCGGCCTGTTTGTCGTGGAAGCGCTGTCTGTGATCGTGCAGGTCGCGTCGTTCAAGCTCACCGGCAAGCGGTTTTTCCGCATGGCGCCGATCCATCATCATTATGAGCAGAAGGGCTGGACCGAGCCGCAGATCGTGATCCGGTTCTGGATCGTGTCGGTGATGCTGGCGCTCGCCGGTCTTTCGACGTTGAAGCTCCGGTAATGACCCCCGTCACGTCCTTCAAAGGCAAGACGGTCGCGGTGTTCGGCCTCGGCGGGTCGGGGCTTGCGAGTTGTTACGCCCTGAAGGCGGGCGGCGCGGAAGTGATCGCCAGCGACGACACGCCTGCGAAACTGGCCGAAGCTGCCAAGGCAGGCTTCATCACCGCCGATCTGCGCACCGTGTCATGGGAGAATTTCGCGGCGCTGGTGCTGACGCCCGGCGTGCCGCTGACGCATCCAAAGCCGCACTGGACTGTCGTGGCCGCAAAAGCCGCGGGCGTCGAAGTGATCGGCGACATCGAACTGTTCTGCCGCGAACGCAAGCTCCATGCGCCGGATGCGCCGTTCGTGGCCATCACCGGCACCAACGGCAAGTCCACGACAACGGCGTTGATCGCTCATCTGATGCGCGAAGCCGGATACGATACGCAGATGGGTGGCAATATCGGCACCGCGATCCTGTCGCTGGAGCCGCCGGCGAAAGGCCGCGTCCATGTGATCGAGATGTCGTCGTATCAGATCGATCTCACGCCTTCGCTCGATCCGACCGTCGGCATTCTGCTTAACGTGACCGAAGATCACATCGATCGACATGGCACCATCGAGCATTACGCTGCGGTGAAGGAGCGGCTGGTCGCGGGCGTCCAGCAGAACGGCACAGCCATTGTCGGCGTCGACGATCCGTTCTGCGTGGCGATTGCAGATCGCGTGGCGCAGGCTGGCAAGACCGTGGTGCGCGTTTCGGTCAAGCGTCCGGTGGCCGACGGCATCTGCCTCGAAGGCGAAACCATCGTGCATGTCGATGGCGGAGCGCGGACACGTATCGCCAGCGTGGCGGAGATCGGCTCGTTGCGCGGATTGCACAACGCGCAGAACGCCGCCTGCGCGTCTGCTGCAGTGCTGGCGCTCGGGGTCAGCGCCGAAGTCCTGCAGAAGGGCCTGCGCAGCTTTCCCGGTCTTGCACACCGCATGGAGCAGATTGGCCGCAACAACGGCGTGCTGTTCATCAATGATTCCAAAGGCACCAACGCGGATGCGGCGGCGCGGGCGCTGTCGTCGTTCAAGGATATTTTCTGGATCGCGGGTGGCAAGCCGAAGACCGGTGGCATCGAGTCGCTGCGCGAGTTCTTCCCGCGCATCCGCAAGGCTTATCTGATCGGCGAAGCGGCGGAAGAGTTCGCCAGGACGCTCGGCGATGTGCCGCATGAAATCAGCAAGACTCTTGAAGAAGCCGTGCCGCATGCTGCACGCGACGCGGCCGCCTCCGGGCTGGCCGAGCCCGTGGTGTTGCTGTCGCCGGCCTGTGCGTCGTTCGACCAGTTTCCGAATTTCGAGAAACGCGGCGAGTATTTCCGCAAGGTCGCGAATGAACTGCCGGGCGGTCTGACGCCGGCGTAAACGAACTCAGCCGGCGATCCTGCGCTGGGCAATGACGATCCCGACGCCTGCAAGAAAGAACCCGCCAACCAGCATCCAGATCGATGCCGGTATGGCGCGGTGATCGAGCGAGAGCATGTAGAACAGGGATGCGAGCAGCCCGAAGGCGATGATGTTCCCTGCCCAGAAGATGCGGATCTGTTCTGGCGTTTGCGGCGGCTGGCTACGGAGTTGCCGGACCCGATGTCTGACCATCAGGAAATATCCGGCGAACAGCACGGCCGGCAGAATATAACCCTTCATGGTCGCGTCTCTTGATCCGGTCGCGGTAAGACTAGACCCGAAATTTTGACGAGATATTTTCTCGTATCTGACCATCTTTCTCCCGATATTAACCGTCCTGAAACCATGATGCGGGAGTAATACCCCGTTAATCTTTTGCGCAGGACACGCCCATGATCTCCCGCGAGCAACGCACGCCTTTGAGCGAATGGTGGTGGACGGTGGATCGCCTGCTGCTGGCGGCATTCATCACGCTGATGCTCGGCGGGGTCATCCTGTCGCTGGCCGCGAGCCCGCCGGTCGCGGCGCGCATCGGCCTCGATCCGTTTCACTTCTTCAATCGCCATGTGATGTTCCTGCTGCCGTCGCTGGTTGTCATGCTCGGCGTCTCGTTCCTGTCGCCGCGTCAGGTTCGCCGCAGCGCGCTGATCGTGTTCGCGATCAGCACCGTGTTGGTTGTGGCGACGCTGCTGTTCGGGCCGGAGGTGAAAGGCGCGAAACGCTGGATCACCATTCTCGGCATCAACATTCAGGCGTCGGAATCCCTCAAGCCCTCTTTCGTGGTGCTGGTGGCATGGCTATTCGCGGAATCCGCCAAGCGGCCCGAAATGCCTGCGACCTCGATGGCGCTTGGGCTTCTCCTGATGACAGTGACGCTGCTGGTGTTGGAGCCGGACTTCGGCCAGACCATGCTGCTGCTGATGGTCTGGGGCGCGCTGTTCTTCATCGCGGGCATGCGGATGATCTGGGTGTTCGGCCTGATGGGCGCGGGCGCGGTCGGATTGTTCGGTGCCTATATGATGGTCCCGCACGTCGCGGGCCGCATCAAACGTTTCATGGACCCGGCATCGGGCGATACCTTCCAGGTCGATACCGCGATGGAGGCTTTCACGCATGGCGGCTGGTTCGGTCAGGGACCGGGCGAGGGCACGGTAAAGCGCATTCTGCCTGACAGCCACACCGACTTCGTGTTCGCGGTCGCTGCCGAAGAATTCGGAATCATTCTCTGTCTCGCGCTGCTGGCGCTGTTCGCTTTCATCGTTATCCGGTCGCTGTCGCGCGCCTATGCCAGCGAGGATCTGTTCGCGCGCTTTGCTGCCGCGGGCCTTGCGATCATGTTCGGCATTCAGGCCTCCATCAACATGGCGGTGAACCTGCATCTGATGCCTGCGAAAGGCATGACGCTGCCGTTCATCTCCTATGGCGGTTCGTCGATGATCTCGCTGGCCTATGGCGTCGGCATGCTGCTTGCGCTGACGCGTCAGCGGCCGCGCGTCGAAATGGAATCGATGGGTGCGGCGCGTGCCGCGCACGGCTTCGCGTAACCCGCGGATAGGGTGATGCCTGACAAACCTCTCATCATGCTGGCGGCGGGCGGAACGGGGGGACACCTGTTTCCTGCCGAGGCGCTGGGCGTTGCGCTGATCAAGCGCGGCGCGGATGTCCGGCTGATGACGGATTCCCGCGCAACGCGCTATGGCGGGATGTTCACGCGCGACATGATGGACGTGGTGCCGAGCGAGACCGTGCGTGGCCGCACGCCATGGGCGCTGGCGCGCACCGGCACCATGCTCGCTGCCGGTGGCGCGATGTCGCTGGCCTTGCTGATGCGCCGCAAGCCGAAGGCCGTGGTCGGTTTCGGCGGTTATCCGACGCTGCCGCCTCTGATCGCAGCGAAATTGCTTGGCATTCCGACGGTCATTCACGATTCCAATGCCGTGCTCGGCCGGGCGAACCGTCTGCTCTCGACGCGGGTGAGCGCGATTGCGACCTCCCTGCCGGGTGTGCTTGACCGCGATCCGGCGCTTGCAGGCAAGACAACGGTCACCGGCACGCCGATGCGGCCTGCGATCCTTGCCGCTGCTGCCGTGCCGTATGTCGCGCCAACTGCCGATGGCCCGTTGCGGTTGCTGGTGGTGGGCGGCAGCCAGGGTGCGCGGGTGATGGCCGACATCGTGCCGCCTGCCATTGAGCGGCTGGAGCCTGCGCTATGGCGCAGGCTGAGCCTTGTACAGCAGGTGCGCGAAGAAGACATGCCGCGCGTGCGTGCGGTCTATGACCGGCTCAAGATCGAGGCCGAACTGGCGCCGTTCTTCTCTGATTTGCCGGCACGATTTGCAGCGACGCATCTTGTGGTGTCGCGTTCGGGAGCAGGGACCGTTGCCGAACTCGGCGCGATTGGACGTCCCTCGATCCTGGTGCCGCTGCCTGGCGCCATCGATCAGGATCAGCACGCCAACGCCGGTGTGCTGGAGAAGGCTGGCGGCGCGATCCGGATTGCGCAAACCGAATTCACGCCCGACCGTCTCGCGTCTGAAATCTCCGCGCTCGCCGCCGATCCGGCGCGATTGACCGCGATGGCCGCCGGAGCGCGCACAATCGGCAGGCTCGACGCCGCCGAGCGTCTGGCGGATCTGCTGATCAAGGTCGCCAAAATCAGCTGACACAGGCGCGCCGCTTCGCTGCACGCGGGCCGATGTTACATCCGACGACGTATTTCTTTTGCGCTTCACAAGCCAGTGAGTTTGTTGCGCTGCCGCACTCCGGATCGAAATGACCTGTGAAGGAGCGCAACGCTCCTGATCAACAGGACCGGAGCAAGATCATGAAAATTCTCAAACTCGTTATGGCCGCTGCTGTGAGCACGGTGACAGCTTCATTCTGCACACTGGAAGCGGTGGCGCAGACCGTCCCGCCGGTGGCAGCGAAGAACGTGGTGCTTGTGCATGGGGCATGGGCGGATGGTTCAAGCTGGAGCGAAGTGATCCCGCGCCTGCAGGCTGCAGGATTGCATGTGACAGCAGTGCAGAACCCGCTCAGTTCGCTCGAGGATTCCGTTGCTGCGACGCGCCGCGTGCTCGCACTTCAGGATGGCCCGACGGTTCTTGTCGCTCACTCATGGGGCGGAACGGTGATCAGCGAAACCGGCAACGATCCCAAAGTGTCCGCGCTGGTTTATGTCGCCGCACGCGCTCCTGATGCCAATGAGGATTTTGTCGCGCTGTCAGGCAAGTTCCCGACGGGTGCGGTGCGCGCGGGCATCCAGACCCATGACGGGTACACGCGTCTCTCCGAGGATTCGTTCCTGAAATATTTCGCCAACGGCGTTCCTGAAACGAAGGCGAAGGCGCTGTATGCCGAGCAGGGCGACACGGCAGCTTCGATCTTTGCCGGACGCACCACACAGGCCGCGTGGCATGACAAGCCATCTTTCTATGCGGTGTCGAAGGACGACCAAACCATCAATCCCGATCTGGAGCGATTTCTTGCCAAGCGCATGAATGCGACGACCATTGAGCTTGATGCCGGTCATCTGTCGCTGGTGTCGAAGCCGAAGGAGATCGCCGATCTCATCCTTCAGGCGGCGGGTCAGCACAAGAGCTGATTATTGCCGGATTACCGCGAGAGAGCGTGCATCCATTAAGTCGTCATTGCGAGGAGCGCTTGCGACGAAGCAATCCATTCCTTCTGTTCTAAAAGATGGATTGCATCGCTTCGCTCGCAATGACGGAGAGGTCGTTCCTGCCTCGCAATTTCCGTCACAACTTCACGTTCTCGACCAGATAGTCCAGAAATGCACGCACGCGCGCAGGCAGGTGCCCGCCGTGACCAAGAAACACCGCGTGGATCGGTTCGAGATCGCCGGGATTGAAATCTTCCAGCACGGCAATCAAACGTCCTGCCTTGATGTCCGCATCGACATGAAAGCGTGCCAGCCGCGCGAGGCCCGCGCCTGCGGCCGCCAGCTTCTGCATCGCCTCGCCGTCGGACACGAGGGCATTGCCGACAGGCAAGACAGAAATAGTCCCGCCATTGCCGTTTCGAAACGGCCAGCCGTCGATCTGCTTGGAAAAGCAGAAACCGAGCATGTTGTGTTTCGTCAGATCGGATGGTGTTTGCGGCGTGCCGTGGTCCGCGAGATAAGCAGGCCCCGCGACCACCACCATGCGGCTCTCGCCGAGCTTGCGCGCGAGCAAACGGGACTCGCGCAGAGGCCCGACGCGGATCGCGATGTCCGCGCGCTCTTCCATCAGGTCGACCACGGTATCGGTCAATGAAACATCTACGCTGATGCCGGGATGCAGCTTGAAGAAACGGGGGAGCAGCGGCAGCAGCCAGTGCAGCCCGAAGGGGACACTTGTGTTGACGCGCAGGCGGCCGCGCGGCACAGCTCCGATCGTGGCTTCGCGTTCAGCGGTATTGATATCGTCGAGTATGCGGATGCTGCGGTCGTAATAGGCCGAGCCTTCCGGAGTGAGTTGCAGTTTGCGGGTCGAGCGGTTGATAAGACGTACGCCGAGTCTGGCTTCCAGCCGCGCCACCAGTTTGCTCACTGCCGAGGGACTCATGCGAAAGGCACGGGCCGCTGCCGAAAATCCGCCCAGTTCGACCACGCGGGCGAACACTTCCATCTCACCGGAGCGATTGATGTCTTGCCGAGCCATTGTGACTTCATTTCACAAATATTGTTACTTACGGCAATCTAGTTCACGAATGGCTTTGCGTCCACGTCTCGGAGAATGCCGGCACCTGGCCGGATTCGCCTGAGGACTGATCCATGCCACTCGCTCTCTACGCGCTCACCGCCGGCGCTTTCGGAATCGGCGTCACTGAATTCGTCATCATGGGCCTGCTGATCGAGGTCGGCGCCGATCTCGGTGTCTCGATCTCCGCCCCGGGCCTGCTCATTTCCGGTTATGGCCTTGGCGTCGGGGCCGGCGGGCCGGTCATGGCCATCGCCACCGCGCGCTG
>CAZQMD010000081.1:0-18250 GCA_964594185.1 uncultured Afipia sp. | reverse complement strand
ATTGTCAGCGGGCTGCTTAAAACAACAAGAACACGGCGGAAAGCCGGACACGGAGCGCTATGTCCTCAGACAGTTTGAAGATTGCGCGCGCCGGGCGGCCGTTAAATGCCACGGCCGTGGCTTTGATGGTGATGCTGTGTCTGAGCTGGGGCTTCAATCAGATCACGGTTAAACTCGCGCTTCCCGATATCCCGCCGCTGCTGCAGGCGACGATCCGCTCCGCGGGCGGATTGATCATTATTCTCACGGTGGCATGGCTGCGCGGTGTGCCGCTGTTCCGGCGCGATGGTACATTCAAGGCCGGCCTGCTCGCCGGAATTTTCTTTGGCGTTGAGTTCATCCTGATCTATCGCGGGTTGGTCTACACCACGGCATCGCGCGCGGTGGTCTTTCTCTACATTGCGCCGTTCGTGGTCGCGCTCGGTTCAAAACGGTTTCTCGGCGAAGCGTTAAACCGGGTGCAGTGGGGTGGATTGGCGCTGTCATTCGTGGGTGTCGCGCTGGCCATCGGCGTGCCGCAGCCCTCGGTGGACGCCAAGGTCATTCTCGGAGATGTGCTGGTGATGGGCGGCGGCATCCTGTGGGCCGTGACCACGCTCGTGGTGAAGGCGACGCCGCTGTTGCATGCCCCCGCTGAAAAGACGCTGGCCTATCAGGTGGCGGTCTCGATCCCGATTCTGGCGCTGGGGGCGGTCATTTCAGGCGAGAGCATCACCCACATGCCGGCGCCGCTGGCCTTCGGCCTGATGGCCTATCAGACGGTCTGGATTGTTGGGATCACATTCCTGATATGGGTTTCTCTCGTTAAAACCTATTCGGCGAGCAAATTGTCATCATTTACCTTTATGACACCCCTGTTTGGGGTCATTGGGGGCTATTTCGTGATGCACGATACCCTGACATTGGCCTTTGCGGGGGCTGCCCTTCTGGTCATGGCGGGCCTATATCTGGTAAACCGCCCCGGCGAGCCGGCAGGGGACCCTCTGCTTCCGGCTGCCGAAAACGACACCTGAGCGCAAAGAGATTTTGACGTGAGCGATCTGAAAGAGCGGACCAAGGAAATTCAGGCCGGCCCCAAGGGGCGCCACCGGACGGTTCAGGTCACAGTCGGCAACGTCAAGGTCGGAGGCGGCGCACCGATTGTGGTGCAGTCGATGACCAACACCGATACCGCCGACATCGAAGGCACCGTGACGCAGGTGGCCGCGCTGGCGCGCGCCGGCTCTGAATTGGTGCGCATCACGGTGGACCGCGACGAAGCTGCGGCAGCCGTTCCGCATATTCGCGAGAAGCTCGACAAGCTCGGCGTCGATGTGCCGCTGATCGGCGACTTCCACTACATCGGCCATAAGCTGCTGGCTGATTATCCGGACTGCGCGGCTGCACTCGCGAAGTACCGCATCAATCCCGGCAATGTCGGCTTCAAGAACAAACGCGATAGTCAGTTCACCGATATCGTCGAGATCGCGATCAAGAACAACAAGGCGATCCGCATCGGCGCCAATTGGGGTTCGCTCGATCAGGAATTGCTGACGCGGCTGATGGAAGAGAATGCCAAGTCGCCGAATCCGATCGATGCCCGCGCCGTCACGCGCGAGGCGATGGTGCAGTCGGCGCTGCTGTCGGCAGCGCGTGCCGAAGACATCGGCCTGCCGAAGAACAAGATGATCCTGTCGGCCAAGGTGTCGAACGTGCAGGACCTGATCGCGGTCTACCGCGAACTGGCGTCGCGTTCTGATTACGCCATCCACCTCGGTCTGACCGAAGCGGGCATGGGGTCGAAGGGCATTGTCGCTTCATCGGCGGCGCTCGGCATCCTTCTGCAGGACGGCATCGGCGACACCATCCGCGTGTCACTGACGCCTGAGCCGAATGGCGATCGCACTCTTGAGGTGAAGGTCGGTCAGGAAATTCTCCAGACCATGGGCTTCCGCACCTTCGTGCCGTTGGTGGCCGCATGCCCCGGCTGCGGCCGCACCACCTCAACAGTGTTTCAGGAACTCGCGCGCGACATTCAGACTTTCATCCGCGACGAAATGCCGAGCTGGAAGACGCGCTACCCTGGCGTCGAACAGCTCAACGTTGCGGTGATGGGTTGCATCGTGAATGGTCCCGGCGAATCCAAGCATGCCGATATCGGCATCTCACTGCCGGGAACGGGCGAAACGCCGGCCGCGCCGGTGTTCGTCGATGGCCAGAAATTCCGCACGCTGCGCGGTCCGAGCATCGCGACCGATTTCAAGGCGCTGGTGATCGACTATATCGAGCAGCGCTACGGCGGCACCGGAGCCAAGGCTCCCGCGGTCACCGCAGCAGAATAAATTCAACGTGTATTGCGCGACGGAAATGGCCCGCTGTTACAGCGGGCCATTTTTTTCTCGGTTGTCGACCACGGCTTCTTCGAGATCGAGATCGCGCTCGATGCGGCGGCGGGTTTCGTCGGTGATCTTGCCCTCGCGCAACAGCTTGTGCAGGCAGGTCCGCTCGATGGTGATGATTTCGCGGACCAGCGAGGCGCCCTGCGTCGCGGGCGTGAACTGGCCTTCTTCTCTCGGCGGTTCGGGCAACGCGCGCATGCGCGTTTCGTGACGCGCCTCGAGAAATCTGGCGAGTCCTTCGGGCAGATGGCGCTCCTTGATGATCCGATCAAGCGATCCGCGTGCCGATTCCAGAATTTCCCGCCGCGCTGCAATTTCCGCTTCGCGTTCGTGGAGGGCCTCGAGTTGTCCGTGTCTGGACAGGCCAAGCATCTTGACCACCAGCGGTAGCGTTAGACCGATCCCGACCAGCGTGACGAAGATCACACCGAAGGTCACGAACAGGATGAGATCGCGGTAGGGAAAGGCCTCGCCACTGGGGAGTGTGAGCGGCACCGCGAGCGCAACCGCCAGCGAGACGACACCGCGGATGCCGGTAAACCCGATGACGACGATGGAGCGCCATGACGGTATCGGATCGCGGGCCGCGAGGCGCTTGTTGAAAACACGCGCGAGATAGCTGCCCGGAAACACCCACAGGAAGCGTGCGGCAATCACGATCACGGAAATGATGGCGATGGCTATAAAAATCTCGCCGACTGGTAGGTCCTTGGATCGCTCGACCAGCACGCGGGTTTCGAAGCCGATCATCAGGAACAGCACGCCCTCGATCAGCCAGGTGACCATGTCCCAGAAGAAAATGCCTTGCAGGCGGGTGCTGGCGGAGATCAGCAATGGCCCGTTCCAGCTGACATAAAGGCCTGCGGCGACGGTCGCGATCACGCCTGAGCCGTGGAAGTGTTCCGGCACCCAGAAGGCAAGATAGGGCGTCAGCAGCGACAGCGAGATTTCGACGCGCGGATCGCGCGCCCATTGCCGCAGCCGCAGGCTGAGCCAGCCGACGCCAATGCCGAAGATCACTTCGCAGACAATGATCGCGACAAATGTTCCGGCGGCAGGTGCCAGCGAAAATGCGCCGGTCGAGACCGCAAGCACGGCGAAGCGATACAGGATCAGCGCGGTGGCGTCGTTGGCGAGACCTTCACCCTCCAGAATGACCAGAATCCGGTGCGGCAGCTTCAGGCGCTTGGCGATGGCGAGAGGCGCGACGACATCGGGCGGCGATACGATCGCGCCGAGCACGAATCCGACGCCCCAGGGAAGACCGAGAATCCAGTGCGCGGCGGCGGCGACGAGAACTGTGGTGAAGATCACGCAACCGATGGCGAGCAGGGCGATGGGCCGCAGATTGGATTTGAACTCGCGCCAGCTCATCGACACGCCGGCCGAGTAGATCAGCGGCGGCAGCACCAGAAGCAGGATGCCTTCGGGCTTGATTTCAATGCGCGGAAAGCCGGGCGTAAACGCCAGCACGATGCCAACGATGAGGAATACGATGGCGGGCGCGATCGCCAGCTTTCTCGCAAGCGTCGCGGACGCGCCGAGAACTGTCAGAACGAGCAGGAAAGTCAGGAATGTTGCTACCATGCGAGTGTCCCGTATCCGACGTATCCTTTACCTCGCAGCACGATCCGAAAATATGCCGGAGACCAAAGGACACTCGTAAATCATAATTCAGAATCGGATCGCGAGGATCATATCGCGCTGGCCGCGATGTTGACCATCAGAGCCACCAGCGCAGTGTTGAAGATGAAAGAGATGATGCCATGAGCCACGGCCGTCCGGCGGATGATCCTGTCGGTGATGCCGACATCCGAGACCTGTGCGGTCATGCCGATCACAAACGAGAAATAGACGAAGTCCCAGTAGTCGGGTGCTTTTTCCCCGCCTGGAAAGGCGAGGCCGCCGGCGCCGCGTCCGCGATAGAATTCATGCGCGTAGTGAAGCGCGAAGGTGGTGTGGATCGCGCTCCATGACAGCACAATGGTCACCACGGCAAGGACAAGTTGTGGCGCTTGCTGCGGTTTGATTCCCAGTTCCATCACGATCGCAGCAATGCTTGCGAAGGCAGCGATCGCCGTAAGAGTGAGGATCAGAAATCGCCCGTCGTCCTGAATGGCAGCGAGCCGCTTGATACGTGCATTGTCGCACGACAGGAATAGGATGAAGGCCAGGGTGATGTAGAGGGCGATGGAAATATCCCAGGCCATCAGAAGCCGGGTCGCGATACGCAGCGAGTCCGGCAATATCAGCAGCGAGGCAAGGCCGAGTGCGATTGAAATGAACAGGCGCGGCCGGGCAAGAACGATCCGAATCGGTTTCGGCCACGCCCGAAGGCGGTGCAGATCGGGATCGTCCTCGCTGTTTCCTGCCATCTCCGCCTAGTTCTGCCGTTCGGCGACGAAACGCGAAGCCGCGCGCAACACGTCGCCTTTCGCGCCGAATGGCGCGAGCGCTGCATCGGCCTGCTTGAGGAGATCGCGCACGCGCGCCTTGGCGCCATCGATGCCAAGCAGCGTGACGAATGTGGTCTTGCCTGCCGCGGCATCCTGTCCCGCAGGTTTGCCGAGCGCAGCAGCGTCGCCTTCGACATCGAGCAGATCGTCGGCAATCTGGAAGGCTTCGCCGAGCGCATGGCCATAGGTGTCGAGCGCATCGTAGTGCTCCTTCGGCGCTTGCCCGAGCAGCGCACCGGCGATGCAGCCATATTTCAAGAGCGCGCCTGTCTTCATTTGCTGAAGCTTGGCGACATCCGGCGGCTCTGGATCGCCGAAGCGGCCTTCACCCGCAAGATCCATGATCTGACCGCCGACCATGCCGCCGATCCCGGCAGCGCGCGCCAGCGCGCGTGTCAGCAGCAGGCGCACGGTCGGGTCCTTGTGAACCTCGTCGCGGGTGACGATGTCGAACGCCAGTGTGAGAAGGCCGTCGCCGGCGAGAATCGCGGTGGCGTCGTCGAATTTCTTGTGCGAGGTCGGCCGTCCGCGGCGCAGATCGCTGTTGTCCATCGACGGCAGATCGTCATGGATCAGCGAGTAGCAGTGGATGCATTCGAGCGCCGCGCCGACCAGGAGTGCGCTATCGCGCGGCACGCCGAACACCGCAGCGCTTTCCACCGCAAGGAACGGACGCAGCCGCTTGCCGCCATTGAGGCTCGAGTAGCGCATCGCTTCCATCAGGCGGTGCGGCCGCAGGATTTCGCCGGACAGCGGAACATCCGACAGAAGCCGCGTCAGCAGCGCTTCGGTGTCCGCCGCGGTGGCGTCGAGCCGTTTCATGAAATCCTGTGGTGACGTGCCGGTGGTCATCAAAAGCTCCAAAAGAACGCAAATTTCGGCGGACAATCGGTCATGGCATCGCCCGCGTCAATTCCGCAAAGCCCGTCTTTTCCGGGGATTGGAAAAAACGAAAAGGCATGGTTTCTGTCAGGCAGGGACGCTCGAACAAGTCCCCCGTTTCGGGGCATGAGGCGCAATGCGACGATTGATCCGTGCGGTGGTGCTGATTGTCCTGGGTTTGGTGTTGCTGCCCTATGTGCTGACACCGCTCTACAGCACCGGGCATCCGGTCTCGACACTGATGATCGGGCGTTATTTCACAGGCGAAACCGTCACCCGCAAATGGGTGGATATCGACGACATGTCTGAGGCCCTGCCGCGCTCGGTTGTGGCCGCCGAGGATGCCAAATTCTGCTTTCATCATGGCATCGACTGGAATTCGGTCCGGACCATTATCGAGGATGCGCAGGACGGCGAGGTCGCGCGCGGCGGATCGACCATCACCCAGCAGGTGGCCAAGAACCTGTTCCTCTGGCCCGGCCGCAGCGTGGTTCGCAAGGCGCTCGAATTTCCCCTGGCGATGTGGATCGATCTCCTACTGTCGAAAAAGCGCATTCTGGAACTTTATCTGAATGTCGCCGAGCTGGGTCCGGATGGCCAGTTCGGCGCAGAGGCAGGGGCGAATTACGCCTTTGGCCGCCCGGCCTCGGCATTGTCACCCCGGGAAGCGGCGCTCTTGGCGTCGATCCTGCCCAATCCGGTCACCAGAAGCGCCCGAAATCCGGGGCCGGGAGTGCGGCGTATGGCGGGGACCTATGTGGTTCGGGCCCAGTCTGCCGAAATCTCCGACTGCTGGGAGCGAAATCGCTGATTTTGGGCCATTTTAACCCATTTCCCGGCCGCTTCCGGTCTAGCTTTCACGGCAACCTTCCTCTATAAGCGCGGCCTCAATCCGGATTTTTGGAGAGCCCCCGCCCGGCGGGTGAGCCTTTTATAGGACGACGATCCCATGGCCGTTCCACGCAGGAAAACCTCGCCGTCTCGCCGCGGCATGCGCCGCTCGGCGGACGCGCTCAAGAAGCCGACTTATGTCGAGGATAAGGACTCGGGCGAACTGCGCCGTCCGCACCACCTCGACCTCAAGACCGGCATGTACAAGGGCCGCCAGGTCCTCAAGGTCAAGAAGGACTAAGGTCCTGATTGCAGCGCGCTGCCAGCCGGCAGCGCCGCTGTTGTCGCGATGTGGCGAAAGCGCGTATCCGCGCCTTCACAAGAACGCCACAGACGCATGTGATGACAAGCGCATCACAGGATATTTCTCAGAGAGAGCCCGCCGACGATGATCGGTTTTCCGCTGCTTCTGATTCCGTTCGCGATCTACAACATCTTCGTCTTCCTGATGCCGGGCGTGGCGTTCACGGCCCCGATCACGACTGTGCCGTTGATGTCGGGCGTGCAGTGGGCGCCGACATTCGGAGATGCGTTGATCGCGCTGACCGCCCTTTTGTTGATGTTCGAAGTCATCAAGGCCGCGCGTCCCGGCGCGCGCTATCTGACTGATCATCTGCTGTCGCTGATTGCGTCCGGCGCCGCGGTGGCCGAATTTTTGCTGCTGCCGCAATTCGGCACATCGACGTTCTTCCTGCTGACAGTCTTGATGGTCGTGGAATTTCTTGCGGGCGTGTCGATCGGATTCCGTAACCGGCATCGCCGCACGCCGGCTCCGGTACCCGCTGACGTGCAGCCTTTGCAGCCCGCTGCTCCGGTCGCTCCCGCTCCGATCGATCCTGCACCGGTCAGCACTGCGCCGGTCCACACAGCCCCAATGAGTTCGACGCCCGTCGAGCCAAGGTTCGATCGCGTGCAACAGGATGTGAAACCGATTGAGCCGGTTTTCCCGTCGCCGCAGCAGCCCGCGCCCGAGCCAGAAGTTGCCCCTAAGCCTGTTCCGACGCTTGCGGTCGTGCGTTCAACGACCGGCGTGACACCGGTTCCGGAGCGCAAGCTCTCTGACTGGAGTGTGAGTGATCTTGTGTCGGATCATGCGCCCGACCATGCGGCAGGTCCGCAGCCCAAGCCTTAAGCCGCCTTACGCGCTCTGCGACAATACTTTTCCGAAGGACGTCATGGCTCGCGCTGTCGCGCGGCCGTAAACCCGGTGTGCGATGGCCGGGGTCTCTCGCCGTAACTCACGGGTCTGCGGAGCCTGCTCAGCCATCGCGATCAGGTGCGCGACAAAGGATGCATCAGGCCGTACGGCATGGCGTTCAGCGGCCCGCGCGGAAGGCTGAAGAGGCACCAATGCGCGGCCAGGAGCATCCGCGCTTGGATTCGTATCTGCCGCAGGCTGTTTCGCCTGACTGGATTCGATCCTGGAGTGCGTGCTGGAAATTATCATCGCCGGGTGCCGTCTGTCTCATTTTGGGACGCAATGCGCCTTCTTCACATGACATCGCAAGAGCCGTGCCGGTCCTTGGCAACCTGTTACCGACTTTGAGACATTGATAACAAAGCGGTTTGGCGGATTGTTCAGGAAATGGGCCTATCCTGAGAGGGCGTCGGCCAATTACTCTCGGGCGGCGAATCATTCACGCCGTCCCGGAACGAGGCACCTTTGACCACCGCATCCGTCCAAGCCTCGCATCCGTCCGGTCCGACTTTATCCGGCGCGGCAGAGCCGCGCCTCGCTCATCCTGCCGGCGACGATCTTCTCGCCACTCTCGGGCAGGCAAGCTTTTTCTGGGACATTGCCAGCGACACGCTGCACTGGAGTGGCAACGCCGCCGCCGTGCTTCGCGATATTCCGCTGCCGGCCCTTTCGAAGGCAGGTGAGTTCTCGAAACTGATCGAGCCTTCGCGCAGCATCCGTAACAACGCGGTGCTGAATGCGACCGCAAGCGATAGTGGCGACGGCGTGCCTTACCAGGTTGAATATGGGCTGCGGGCCAGCACATCGGTGCCTGTGCTCTGGATCGATGAATGCGGCCGGTGGTTCGCGGGTGCCGATGGGAAGCCCTCGCACGTTCATGGCATCATTCGCATCAACAACGAGCGCCACGCCCGCGACGAGCAATTGCTGAAACTGTCGCAGGACGATCCGCTCACCGGGGCGTTCAATCGCACGCGCCTCACCGCGGCGCTCGCCGAAGCCATCGAGGAAGCGAACCGGTTTCGTTCGTCTTTCGCATTCATGCTCCTCGGCATCGACCATCTTGCGCAGATCAACGACGCATTCGGCTATGAAGTTGCGGATCAGGTCATTCTCGAAGTCGCAACACGGATCCGGGCGCGGCTGCGCGGCGGCGATGTGATCGGGCGGTTCTCGGGCAACAAGTTCGGACTGATCCTGAAGAATTGCTCGGTCGATGACATGCATGTCGCAGCGGAGCGGTTTCTTGCCGGCATCCGCGACGAGGTGGTGCCGACGCGATCCGGCCCCGTAGCGTTGACTGCATCGATCGGCGCCATCAATGCGCTGCGCCATGCAAGCTCCGTCGAAGAGGCAATGAGCCGTACGCAGGAGGCGCTCGATCTTGCCAAGGCGCGGCGGCGTGGTTCGCTGATGGTCTGGCGTCCGAATGTCGAGCGCGATGCGCAGCGCCGGGTCAACATCCGCGTGACCGACGAAATCGTCACGGCTCTGAATGAGCGCCGGATCGTGATGGCGTATGAGCCGGTCGTTTCCACGATCTCGCGTCAGCCCGCGTTTCATGAATGTCTGGTGCGAATGCGTCAGGAGGACGGTGGGTATTCCCTGTCGCCGGACATCGTTCCGGTTGCGGAAAAGCTCGGTCTGATCCGGCTGGTCGATCATCGCGTGCTCGAACTCGTCGTGGCAGAACTGGCAGATGCGCCGCAAGCGCAACTCAGCCTGAACATCTCGCCCGACACGACCATGGACCCGGACTGGTGGGCCAGCATCGAATCGCTGATGCGGACCTATCCCGGTGTTGCCGAGCGGCTGATCGTGGAAATCACGGAAACTGTTGCCATTCAGGATCTGGATGATGTCCGCGGGTTCGTGACGCGGCTGAAGAATTTCGGCAGCCGCATCGCCATCGATGATTTCGGCGCCGGCTACACGTCATTCCGCAATCTGCGGAAGCTCGGCGTGGACATTGTGAAGATCGACGGCGCCTTCGTGCAGAACATCGCGCGCTCCGCGGATGACCGCGCCTTCGTGCAGACGCTGATCGATCTTGCGCACCGGCTTGGCATCAAGACCGTGGCTGAATGGGTGCAGGATGAGGAATCGGCCACACTGCTGCAAGGGTGGGGTTGCGATTACATTCAGGGGCGGCTGACGGGGCTTGCGTCCCTGGCCAAGCCCTGGGCTGCGGCTTCGAAAGCATCAATACTGGATGCGAAGCCTATGGCGGCGGCGGCAGGAGATTGAAGCGTGAGCGGCGGCAGAGTCTGCCACCGCTCAAGACATGAGATCCGGAAGGCTTAGCCCTTGCTTTCCGTTTCCTTGGACATCCGCTCGAGACGATCCTGCATCTCTTTCATCTGACGCTTGAGATCGTCGATGTCGGCTTCTGCAGGCTCGTTTGCAGTGGGCGGCGATTCGGATGGCGGAGCTTCCTTGCGAAGCGGCGCGCCGAACGGCTTGAACATCGCAAACGTGCGCTCGAACATTTCCATGTTGCGGCGAACATGTTCTTCCAGCGGCGCGAACGGCGTGTTGCTGAACGTGTTCGTCATCTGCTTGCGAAACTTTTCCTGTTCGCGAGTCAGCGTATCGATGGACTGTTCGAGATATTTCGGAACCACCATCTGCATGCTGTCGCCATAGAAGCGGATCAACTGGCGCAGGAACGTGGTCGGCAGCAGATTCTGGCCGGCCTTGTTTTCCTGTTCGAAGATGATCTGGGCGAGGACTGAACGCGTGATGTCGTCGCCGGTCTTGGCGTCATAAACGAGGAAGTCTTCGCCATCCTTCACCATGGCGGCGAGATCCTCGAGCGTCACATACGTGCTGGTACCGGTGTTGTAGAGGCGCCGATTGGCGTATTTTTTAATCGTAATTGGCTGGTCGGATTTTGCCATGGACTCACACATACCTAGCGAGAAAGAGGAACCGGCGAACCTTGCCGAGGGCAGTGCAAACAATGCATCGCAATAAACTAAGCACTTTCAGAAAGGTACGGCTACCGTTTTGTGCAGGACGGTTAATGTCCGGGCATGCCGGGAATCCGGAACTGCCCGCCGGACAGCCAGAATGCCCTTTGGCAGATTGACACGGGACCGGTAGGTTAACAGGATACGGCCAAAGTCCGCCGGCCCCTCCGGCGGCTTCCCCCGCGGCCTCAAAGGTCCTTTCGACTTCAAAATCAGGAGATGTCCATGTCAGACGATGTCGTCATCGTCAGCGCCGCCCGCACTGCCGTCGGCAGTTTCAATGGTGCGTTCGCTAACACCCCCGCTCACGACCTCGGCGCTGTTGCCATCAAGGCCGCCCTGGAACGTGCGGGCGTTGAGCCGGGCCGCGTATCCGAAACCATTATGGGCCAGATTCTGACCGCTGCGCAGGGCCAGAATCCCGCGCGTCAGGCTTCGATCGGGGCGGGCATCCCGGCGGCGAGCCCTGCCTGGGGCGTCAACATGCTGTGCGGTTCAGGCCTGCGCACCGTCGCACTCGGCTACCAGGCGATCCTCAACGGCGATTCAGAGATCGTGGTTGCCGGCGGTCAGGAATCCATGAGCATGGCGCCCCATGCCCAGTACCTGCGCGGCGGCGTCAAGATGGGCGGCGTTGAGTTCATCGACACCATGATCAAGGACGGTCTGTGGGATGCCTTCAACGGCTATCACATGGGCAACACCGCCGAGAACGTGGCGCGCCAGTTCCAGATCACCCGTCAGCAGCAGGACGAGTTTGCCGTCGGCTCGCAGCAAAAGGCCGAGGCCGCGCAGAAGGCCGGCAAGTTCAAGGATGAGATTGCCCCCTTCACGATCAAGACCCGCAAGGGTGACGTTGTCGTGGACACCGATGAGTATCCGCGTCACGGCGCAACGCTTGATGCGATGGCCAAACTGAAGCCGGCTTTCGAGAAGGAAGGCACCGTGACCGCGGGCAGCGCTTCGGGCATCAATGACGGCGCTGCCGCCCTGGTGCTGATGAGCGCCAAACAGGCAGCCAAGGAGGGCCGTACCGTGCTTGCCCGCATCGCATCGTGGGGACAGGCCGGCGTCGATCCGTCGATCATGGGCACCGGGCCGATCCCGGCCTCACGCGCCGCGCTGAAGAAGGCCGGCTGGAATATTGGCGACCTCGACCTGATCGAAGCTAACGAGGCTTTCGCTGCGCAGGCTTGCGCGGTGAACAAGGATCTCGGCTGGGATACGTCGAAGGTCAACGTGAATGGCGGCGCGATCGCCATCGGCCATCCGGTTGGTGCATCCGGTGCGCGCGTGCTGGTGACACTGCTGCACGAAATGCAGAAGCGCGATGCCAAAAAGGGCCTCGCCACACTTTGCATCGGCGGCGGCATGGGCATCGCATTGTGCGTTGAACGCTAGTGTCCATATCCGACGTTCGCCTGACGCTGCTGCGCTCTCTAAGCGAACGTCGGATATAAAGGACACTAGCCAATTATGATCTCAGTGATCCTTTGGTTCTGACATTCGTAAAGGTGCCCGCGAAAGATATAGTACGAATGTCAGAACCGGATCACTGGAAGATTCTTCGCACGCACTGCACAATATAAAATCGAAATGCCCGGCAAATTGCCGGGCATTTTTTCTTGCTGTTATCGCAATTGACCTGAATACTTGTTCTCCAAAAACACTTCAGTGAACTGCGGAGGGGATACCTGATATGGCACGCGTGGCATTGGTAACAGGCGGAACGCGCGGCATCGGAGCTGCGATCAGCAAGGCTTTGAAGGCTGCGGGCTACAAGGTTGCGGCGAGTTATGCCGGCAACGACGAGGCCGCGGCCAAGTTCAAGGCCGAGACGGGAATCCCCGTTTACAAATGGGACGTGGCGTCGTTCGACGCATGTGCGGACGGCGTCAAGAAGGTCGAGGCCGAACTCGGACCGATCGATGTGCTGGTCAACAATGCCGGCATCACCCGCGACGTGCCGTTCCACAAGATGTCGATCGATCAGTGGAACGCCGTGATGAACACCAATCTCGGCTCGCTGTTCAACATGACCCGGCAGGTGATCGAGGGCATGCGCAGCCGCAAGTTCGGACGCGTCATCAATATTTCATCGATCAATGGCCAGAAGGGCCAATTCGGTCAGGTCAATTATTCCGCGGCGAAGGCAGGCGACATCGGCTTCACCAAGGCGCTGGCGCTCGAGAACGCGCGTGGCGGCATCACCGTGAACGCGATCTGCCCCGGCTATATCAACACCGAAATGGTGCAGGCCGTGCCGAAGGACGTTCTTGAGAAGAACGTGATTCCACAGATTCCCGCCAACCGCCTCGGCGAGCCCGAGGAAATCGCCCGCGGCGTTGTTTTCCTCGCGTCCGATGACGCAGGATTCGTCACCGGTTCGACGCTCACCATCAATGGCGGACAATATCTGCAGTGACGGATGGTCCCACTGCGGTGGGATTCTGCTGAAGGATATGGCGTTGTCGCGGATTGAATGGCATTGATCCGCGATGACGACGTCAACTGCCACGCTTGTCGGCCTCACTGCCATTGTGATGTGGTCGCTGCTCGCCGCGCTCACCGTTGCGACGGGCCGCGTCCCGCCATTTCAACTGCTTGCGATGACTTTCGCCATCGGCGCCTGTGTCGGTCCGCTGACATGGTTGTGGCGGCCATCGGCCATGCGGGCGCTGCGCCAGCCGCCTCTGGTGTGGCTGGTCGGTGTCGGAGGTCTGTTCGGCTATCACGCGCTCTATTTCCTGGCGTTGCGCCTTGCGCCGCCGGCTGAAGCCGGATTGCTGAATTATCTCTGGCCGCTTTTGATCGTGCTGCTTTCGTCGCTGCTGCCGGGCGAACGGCTGGCGCCGCATCACATCGTCGGCGCGGTTCTCGGCTTTGCCGGAACGGTTCTGTTGTTTGCGGGCAATGGCGGAGGAGCGCCGAACCCCGCGCATATTCCCGGCTTTGTCGCGGCATTTGTCGCGGCCTTCGTCTGGGCAGGTTATTCGGTGATGTCGCGCAAGCTCGCGGCTGTGCCGACCGATGCTGTCGCAGGATTTTGCCTTGCGACCGCGCTGCTCGCCGCGATCTGCCACGTCGCACTGGAAACCACGGTCTGGCCAGAAACAGTTGCACAATGGCTCGCGATTATCGCGCTCGGGATCGGCCCGGTGGGCATCGCGTTCTTCGTCTGGGACATCGCCATGAAGCGTGGTGACATCCGCGTGCTGGGCGCGGCATCCTATGCGACGCCGGTGCTCTCGACCGCGTTTTTGATTCTCGCTGGGTATGCAAAGCCAACAGCGACACTGGCGATCGCAGCCGCATTGATCGCGGGCGGCGGGCTGATCGCAGCCAAGGACATGATCGTTGGGCGAAAGCCGTGATCAGCGCTTGGGCGGCGACCAGCCGGGCGGTGCAAGCTCGAAGGTCTTGAAATCGAATCCGGGCGCGACGGTGCAACTGACCAGAGTCCAGTCGCCCGTGCTTTCGGCGGCCTGCCACGCATGAGCCGGAACGATACCCTGCGGTTGTTCGGCCGCCGTTAGATTCGCGCCAAGCCGGATGGTTCGTTCGCCATTGTCGTCCGCAATCCGCAGGGTGAGCGCATCGCCTGCGTGGTAGTGCCAGATCTCCACCGCATCGACACGGTGCCAGTGCGATCGCTCTCCGCGTGCAAGCAGAAAATAGATCGCGGTTGAAGCGGTGCGTCCGCCATCAATGGTTCGCGAATCGCGAAATGTCTCGCGGTAGTGTCCGCCCTCGGGATGCGGCTGCAGCCCGAGGCGCGAGATGATGTCGCTGGCGGTGAGGCCGCAGAAGCCATTCATCACGATTTGTTTTTACGTTCGCGCAGTTCGCCGAACACCTCGGCCGGACTTTTGCCAGCAAGGCCGACGGCGGCGGCCACCGACGGAACATCGGCGCGCAGAAAGACATTCGCTTCCTTCTCGTCGCGGATCAGGGTCGGAATTGTCGGCTGGTTCGCCGCGCGTAGCCTGGTCACTTCTTCGGCGCGCGCCTTCAGCGCCGGATTGCTCGGCTCGATACCGAGCGCGAACTTGACGTTGGAGGCGGTGTATTCGTGGCCGCAATAGACCCGCGTATCGTTGGGCAGCGCGCGCAGCTTCAGCAGCGACTCCCACATCATGGGATAAGTGCCTTCGAACACGCGGCCGCAGCCGATCGAGAACAGCGTGTCGGCACTGAACAGCGCGCGGTCGGCATCGAACATGTAGCTGATGTGATCGAGTGTGTGACCCGGTGTCTCAAAGACGCGTGCCGTCAGGTTGCCCACCTTGACGGTATCGCCTTCCTTGACACGCAGATCGACATCTTGAATCGCCGTGCCGTTGTCGAATGGCGCGACCACGCGGCAGTTGTACTTTTTCTTGAGTTCGGCGATGCCGCCGACATGGTCGGCATGATGATGCGTTACCAGAATGTCCGTCAGGGTCCAGCCTTCCTGCTCCAGAGCCTTGATGATGGGAGCGGCTTCCGGCGCATCGATCGATGCGGTGGCCTTGGTGGCCGGGTCGTGAATGAGATAGCCGAAATTATCGGACAGGCAGGGGAACAGGCGAATCTCGGCAGCCATGACGTCTCCATTCATCGAGGATGTTTCAGGTTAACACGCCTCCCATGACGAGTGAAATGCGTTAACGGTGGCCTCCGATCGCCGTACGGCTGCTGCACGGGACTGTCTGCCCATGATAAGCTGATGCCATGACCATCGACGTGATCGATCTTCGCAATTTCTATTCGCAGCGTCTGGGCGCCGTCGCCCGGCGGCTGATCAATCGCGGCATTCAGCGGCATTGGCCGCATGCGGACGGCCTGCGTGTAGCGGGACTTGGCTACCCGACACCCTATCTCGGCCTGTTTCGCGAGGATGCCGAGCGCTGCATCGCGCTGATGCCGGCGGCGCAGGGCGTGCTGAAATGGCCGACGGCGCGGCCGACCCTCTCGACGCTGGTCGATGAATTTTCATTGCCGCTGGCGGATGCCGCAGTGGATCGCATTCTTCTGGTTCACGCGCTGGAAATCTGCGACGATCCTGAAAGCCTGCTGCGCGAAGTGTGGCGAGTGCTCGCGCCATCGGGGCGGATGATGGCGATCATTCCCAACCGGCGCGGGGTGTGGACACGAACCGACAACACGCCGTTCGGTCATGGCCGCCCTTATTCGCGCTCGCAGATCACACAACTGCTGCGGCAGACCTGGTTTACCCCGACGGCATGGGGCGAGGCGCTGTTCGTGCCGCCGTTCCAGAACGGATGGGTTTTGCGTTCCGCCATGGCGTGGGAGCGGATGAGCGCTGCGGTATCTTCGCCGTTCGCGGGGGTCCATATCGTCGAAGCGTCGAAGCAGGTCTATCGCGCAATTCCTGCGCATCGCGAGCGCACCCGGCTGATTCCGTCGATGCCGCCCGTTTTCGTGCCAACGCCGTCGCGGCGCGACGATCATCCGGCGGCAGGATAAACAATCCGCTCAAGGAAATGGCCCGCCGGAGGAAAACTCTGGCGAGCCATTTTGTTTATTCATGTCGCGACGGTGGTGCGTGGCTTACTCGCCTGCGGTTTCCACCGGAGCTGCACCCTCGGGACGAGGACCGGGTGGACGGCGGCGGCGGCGATGGCCGAAGCGCTCACCCCGGTTACCGCCTTCTTCCGTGCCGTTGCTGCTGGGCTGCGGCTGTGCGCCGCCGGTGATGAAGGATGGAAGACGATCGACCTGATCGCCTTCGGCAGGCTGTGCCGCCGGTTGTGGCTGCGGGCGATTGTCGCGATCGCGATCACGAAAGTTCTGCTCGCGCGGCTGCTGTTGTTCGCGCGGATAGGGCTGCTGCTCGCGGGGCTGGAATTGCGGCTGCTGCTGTTGCGCGGGCACGAAGCCGGGTTCTGCGCCGAAGTTGGAATAGCTGTCGCCATCCTCGCCGTTGTCGTCGAGTGCATCGCCATCGGGGCGCTGCATCGGCTGCTGCTGTTGCTGCGGCTGGCTCTGGCGAAACTGTTCCTGTGCCGCGGCGATCAGGCGGAAATAATGTTCGGCGTGCTGGTAGTAGTTCTCGGCCGCGACCGGATCGCCGGAGGAGCGCGCATCGCGTGCGAGCTGAAGATACTTTTCCGCAATGTGGGAAGCGGTCCCGCGAATCTTGATATCCGGCCCGTTGGACTCGAACACCCGGGTCATCGGGTTCTGGCCGCGCCGGTTGTTGTTATTGTTATTATTGTTGTTGTTATTGTTGTTCCGGCTGCGCATGCGCTTGTTGTTGTTCGGGCCGTTTCTCATGTGGTGCCTTTTACCGATTCTGGATCGTGGTGAAGGAAGTGCGGACACGGCGCGATACATTCGCGCAACTGGCGATACCGTGAAAAGTCAGTCCGTGGGTGCCGTAAGTCGCGTTCAACAAGGACGCGTTCTCCAAATGCCCGAAGGCAATGAGCCATTGGGCCGGATCAGCCTGAGCCAACAGGCGCGATGTTTTGCAGTTGAGTGTACAAGCGCAATATCAGGCTTTCGTTCGCTTCGCGGTCCCAAGCAGCGCAGCTCTCTCAGCCTTCGCGCTCGTCATGACCAGCCTTTTTGGAACCTTTCACTCGGCGGGCATCCCTTGCGGGATTTTAGGCTTCCGCCCGTCATTTCTGAACGGGGGCCACGGCCCTGAACCGATGTTGTGGCCGGAACGTAGTCGCTCCGGGGCAATATTCCAAGAGGTTTTTTCTGGACCATGCACCCTTTAAATCGCCGCTTTTCGCCCCATGACGGCACGGTAAATACCGCCGAGATCGGCCTTCGGCGGGTAGGGAAGGGTTAATCCTGCCCCGTGCATCAGCGCGCTCACCTGCTCGCTTTGGTCGTGACCGACCTCGAAGATCAAGGTCCCGCCAGGAGCCAGCAGCGCGGCAGCCTGAGGCGCAATCGCGCGATAGGCGTCGAGACCATCCGTGCCGCCATCGAGTGCAAGATGCGGATCGTGGTCGCGGACATCGCGATCGAGCACGGCAATGTCCGCCGACCTGATGTAGGGCGGATTTGATACGATGAGATCGAACGGACCGGACAGCGCCGACGCGTAGTCGCATTGAGCAAACGAGACCCGATCCGCAAGACCGAGCCGATTTGCATTGAGTCCGGCAGTCTCCAGTGCTGCCGCACTGATGTCGGTTCCGATCCCCGTCGCGCCTGTCAGCTCGGAGAGCAGCGCCAGCAGGATGGCGCCGGAGCCGGTGCCGATATCGGCGATGCGAAGCGGCTTCGCCGCAGCAGAATCCGCTCTGATGATTTCAAGCGCGGCGGCGACGATGGTTTCGGTATCGGGACGCGGGACCAGCGTTGCATCTGACAGGCGCAGATCGAGGCCCCAGAATTCCTTGTGTCCCAAAATGCGCGCGACGGGTTCATGCAAGATGCGGCGCTGCGCGAATGACGCGATGACGCTGGCTTCGTCGCCAGTAATCAGCCGTGCGGACTGGACCGCGAGAC
>CAZQMD010000080.1:0-18371 GCA_964594185.1 uncultured Afipia sp. | reverse complement strand
TGATTCCGATCTTTCCGCGCTTCAGCTTGTTGGCGAAGGCCAGCGGCGCCCCGCCGATTACGGCGGTGCCGCAGTCTGGCCCCATCATCAAAAGGCCGAGTTCGCGCGCATGCTGCTTGAGGGACAATTCGTCTGCGATCGAGACGTTGTCGCTGAACATCAGCACATGAAGTCCGCGATTGAGTGCCTTGCGTGCCTCTGCTGCTGCAAATTCGCCAGGAACGGAAATCAGGGCCAGATTGGCGTCGGGCGTCGCCTTGACCGCCGCGCCGATACTGCGCGGCCGCCACGCGGCTCCTTCCGCGCTCTGGCTTTTAGGCTTGTCGAGCGCCTTGAGCGCATCTGCAAGCGCGGCGCGTGCGGCCTGCTCGCTCTCGGCCTTCACTGCAAGAATGAGGTCGTTGCCTTGCGCGTTGACATCCCCTTCAAGAAGCCCCGCATTGCGCATGATCGCGGTGTTGGACGGCGTTCCCATCATGAGCGCAGCTTCGAGAATGCCTGGCGCCGCTGCGATTTCGCGCGACAGCCGCATCAGCGCGACAGAATCCAGATAGAAGCCCTTGCGGATTTCGTTCAGAACAAACGTGCTCATGATACCCCCAGATCTTTCGCGATGGCCCGAACTGCCTGCTGGAAGCAGGCCATCGGCGCCTTCACCACGCCCGCACCGACCTGACCGATTCCCGGTTCACGATGCGCGATGCCGGTATTGATGATCGGTGCGAGTCCGGTCTCCACAACCAGCCGCACATCGATGCCGGTCGGCACGCCGGCGAAATCAAGCGCCGCGATTGTCCACTCGGGATTCTGCCCCACCGTGATCTCGCCCATCGCACGCGTGAAATTTCCGGCCGACGACGGCGCACCTGCACCGACAAACCCCGCGACGGCTGGCGACGCAGCCATCGCGAAACCGCCGAGGCCGATGGTCTCGACGATCGCGGAGTCGCCCATGTCGGGGTTGGCATCCTTTTCGGAGTAGCCGGCGAAGTAGAGCCCTTCCGGCATTTCCACCGGAGCCGTGAACCACTGATCGCCCATACCACTGACGCGCACGCCGAAATCCGTGCCGTTGCGGCACATGGCGGTCACGATCGTCGATCCGCGAATCCCCTTCGCCGGGTCTGTCATCGCTTTGCCCATCGCCATCGCGATGTTGAGAAAGAACTGGTCGTTCTGCGCAATGAACGCGATGCAATCCGCGAGAGTGTTGTTGTCGGTTGAGGTTCGCGCCAGCGACGGCCCGATCTCGCGCAAAAAAACGCTCGAGCAGGCCAGATTGCGCTGATGCATCTCGTCGCCCATCGAGAGACCGCGCGCGATGATCGACTTGAGTTCGATGCCGCCTCGCGCACGGATCGCCTTGGCGAGCACCGGCCCGAACACGTCCCGTAACCACGCAAGCCGCGCCAGCACGCTCGCGTCGTTTCCGCCGAAGCGCATCACCTTGCCGAGACCTTCGTTGATCGCACAATAAGCGCGATTACCGAATTTCGTATTCTCGACGACGAACAGCGGCATCGACACCGTCGTCATGCCGGTCATCGGTCCGACTGCGCCGAAATGATGGTTCGGATGGAATTCGATGCTGCCGCTGGCGGCCAGCTTGGTCGCCGCGTCAAGATCGGGCGCCCAGCCTTCAAAGACAATTGCGCCGGCGACTGCGCCGCGCATGGGGCCGCACATCCTGTCCCATGTGATCGGCGGACCGGAATGAAGAATCATCCGCTCCTTGAGGCCTGTCAGCACATCGCGCGCAGGCACAACGTCGATCAGCTTCGGTTCGCCCTCAAGAATGCGCGCGAGAGCCTGTCGGTTCGCTTCCTCAATCAATTTCATGGACGCCCTCCTATACGCCGAGCTTCGCGAGCAAAGCCGCCATTTCCGGATCGCCACCGGCGGGCGGGGACCAATCGACATGAACGACCTCGATGTCGCAGTCGCGCAGATCCTTCACGAAGCCTTCAAGGCCGACATTCACGACTTTCACATTACTCGTTAGCAGGGCCTGGTAAGGCTTGTTGGTTTCAGTCGCCACGGACATCGTCCTCCACTCACGTCTAGAATTTAAGATTAGTAAGAATATTCTTACTTTGTCAATTAAGGATAGAAGCTGCTTGCAAGTCCCTGCCGCACTATCCAGGAATCACGCGGTGTCAGCGCGCAGCGACAACACCGTCGCTGCGCGGGTCGCTCGCGCCCTCAAGCAGCCCGTCGGGGTGCCATACAATCGCGCCTGCGTGTCCCATGAACTCCTCGAAAGCTCCCACCACCTGCACATCGTGACCAAGGCCACGCATGGCTTCGACCACACCGGGATCGAAGCGCGATTCGATTTTTAGATTATTGTTCTGTTCGCCCCAGGTTCGCCCGAGCAGCCAGCGCGGCGCTGTGACCGTCGTTTGAAGTTCCTGACCGTGCAGCGCGTAGCGCGAGAAGATCGCCGCCTGCGTTTGTGGCTGCCCCTCTCCGCCCATCGTGCCGTAGGACATGAGGCGGCCATCGCTCAGCTCGGCCATCGCGGGCTGAATGGTGTGGAACGGAAGCCGCGATGGCGTGAGACGGTTGGTGTCGTTCTCATTCAGGCTGAAGCTCGTGCCACGGTTCTGCCAGGTCACGCCGGACTGCGGCAGGATTACGCCTGATCCGAACTCCCAATAGATGCTTTGAATAAAGCTGACGCTGAGGCCGCTGCGATCGGTTGCAGCGAGCCATACCGTGTCGCCATGCTTCGACGGATCAGGCCACGGAGCGGCACGATCTATCGCCACAGTCTTGTCGATGGCAGCAAGCGAATCCTCCGTCAGGAAGTCAGCCGCGGCCTTCTCCATATGGTCCGGGTCCGTCACATGGCGGTTGCGAATGCGAAACGCGGCTTTGGTGCACTCAACCAGACGATGAAGATACTCGGTGCTGTCAGCCTCATTGCCGATACGCCGTGCATAGAGTCCGAGGATCATCAGCGACGCCAGCCCCTGCGTCGGCGGCGGCATGTTGAAGACCTTGTGACCCGCGACATCGAGCGACAAAGGAGTGACTAGGGTCGCTTGATGACGCTCGAGATCGGCCAGGCGAAGCGGACTACCGGCTTTCTCAAGATCGGCCGCCATCGATCGTGCGACATCGCCGCGATAGAAGTCCGACAGCCCTGCCTGCGACAGGCGCGCAAGCGTATCTGCAACACGCGGTTGCCGCAGCTTCGATCCCACCGCAAGCGGTGCGCCATTCGACAGGTAGACGTCAGCGAAGCCCGGCACGTCCTGCAGTTCGGGACGCTTCTTCTTGGTGTTCTCATGAAGGGTTTGCGGCACCGGCACCCCCTCCCACGCATAGCGGATCGCATCCTGCAAAAGACGCGACATTGGAAGCCGTCCGCCATGCTGCCGGCGGCTGAGATTCTGCGCTTTTTCCCAGCCATCGACCGTGCCTGCAACCGTCAATGCCGCAAGCGGACCACGCCCCGGAATCGCAGCGCATCCGCGCTCCTTGTACCAGTCGCGGCTGGCAGCCATCGCGGAGCGTCCGCAGGCCTGAATTCCGATCGGTGCCAATCCCGGCTTGCCAATCAGCCAAAAGCTATCGCCGCCAAGGCCGTTCATATGGGGATAGACGACAGCGATCGCAGCAGCCGAGGCAATGATGGCCTCAATCGCATTGCCGCCATCGGACAAAACCGAAAGGCCAGCCTGCGCTGCAAGGTGATGCGGCGCCGTCACCATACCGCGATAGCTTCTCTTGGTCTGCAACATCGGAAAGCTCCGGATAAAAATAAGTAATAATATTTTTACTTATGGAGCGTCAAGGGCGCGGCGTTGCACTCGACCGAGCAATTTGACCGCGGATAAAAGGAGGCGTCGCCTTAGCTGGCGGTATGCCGCAAAAAACTGCCCCGGACATGACCTCCGGGGCAGCAAGTTTGGAGAAAGTCAGACGCGAACCGGCATCAGGTTTCGATGGGGGCCGATACTCTCGTTTTGTCGCGAGCGACGTCCCGTTCCACCGCGCGCAACGCAATTAAGGAGCCGGCAAAACTGTCCCGCCCGGAGCTATGGCCGATAGCCGATACGGCAGCGAGCGCGCGCGGGATATGATTCACATCGCCGCCAATTGTGGCGTGGATCGCGTCATGCAGCGCAGCCGCGCCGTAACCGCGCACAGCCGTTTGCAAATGCAATCTGCTGATATCGTTGGTCCGATCGAGATATCCGCAGCAGGCTTGCCAAAGCCGATCCCGGGCGCCGATCCGATCAAGCGACGCCAGTGCGATCAATGCACCTCCGAGCAAATCGTCGCCGGAAGGCGTGAGACCAAGTCCCAGGCCGATCAACTTTGACAAGTCTTTACGCTCTTCGAACGATGAGGAACGTCCATCAAGCGCATTCGTGATGATCCGATCAAGGGCGGCAATTCCCGGCGCTGCGGCCGAAACGAGAGGCGTGAGCGTCGTCAGAAGTCTGACGCACCCCGCTGCCGCCAGCCCTTCCCCGCATTCCTCCTCCCGCCAAAGCTCGCTGACGGCACCAAGTCCACGCTGCAGGCTGATCGCTGTCCAGCCTGGCGCACGCTCAGGCTTCCAGATCGACGCGCGGTCGAACACGGCAAACGACATATTGTCGAGATAGAGAACCGGCCCCGCGACACCGACGGAGCTTCCGAGTTGCGGCCAGCTATCCGGCTTGCTCTCGCACAAAACATGTAGCGGGCCGGAACCGATGTGCGAAAGACCGATGCAGATCCATTCCCCATTAAACGCGACATAGAAAGAACTCTCGAAAACAGCAGTAACCCGTCCGGTTCTCGCCCGTTGAAGCACCGCTTCAGCAAGCAGCCCTATCTCGCAAATAGCCGGCAATAGCGGACTGCCCGCTTTTGGCGACGGGGAGACTTCCATGTCGGCCGATCGTGCCTGGCTGATCACCACTGCATCGGACTTTCGCGTAACAGCGGCAAGAAGGCACCGCGAGACAATAAGTAATAATATTCTTACTTGTTGATGTCAAATGACAGCGCGTGCCGCGAACATGCCCGTCCGAGGCAAATACCAGGCGGATTAAACTTCAGGCATTGAGAAAGCCGAATGAAGGGCCTGAGCGAACAAACGCCCGCTCAACAGCACAAGCGGCCGCGCACGCCCGCGCGCGCAAGGCCATACCGTCACACGAGATCAGACGCCTTGCCTCGCGCAGGCGAAAGCTTTGGCGAGGCCACCTTCTGCCCCTCGGCACGGGACGCTCCCGGCGCGGTCAGCCATGTTCCAATAACGTCGTGGGTGTGCTTGCGGCGATCTTCCAGCCACTTCGGATCGCCCAGCTCCTTGTCGAACATCAACGACAGCGTGTGCCTGTTCGACACGTGGAAGTAACTGAAGGCCGTGATCGTCACATAGAGCTGGATCGGATCCACTCCGCTGCGGAAAATGCCTGCAGCCACTCCCCGCTTCAGAATATTCTCGATATTGGACACCAGCGGCATCGTGAGCACAGCAATCTTGCGGGACTTACGGAGATATTTGCCGCGCTGCAAATTCTCCGTATTGATCATCGCAATGTAGTCTTGGTGATCCCGGAAAAATGTGAATGTGAAATCGATCAGCTCCTGCAACGCCGTCGCGGGATCCAGGCTATCGAGATTAAGCTGCTGTTCGGCGGCGCGAATTTCCGTGTAGACATGCTCAAGGGCCGCGAGATAAAGCCCGTCCTTGTCGCCGAAGTAGTGATACAGCAGCCGCATATTGGCTTTCGCGCGATGCGCAATCGCATCGACGCGGGCGCCGCCAAGGCCATTCCGGCAAAACTCATAAGTCGCAGCCTGCAGGATCGATTCCTTGGTAAGCGCGGAGTCCCGCTTGCGCTTGCCGGCGGCAGGCTTCTTTCGCGTGGGCGACTTTTTGGCTGACGTCTCGTTCATTCCTGCACCTGGTCAACACCTTGAAAGCGTCTGGTGATCTAGCGTGGTGCCGTTGCCGGCGGGCCATTCGGCCTCTGAAATTGCATTCTGCGGGCAATATGCTCATAGCTACCACATCGCCGCGACAGCAATCAAATCATGCCAACAGGCCATCTGCACAAAGCCGGCGGCTTGTCACAGAATAAGCACCTCACGCTTTCGCAGTGATTGTGGCACCATTTCGTGCAATCAGACGTCCCGCCTTGTAGACATCGCGTGGTTTGGGACGCGCGATGACAGCCTCTTGCACATGTTGCGCGTCCAGCACCACGAAATCAGCCAATCCACCTTCCGCCAGGCCGTAATCCTTGATGTGGAGCGCCCGCGCCGCATGCGAGGTCACCATATCGAAGGCAAGCGCAAGTTCCGCGTCGGTGTTGAAGCCTGAGCGATATCCCACAATCATGGCTCTTTCGAGCAGGTCGCCGTCGCCATAGGGCCACCAGGAATCGCGGATATTGTCGTTACCTGCAAAGACATTTACGCCGGCTTCGTGGAGCAGCTTCACCGGCGGGAAGGCATGAGCGCCGGGTGCGTTGGTCAGAATCGAGACCCCCGCCTCAGCCAAACGATCCGCCGCGCGCTGGGCAACCTCGCGAGGAACCTGACCTAGCGCATAGGCGTGGCTGATCGTCACCTTGCCGCCCAAACCCAGCGCCTTCGTCCGCCTTGCGATGTCTTCGATTTCGAACACGCCGAGCAGATCTCCATCGTGCAGATGGATGTCGATCCCGACTCCATGGCGTTCTGCGATATCGAAGATCGCATCAAGATGTCCCGCGATGTCACCATCAAAACTCGCTGGATCAAGGCCGCCGACAAGGTCGGCTCCATTGCGGATGGCCGCATCGAGCAATTCGCGCGTCCCAGGCGCGGTGACGATTCCGCTTTGGGGAAAAGCGACAATCTGGATCGATACTTTATCACGATGCGCGTCGCGCACGGCGACAACCTGCTCGAGATTGCGCAATCCGACCTGCGGATCGATATCCACGTGGCTGCGCATGTGCGTCGTTCCTTGCGACACGCAGAGTTCGATCAGACCCGCGGCGCGCAACGGAATTGGCGCAGCCTTGGCAAGGGCCTGCTTTTCAAAATCAACCCGCTCGCGGACATTGAAGCCCGCCGTGCAGGGCCGATGCGGCTTCCATTCGTCGCCAATGAAACCCTTGTCCAGATGGAGATGGCCATCGACCAGACCGGGCAACACAAGGCGATGGCCGAGATCAACGGTCGCCCGCGCCGAAGTCTGTAAACCGGATGCTATCGTAACAATGCGCCCGTTCGCTGTGGCGATGTCGACAGTCCGTCCATCGGCCAGCCGTGCATTCTGAAAAAGCGTATCGATCTCGGTCAATGTAAGGTCCTCACCTTCACTTCGCGCCTGACGAGCGGCGTTAGGACTGGATGATCCCTTCCGGCAGGGTCCGGCAATAATCGGCGATGCCGCCCGCGGTCGTGATCCAGATATCATTGCGTTTCGCAACAATAGCCTGCAAGGCGCGCCGCAACGGGCGCAGACGATGCGGTTGCCCCACAAGATAGGGGTGCAGCGCAATTCCCATCACAAGGGATTGCTTCGTGGATTGCTCCAGCATCTCCTCGAAGTTATCGATAATCATTCCTGCGAACTGCTCGCCTGAATCTTTCCGCCCGACAATGGATGGAATGTCATTCAGTTCCTGCGGATAGGGCACCGAGAGAATGCGCCCGCCATTGCGGGTCTTAAACCATATCGGCTGGTCATCCATGCACCAGTCGAGCAGATAACCGTAACCCGCCTCGGCAAGCAGATCCGGAGTGAGATGCGACTGCGATATCCATGGCCCGAGCCAGCCGGCTGGCGGTCGCCCCTCAGTTGCCGCGATCACCGACGAGCACTCTTCAATCAGTTGACGCTCCTCTGCTTCGGACAAAACGCCTTGTCGCTCGGAATTCGTGCGCCCATGACCGACCACTTCCCCTTTGCGCGTCCGAAAAGCATCCATCACTTCCGGGCAGTAAGCATAGATGCTGCTGTTCGTGAGCACCGACACCGGCAGCGACAGATCGTCGAACAGATCGATCAAACGCCAGACGCCGACCCGGTTGCCGTAATCGCGCCATGCGTAATTCAGGACATCCGGATGTGGGCCACCGGGACACAGTTCCGCGCCAAGCCCGTCTCCGAAATTGAAATGCTCAAGGTTAAGACCGATATAGACCGCGAGGCGTTTACCGCCCGGCCAACTGAAGTCCGGACGATTGACGATCGCGCTGTAACCGTATCGTCCGTGTGAGGAAATTTCGAAAGCCGCGGCGGATGATTCACCCTCGGCGTTGCGCGAAGACGCGGCAGCATTTGCCGAAAATGTGGGCATAGAAATTTTCCCATTCATCTGAAAACTCCGTCAAAGTAACACAGCCGCTTGACATTTCGCCTATTGTTGAAGAAAGTTTTTACTTCCGTCAAGTTCGCGACACGATGAGCGGCGGAAATGCTGGCGAACTGTTCTCGATGCGAGGACTCGCCTTTATCGGGAGGAATAACAGAATGCGCTACAATTCGACATCATCGAACCGTGCCTGTCCCCGCCCTTCGTTCCTGCGTGGCGTGATCGGCGCAGCCTTCGCCGCAACATTCGCGGTCTCATCCGCTCACGCCGCCGATCCGATCAAGATCGGTCTAGTCACTGCCCTGTCCGGTCAATCGGCACGAGCAGGTGAAGCCCTCACACGCGGAGCCACAATCGCCATTGACGAGATCAACGCCAAGGGCGGCGTTCTGGGCCGGCAGTTGCAGCTGGTACGCCGCGATGACGAAAGCAATCCGGCTAAAGGCCTCATTGCAGCGCGCGAACTGATCCAGCGCGAGAAAGTCTCCGCCGTGCTCGGCGGTCTCGATACGCCAGTCGCTCTCGCGATCGTGCCGTTCGTCAACAACTCGAAAATGCCGTTCGTCGTGCCTTGGGCCGCCGGCACCACCATCACGCAGAACGGCGCAACCGATAACTATGTGTTCCGCGTCTCGGCAATGGACGACGAAGTCGACAAGGCCATCGTTCAGTTCGCGCGCAAGACTTACGACACCAAGAAGCCGGGCTTGATCCTCGTCAATAATCCATGGGGCGAGTCGAACGAGCACGGACTGAAAGCCGCGATGAAAGCTGCCGGCATTGAGCCTGCAGGCATCGAAAAATTCGAAGCCAACGATGTCGACGTCGTTCCCCAGCTTTCACGGCTAAAACAGGCTGGCGCGGACACCTTGTTTCTCGTCGGCAACGTCGGCCCTGCCTCTCAGGTTGTGAAATCGCTCGACCGCATGGGCTGGACGCCTCCGATTGTTTCGCACTGGGGTCCGGCCGGCGGCCGCTTCACAGAGCTCGCAGGTCCAAATGCGAAGAACGTGATCTTCGTGCAGACATACAGCTTCTTCGGTGACCTCTCGCCCGTCGGAAAAAAAGTCATGGCCGCATTGCAGGCCAAGTATCCTGACGTCAAGGGACCTGCAGATGTGACGCCTGCGGTCGGTGTCGCTAACGCCTATGATTCCGTCCTCGTGATTGCGCGTGCAATCGAGAAAGCCGGTAACGCCGATCCTGCTGCCGTTCGGGATGGCCTTTATGCAATCGACCGCGTCGATGGTCTGATCAAGACCTATGACAAGCCATTCACCAAGACGCGGCACGATGCGCTCACGGAGAACGACTACATCTGGACGCGCTTCGAGGACAACCACATCCTCCCCGTCGCGAAGAAGTAACCCGCTCGCCAACGCAATCAGGGCAGTCAGCACATGTCACTTCTTCCTGCGATCATCACAGGATTGGCGCTGGGCAGCATGTACGGGCTGCTGGCGCTGGGCTTCCACGTCACCTACGCGGTATCCGGCACCGTCAACTTCTCCCAGGGCAGCTCAATGACCCTGGGAGCCGTGGCCGGATATTTCTTTCTCGTCCTCTGGGGCTGGCCAGCCGCGCTCGGAATCCCTGCTGTTCTTCTGATCTGCGCATTGTACGGTCTTTTGATCGAACGTTATGCGGTCCGTCCGTTCGTCCAGCGTGGATCGGACAACTGGCTGATGGCGACGGTTGCCGTCGGCATCATCGTCGATAATCTGATGCTGTTCGTGTTCGGCAAGGAGCCGCGCGGCTTTCCCTCGCCGCTTGCGGTGACGCCGATCCAGATCGTGGACGGCGCAGGCGTTTATCCGCTTCAGCTCCTGATCCCGGTGATCGGCCTCCTGCTGGCGACAGCGCTTCACCTTTTCACGCGCCGCACCCGTCATGGCGTCGCCATGCTTGCAGTCGTGCAAAATCCAGGTGCGGCCAAGCTGATGGGCATTGATGTCGGCCGTGCGATTGCCGGAAGCTACGCGGTATCCGCCATCCTCGCTGGAATCGCAGCCCTTCTGATCGCGCCGCTGTTCAACGTTTCATCCGAAATGGGCACGCTGTTCGGCATCAAGGCGTTTGCCGCCGCGATCATCGGCGGTCTTGGCAGTGCATGGGGTGTGATGCTTGCCGGTCTTTGCCTTGGCCTGATCGAGGTCTTCGCCACCAGCTATCTCGGATCGGTCTACACCCAGATCATCACATTCGCTTCCGTCATTGTCATTCTCGTCGTTCTGCCTCACGGCCTGCTCGGCCGCGCTGGAGTGAAAAAGGTATGACCGCCCGCACCTCCCTCCTCGCTGCAGCCGCTGTTCTGGCGATCCTTGGCTATACCGCGGTCGCCGATAGCTATGCGGTGTTTCTGATTGCGACGATTTCGCTCACAGCCATCGCATGCATCGGCCTGAATGTCCTGCTCGGGCTGGCGGGCCAGATTTCACTGGGCCATATCGGCTTCATGGCAATCGGCGCCTATACCACGGTGCTGCTGATGGAAAAGGCTGGCTGGCCCTATCTGGCCGCGACCGGCGCGGGCATCGTTCTTGTCAGCATTGTGGGCGGCCTCCTTGCCATGCCCGCACTGCGCGTCAGGGGACCTTATCTCGCCATGGTCACCATCGCATTCGGCTTCATCGTCGAGCACGGCACTGTCGAATGGCGCGACCTCACGGGCGGTGGCAACGGCCTCGTTCTGTCCATTCCGCCGAGTGTTTTCGGCATGCCGCTTTCCGAGCGTGGTCTGGCAATCGCAAGCGTCATCCTGATGGTCGTGGGCGTCATTCTGTTTGAGCGGCTGAAACGCAGCGGCTGGGGTTATGCCATGCGCGCGGCACGCGATTCTGAAGTCGCGACGCGTTCGATCGGCATCGACCTTGTTCGCGTGCGGACCATGGCTTTTGTTGTGTCAGCAGCCGCCATGGCGCTGGCCGGCTCCCTGTTCGCTCCCCTGCAGGGATATATCAGCCCAAGCTCGTTCCCCTTCCTGCAATCAATCCTGCTGCTGTTCGGTGTGATGATTGGGGGTGCCGGCTCGGCACTCGGTCCGATTATCGGCGCGCTGCTCGTCGTACTGTTGCCCGAGCTTCTCTCGGAACTGGCGGAATATCGCCTGCTCGCATTCGGACTTCTGCTGTTCGCGGTGCTGCGTGTCGCACCCAATGGAATTGCCGGGCTGATCGCGCAGTTCAGCGCCAGGTTCTTCCCATCAGCACCAGCGCAGCACGACGCGGGTGATCTCCCAGCGATTGGAACCCCGGACACAGCGCTTCGCGTGGCGAGCGGCGCTCCTTCGCTCGACGTGACGGATCTCTCCATTGCTTTTGGCGGCGTTCGCGCCGTCCAGAATGTCTCGTTCACCGCGCAACCGGGTCATGTCACCAGCGTGATCGGCCCGAACGGCGCCGGAAAGACGAGCGCGCTTAATCTGCTCTGCGGCTTTTATCGCCCCACGTCGGGAACGGTGAAGCTGGGAGACCGCGACCTGACCGGCCTGTCCTCGCATACCCTCGCCCGTCTCGGGGTCGCCCGAACATTCCAGACCACACAACTGTTCGGCTCTCTGACCATCATCGAAAACACACTCCTCGCGGAAACAGCCGGCAAGCTCGGTGGCATCGTCTCGCCGTTGCGCAACCCGGAGTCGGAAAGGTTCGCACGGTCGCTGCTGCGGTTCGCAGGTGTCGATGGCGATCTCGACCGTCCGGCGGAATCCCTGCCCCATGGCGAGAAACGGCTGGTCGAGATTGCACGTTCGCTGGCCCTGCGCCCGAAGGTTCTGCTGCTGGATGAGCCTGCCGCAGGTCTCTCGAAAGGCGACAAGCAGCGCCTCTCGACACTCTTGCGGCGTATCGCGGATCTCGGCGTCGCGGTCATCATTGTGGAACACGACATGCCCATGATCATGTCGCTCAGCGACCACATCGTGGTGCTCGATGGCGGCAAGCGGATTGCCGTCGGCGAGCCCGCAGCGATCCGGAACGATCCTCTCGTGCGGAAAGCCTATCTTGGCGATGCCACGGCAAAGGAACAGCAACACCGTCCGCCGCGCCAGGCCTCCTCGGAAACAATGCTCGAAATCAAGAAGCTCGACGCATTCTACGGCCTGTCTCAAGCCCTTGAGAATATCGACGTCGTGGTGGCGAACGGAGAAGCTATCGCCGTGTTGGGCGCCAACGGTGCCGGTAAAACCACGCTGATGCGCTCGATTGCCGGATTGGAGCCGCCAAAGGCCACCGGTGAAATTCGGCTTTCTGACAAGCGGATCGATAATCTCCCCGCACATGCGCGGGCTCGTATCGGTGTCGTCCTCGTTCCCGAAGGACGGCAGGTGTTTCCGGAACTGACGGTCCGGCAGAATCTGCAACTCGGGGCCTATGCCCGCACCGGCATCGATCTCGAAGCCGAGGTCGAGGCCATGCTCCAGCGCTTTCCGCGGCTGAATCAGCGCATCGATCATCGCGCCGGTCTTCTCTCCGGCGGCGAACAGCAAATGCTCGCGGTTGCACGCGGCCTGCTGACGTCGCCGAAGGTGCTGATGCTTGACGAGCCGTCGCTCGGTCTGGCGCCGCTGGTCGTCGATGAACTGTTTGCTTCGTTCGAGCGTCTTCGTGTCGAGGGCATGACACTGATTGTTGTCGATCAGATGGCCGGACATGCTCTTGCAGTGGCGGACCGCGCCTATCTGCTGGAAACCGGTACCATCGTCAAAAGTGGAACCGCCGGGATTATCGCAGAAGACCCCTCGCTCGAAGCCAGCTATCTCGGCGGCGAAGTTCAGGCAAAGGCTGCACCACGGACCACAGTGGGGGCTTAGCGTTGCCTATGGCGTCGGCTACCCTCGCCGACGCCATGAAAGCCAATACGCCGCTCTAGTGACTGATCATCCATGGTCGCGCCGTGGGGAAACCCTTTGCACCGGAACGTGACTTGGTCACCAGGCGCGACGGCTTGCCGCTCGAGCAGCAACCGCAGCCGGGTCCGTGCGACGCCTTGTATTCCCCAAGCGTTTTCGGCGCATTGGCGCTGCGCTCGTTGATCGCATGCGACTTGCGCGCCGCGGCCGGCATGCAAGAGAATCGCGGCGCGGTCAGAATGACCCTTGGCGCAGCGACCGTACACTGTGGACAATCCTGCGGCATGTCATATTCGGACATCGGCCGCATATCGGTAAATGGTCCGCAATCGTTGCAAAGATATTCGTAAACCGGCACAGCCCGTCTCCCTCGGTTTGCTCAGTCGTCATCACCACGCGGACGCGGAGGCGGCAAGATACGCACCACCTCCGCGTCGCCTCGCGGGGTTACTTGTCAGGTGACAGCGGCATATCGATGCCGCCCTTGATATGTTTGATGGGTCCCGCCGACGACGGCATGACATCGAAGTCGAAAATCTCCGTCGGCAACCACAACGTGGCGCAGGCGTTCGGCACGTCCACAACGCCGGAAATGTGACCCTGTACCGGCGCAGTTCCGAGGATGGAGTAAGCCTGTGCGCCCGAATATCCGAACTTCTTGAGATACTCGATGGCGTTGAGACATGCCTGGCGATAGGCAACCGTCACGTCGAGATAGTGCTGCTTGCCCTGCTCATCGACCGAGATGCCTTCGAAGATCAGGAAATCCTTGTAGTTCGGCGTCATTGGCGACGGCTTGAATACCGGATTCTTGATACCGTACTTCGCCATGCCGTCCTTGATGACATCGACCTTGATGTGCAGCCAGCCGGCCATTTCGATGGCGCCGCAGAAGGTGATTTCGCCGTCACCCTGGCTGAAATGCAGGTCGCCCATCGAGAGACCAGCGCCCGGAACATAGACCGGGAAGTAGATCTTCGAACCGCGCGACAGATCCTTGATGTCGCAGTTGCCGCCATGCTCGCGCGGCGGAACGGTGCGCGCGCCCTCCGAAGCTGCCTTCGCCTTTGCATCGCCCTTGAGGCGGCCCATATGCGCGGTCGGACCGAAGGGCGGATTGGCAAGGCCGGGCACGCGGGTCGGATTGGTGGCGATCAGCGCGGTTTCGCGCTCATTCCACATCGACAGCATCTTCGGATCGGGCAGACAGCCGATCAGGCCGGGGTGAATAAGCCCCGCGAAATTGACACCGGGAATGTGCCGCGACGAGGTGTACATGCCCTTGAAGTCCCAGATCGACTTCTGCGCCAGCGGGAAATGATCGGTCAGGAATCCGCCGCCATTCTGCTTGGAGAAGAAGCCGTTGAAGCCCCAGAGGCTTTCCTTCATCGGGCCGACATCGAGCAGATCGACGACAAGGAGATCGCCCGGCTCCGCGCCCTTGACACCGATCGGACCGGAAAGGAAATGCACGATCGACAAATCGATGTCGCGCACGTCGTCGGCAGAGTCATTATTCTTGATGAATCCGCCGGTCCAATCGTAGGTCTCGATAATGAAGTCATCACCGGGACTGACCCATTCCACCATCGGAATATCCGGATGCCAGCGGTTATGAACCTTGTCGTTGTCGTAGGCCGACTGATTGAGGTCAACCTTGATCAGTGTATCTGGCATTGAGATGCTCCCCTGGTTACGAACGGCTTGGTTAAACTGAAAGATATTTTGCGACCTGCGCGGCATCGATGCCGTCCCGCGCCTCGTCGCGAACGATTTCTCCATTCTCGATGACCAGCACGCGGTCGGCGACATCGAGTGCGAAACTCAGAACCTGTTCGGATACGATGATCGAGAGACCCCGCTCGTCGCGAATGCGCTTGAGCGTGCGCGCCATCTCGCGAATGATCGACGGCTGAATGCCCTCGGTCGGCTCATCCAGCAGCAGCACTTTCGGATTTGTCGCGAGCGCCCGCGCGATTGCCAACTGCTGCTGCTGACCGCCCGACAGATTGCCCCCGCGCCGGCCCTTCATTTCAAGCAGGACAGGAAACAGCTCGTAGATGTCGTTTGGCACGTCTTTTCCGCCTGACGCAACTAATCCGGTTTCGATATTTTCCTTCACCGTCATGGTCGAGAAGATCATGCGGCCCTGCGGCACATAAGCGAGACCCTTGGCGACACGCTCGTAGCTCTTGAGCTTGCTGAGTTCGGCCCCCTCCATCGACACCGAACCGCTCTTGGTCGGCACGATTCCCATCAGCGATTTCATCAGCGTGGTCTTGCCCATGCCGTTGCGGCCCATGATCGCAACGATTTCGTTCGGCTGAACCGAGACGTTGAGGCCGTGCAGGACCTCGCTTTGTCCGTATGCGACATGAAGATCGGAAATCGCCAGCATGGTATCTTCCTTGATTTCGGATTTAGTGGCCGAGATAGACTTCGATGACCTTTGGATCGTTCTTGACCTTCTCCATCGAGCCTTCCGACAAAATCTGGCCCTGATGCAGCACGGTCACCTTGTGGGCGATATCTTCGACAAATTTCATGTCGTGCTCGATCACCAGGACCGAACGATCCTTGATGATGCGATTGAGAAGTTCAGCAGTCTTGACGCGCTCGCTGACGCTCATGCCTGCGACCGGCTCGTCCAGCATCAACAGATCCGGGTCCTGGATCAGCAGCATGCCGATCTCCAGCCACTGCTTCTGGCCGTGGCTAAGAAGTTCCGCGCTCATACCGAGACGGTCCTTCAGGAAGATCATCTCTGCGACTTCTTCCACCCGCTCACGCACTGTCTTGTCGCGCTGGAATGTGAGGGCACCGAATACCGTGCGTCCACGCGGATAGGAGATTTCCAGATTTTCGAACACCGTGAGGTCGTCATAGATGGATGGTGTCTGAAATTTTCGACCGACCCCGGCCTGAACGATCTCGTTCTCCTTCATTTTGGTCAGTTCCTGATTGCGGAACTGAATCGATCCGGACGTGGCTTTGGTCTTGCCGCAGATCAGATCGAGCACAGTGGTTTTTCCGGCGCCGTTCGGACCGATAATGACGCGGATTTCGTTCTCATCGACATAGAACGACAGATCATTCACGGCCTTGAAGCCATCGAACGAGACCGTCAGCGCTTCGACAGCGAGGAGAAACTCTTTTGGCTGATGACCGACAAGCATGATGCTCTCCTATTCTGCAGGTGCGCCGTCGGCGACCGAGCCGCCGGTCCAGCCGTTCTTGCCGCCTGTCTTTGGCTTGCGTGACGCGATCAGGCGATCGATGTGGCTCTGAACGTGGTCGCGCCAGATTCCCGCCAGACCGTTCGGGAAGGCCAACACCACCGCGATAAACAGACCGCCAAGGCCGAACAGCCACAGTTCAGGAAACGATTCCGACAGACTGGTCTTGGCGAAATTGACCAGAAGCGTGCCGTAGACCGCGCCAAGGATGGAGAGACGCCCGCCCACGGCGGCATAGATCACCATTTCGATGGACGGCACGATGCCGACGAAGGACGGCGACATGAAGCCGATTTCGAGGGCGAACAGTGCGCCGCCGATCGAGGCGAACACCGCAGCGGCGCAGAAGGCGAATATCTTAAAGTTGGCGACGCTGTAGCCGGAGAAGCGGACACGATCTTCCTTCTCCCGCATGGCGACAAGGATTCGCCCGAGCTTGGAATGGCGGATGAAAAGAGCGACGCCAATGCAGCCGAACAGCAACGCGACTTCCACGAAGTAGAGAATGAACTTGGCGTTATCGGTGCGGATATCCCAGCCCTTCAGCGTGCGCAGGTCGGTGATGCCATTGACGCCGCCGGTATAGCCCTGCTGTCCTATAATAAGGATGGTCAGGATGGCAGCGATTGCCTGGGTGATGATCGCGAAATAGGTGCCGCCGACGCGCCGCTTGAACATCGCAGCGCCGACGATGAAGGAGAAGATGGCCGGCACCAGAATGATCGCGATGATCGTAAAGGTCAGACTGTGAAACGGCTTCCAGAATAAGGGAAGCTGCGTGATCTGATTCCAATCCATGAAATCGGGAATGCCTGGCGTCGACTGGATCTTGGTATTGGCGACACTCGATGCTTCCAGCTTGAGAAACATCGCCATGCAGTAACCGCCGAGGCCGAAGAACACGCCCTGCCCCAGGCTCAGAATTCCGCCATAACCCCAGCAGATCACAAGGCCGATCGCAACGAACGCATAAGTCAGATACTTGGCGACCAGATTGAGCCGGAAGATATCAAGCGTCAGCGGCAGGATAACGACCAGCAGAACTCCGAGTGCCAGAATGCCGACAAGTTCGGACCGGTTCGCGAAGCGCGGATTGTCGTGGACAGTCTTGGCGACGGCAGTTTGCTCAACGCTTTTCTCTACGCTTTTCTTGGACATTTTCCTGGCCTTTTCACTTCCGGACCTTGAGGGCGAACAACCCCTGCGGCCGCAGCATGAGGATGCCGACGATGGCGAGTAGCGTGAGAACCTTGGCCATCGAGCCCGACATGAAGAACTCCATGGTCGACTGGGCCTGCGAGATGGTGAATGCCGAGGCAATGGTTCCGAGCAGGCTGGCTGCGCCGCCGAAAACCACGACAAGGAATGTATCGACGATATAGAGCTGACCGGATGTCGGGCCTGTCGAACCGATCATGGTGAAGGCCGAGCCTGCGACGCCGGCAATGCCGCAGCCGAGGCCGAAGGTGTAGCGATCGACCTTTTCCGTGTTGATGCCGGTGGCGCCAGCCATCACGCGGTTCTGCACCACGGCACGCACCTGGCGGCCCCAGCGTGACTTGTACATGATGTAGGCGACGGCAACGGTGATCAGAACCGTGAGGCACATCACGAAGATGCCGTTGATGGGCACCTCGATCGTATCGGTGAGCTTGAGTGAGCCCAGCATCCACTGCGGCAATTCAACACCGACCTCGCGGGCGCCGAAGATCGAGCGATAGGCCTGTTGCAGGATAAGGCTCAGGCCCCAAGTCGCAAGCAGAGTATCGAGCGGACGCTTGTAGAGGTGGCGTATCAGCGCCCATTCCACCAGCATCCCGAGTGCACCGGATGCGATGAAGGCAAGTATCATTGCGAGGAAGAAATAGCCGCTGAACAGCGAGGGCAGATAGGCCTGAAAGAAATTCGACGTCATCCAGGTGACGTAGGCGCCGAGGATCATGAACTCGCCATGGGCCATGTTGA
>CAZQMD010000079.1:0-18530 GCA_964594185.1 uncultured Afipia sp. | reverse complement strand
GCCTTGCGTCCGGCGGCCGCGAGTTCGGATACCGGCCGGTCGGCGTGCCCGGCCAAGCCGAAGCGGCCGAGCAAGGCGATGGCGTTCGCGCGCCGGTTGCCGCTGCCGGCGGGGACCGTTGTCGACAGCCGTCCGCCTTCAGCGCTGGACACCGCCACAGTGAGATTTTCCGCCGCCGTCAGTTCGATGAAGAGTTGCGGAATTTGAAATGAGCGGGAAATTCCGAGCCTGGCCACATCGCGCGGCGAGCGCTTTCCGATCGGCGAGCCCGCGAGTTCGATCGTGCCGCTGTCAGGCTTCATGTAGCCGGTGACCATGTTGACGAACGTGGTCTTGCCCGCGCCATTCGCGCCGATCAGACAAAGCTTCTGGCCAGCAGGAATGTCGATGCTGACATTGTCGGCGGCGACCACTGCGCCAAAACGCTTCTGTAGTCCGCGGACGGAAAGGACGGGCGTCATGATGCCGCTCCTTTCTCTGCGGTTGCCGATCCCGGCGGTTCGGAGACCTTGCGCCTCTTGCCGCTCCAGAGCGAACCGATGCCGCGCGGCAGGAACAGAATGACGGCCAGAAGAAACACGCCAAGCACGAGCTGCCATGTATTCGGAAGATAGAGGTTCGAAAACGATCGCACCAATTCAAGCGCCAGCGCCGAGACGAACACTGCCGCAACGCTCTGCGTTCCGGCAAGGACGGCGACAAAAACGAATTCGCCGGACGTCGTCCAGTAGGCGAATTCCGGGTCGATGTGCCGCTGCGCCATCAGGGCGAGCGCGCCGCTGGCGCCCGCGAATGTGGCTGCGATGATGAAGTTGATGGTGATGATGCGGTTGGCGGAGGTGCCAAGATATTCGACCCGCAGGTTGTTCTCGCGCACCGCAAGGCTGGTCAGCCCGAACTGCGAGCGGAACAGGATGGTCGCGAAGATGCCTGCAAGACCGGTGGCGACCACGGACACGGCATACAGCATGAAGTCCGCTTCACGCGGATCGTTGAACACCGCGCCGAACAGGGTGGGGCGGCCGACATTGAAGCCGTCCGAGCCGCCGAGAATGGTGGTCTTGACCAGCGCACCGTAGAGCACCATCGACAGCGCCAGCGTCAGCATGCCGAAAAAGATGCCGGTATAGCGTGCGATCAGCGGTCCGATAATCAGGCCGAGCAGTCCGCCAAATACTGCGCCGATCAGCACCTGCGCGACGGCATCGGTGACGCCGAAGGTAATCGCGATCAGTGCAACGCCATAACCGCCGCCGGCATAGAACAGTCCTTGTCCGAACGAGACGTTGCCTGTCCGCGCCAGCACGACGATGCCGAGCGCGACGAGGGCCTTGGAGGCGGCGACGGTCGCGAGCGACAGCGTCCATGCCGGAATGATACGTCCGAACAGGACCGCGAGAACCACGAGGCCGAGCAGAACAACAGGATGCGTTGCGCGTTTCATCAGATGCGCCTCGCGACTTCACGGCGGAACAAACCTTCAGGCCGGAACATCAGCACAGCGGCCATGATGAGATAGATCATGAACAGTTCGGCCTGCGGCAGGAGATGAACCGATGCCGCGCGCGCCATGCCGACGAGGATGGCGCCGACAGCGGCGCCCTCGATGCTGCCGAGGCCGCCGATCACAACAATGGCAAAACTCAGAATGATGATCTCGGAGGAGAGGCCTGGCTGCACCGAAATCTTCGGCGCGGTCAGGCCACCGGCCAGCGCTGCGAGCATCACGCCGAAGGCAAAGGCAAACGCGTAGACGCGGTTGATCTTAACGCCCATGCTGGCGCTCATTTCGGCGTTATGAATGACCGCAGTAACGATTTTTCCTGTGATGGTACGATTGAGCGCGAACCAGACAGCGAAACCGATGGCCGCAGAGAACGGGATCAGCATCAGGTCATAGCCGACATAGAACAGTCCGGCGAATTCGACATTGCCGAACAGTTGATACGGATCGTTGGCGTAAATCGGATTGACGCCCCAGATCAGCTTGGTGACGTCCTCGAAAATGAGAAACACCGCGTAGGTCACAAGCAGCAGCACGACTTCATCGCGCCCGTAGAACAGCTTGATCAGGCCGCGTTCCATCAGAAGCCCGATGGCCGCCGCGATCAGGGCGACGGAGACCAGCATCAGGACAAAGCCGAGTCCCGGCGGGACTTTATACGCCGCCGCCATGGTCACAGCCGTTGCCGCGAGATACGCGCCCAGCGCGTAGAATCCGCCATGGGCGATGTTGAGAATTTTCAGCACGCCAAACACGAGGGTCAGGCCAAGCGCGACGATAAACAACCAGGACGCCTGAATCAGGCCGTCGAGGATGACCGTAAGGAACGTGTTCATGTGCAAGCGATCATGAGGTTGGTGTCATTCGTACATCATACGCGGGGTCATCCCGGCGAAGGCCGGGACCCATCACCACTAAATTTTCAGTTGGAGACTGTTGCTTGCACATCGCAGAAACTTCGAGGATAGGGAGTATGGGTCCCGGCCTTTGCCGGGACGACCCTTCGTCTGCACCAATGAAGTAAAGCGTCAGTCAGTCCATACGACTCACTTGCACTTGTCGTTCTTCATTCCGCCCTTGATCCAGTCGATCGCCTTGACACCCGGAGGCGGGTTGACGCACTCGGCTTCGAAATTGACGATGTCGACCAGATCGACGCGCTTCTTTTCGGCATTGTACTTGGTGCGGCTGAAGGCGATCGGCTGAATGGCCTGATGGCCGTCGCCGTTCTTCATCTGGATCAGGCCGCCGGGGCTCTGCCATTCGGAGCCGGTCATTGCCGCTACCAGTTCATCGGTGCTCGGCTTCTTGCCGCCATTCTTGGCCATGGCCTTCTCAACAGCGTTCTTCACGCCGAGGATCGACTGCGTGACGCGGTAAGCTGCCTGCACCGGATAGACGCCGTGGGCTTTTTCGTAGCCGTTGAAGAACCACTCGTTGAGAGGGGTCTTTGGCGACATCAGGCCGTAAGCGCCGCGCGCGCCGATGATGACGCCGTCCGGCATCTTGTCGCCAAGCGGCGGCAGAAGTTGGGCGGCGGGGCTAACCCCAGGTTGGGGGCGCTTGCGGGGGCCGCGTGGCAGCGAGTGCAGGATGAAGGCCTGCAGGTCGCCGCCCCAGAGGCTGGAATAGACAACGTCAGATCCGGCGGACACCAGCGCAGAGACTTCGGTCCCGTACTGGCCTGCGCCGAACTTAGGCAACAGATCAGCGCCGAGCTTGGCGTTGGGATAAAGCTGCGCTGCAGCGGCAACGAAGTCGGCCCGGCTGTCCTGACCCCAGGCGTAGTCCTGGTTGATCGCCGAGAACGTATCCATCTTGATGTTCTTCAGCTTCATGTAGCGGATCAGGCCGACGTTATCCTGCGTGGCGTGAGCCGATGTGCGGAAGACGTAATTGTATTTGGCTTCCTCGAAGATGCGCGGCGTTCCGCAGTCGAACAGGAACAGCGGCTTCTTCAGTTCTTCCGCGATAGGGGCCACCGCAAGGCAGTCGCCGGAGCCGATATAGCCGATCACCGCATCGACATTGTCACGCTGATAGAGGTTGCGCAGCTCCTGCACCTGCTTGGTCGCGCCGCCGTTCTCGTCGATGACAACAGGCTCGATCTTCAGGCCGCCGAAGCCGACTTTATTATAGGGCGCAGGTCCGGCGCCCTTGTTCAGTTCGCCGATGACGAATTCCGCGGCCTTGCCGGCGGGGACGCCGAAGCTTTCGGCTGCCGGGCCGGACAGGAAGGTGACGATGCCGACCTTGAAGCTTTCCTGTGCCGATGCCGGGCTGGCGAGTGCCAGAATGGCGGCGGAGCAGGCCGTGAGCATCCCGAATTTTCGCGACAAGCGACGCATGTTCTTTATCCTCCCAATTGTCCGGTCGTACCGGTTTTTGTGTCCGCACCCGTTTGCCGGGTGTCAGTGGTTCCACGGCAGCTTAGGCGGCCTTTTTACGCCCGTCTACGATCCGGTTCTGTGCATGGTGCGACGAAAGCTTGCATGCCGTATCGCGATTGCTGCGTTACGCGATCTGCTTCTTCCGAAGCTTGCCATTGATCGCCTGCTTCCCGGATGACGCGCGCGCCCGGCCATATTTCTTCTTGGACAACTTGAACTGGGTGTAACCGAGCACTTGCTGCATCGCGGCGTGGGCTTTTTCTGCGTTGCCGTCGGCAATGGCGCGGGCTGCCATGGCATGGTTCGGCAGGTTTTCGTCAAACCAGCCCGGACTGCCGGTGGCGACCATGAAGACGGCGCTGAGAATGGTGTCGATCGCGCCGCGGAAGCCCTGCAAGACCGGGTTATGCGTGGCGTCGATAATAGCGAGATGAAAGGCCTTATCGGCGATGATCGCGGTCGGCACATCGTGCGACGCTTCCATCGCGGCAAGTGCGGCCATGATGCGCTTGCGGTCTTTCGCAGTGGCGCGTTCGGCGGCGAGCGCTGCTGCCGCAGGCTCGATAATCAGTCGGACTTCCTGCAGCGCCAGCAGCAGTTCGCGATTTGGCTCTTCCTTGCTGATTAGCCAGCTCAGCACGTCGCGGTCGAGCAGGCTCCAGTCACCGCGCGGGCGGACATGCGTGCCATGGCGGGGCCGTACGCTGACAAGTCCCTTGGCGGCGAGCGTCTTGATCGCTTCGCGCACCACGCCGCGGCCGACGCCGAACCGGCTTTCAAGATCATGCTCGGGAGGCAGCGCCGCTCCGACCGGAATCAGGTCTTGCGCGATCTCGCTGCCGAGGGTGCGCAACACGGCCTGAATGCGCCCAGGTTTGACGAGCTTGCTGGCTGGCTTCGGACGAGACTTCGCTGGCGACTTCATATGCTGACGGTAGCAGCGGGCGTCCGCCGCGACAATCATCCGATGTTAAACATCGGATGGATCTAATGTTGCTGCAATGCAGGAGAAGCCGCGCAGGGCTGATGCATCAAATAGCGGAATCGGGCCGAAATCGCAATCGCAGCCGGGTGCACCGCCGCAATCGACTTATTGCATGCGCTGGAGCAGGACGTAAGGCTGGCCGCCCTCGGACCCGATGTTGGTTTCGACGTCGAAAACATCGCGAATCATCGCATCGGTGATGGTTTCGCTTGGACTCCCGTCGGCTGCGACCGTTCCCTTGCGCAGCACGATAATGCGATCGGCGAAGCGGACGGCGAGATTGAGATCGTGGAGTACGGCGACCACGGCGGAGCCGGTGCGCGCGCGCCGCTTGGCGGTTTCAACAAGGTTGATCTGATGGCGCAGATCGAGGCTGGAGGTCGGCTCATCCAGCAGGAGGACGCCGGGACCATGCTCCGCTTCGCCGCAAGCCAATTGTACAAGAACACGGGCGAAGTGCGCGCGCTGCTGTTCGCCGCCCGACAATGTCGGCAATTCCCGGTGTCGGAACGGCGCGAGATCGAGTTCGGCAATCGCCGCATCGACCAGTGGTGCTGCGACGGCGCGCGAACGGTCGCCTGCGCCCATCGCCACGATTTCCTCGACGGTGAAAGGGAAGCTGACGCTTACATGCTGGGACAGCATGACGCGATGGTTCGCCAGATCGCGCGAGGTGAACGAGGCGAGGTCACGGCCCTTGAGGTGCACACCGCCACTGGTGCAGCGAAGGTCGCCGGACAGCAGACGCAGCAGCGTAGATTTGCCGGCGCCGTTCGGACCTACGATGGCAACGGTCTCGCCGCCGCGAAGCTGCACGCTGACATTATTGAGCAGCGTCGCCTGCCGCACCTTCATGCAGATCGCAGTGGCTTCGATCATGGGAGCGGATGATGTCATGATCCGATCAGCGCCCGTTGCCGCAGCAGGATGAACAGGAAGAACGGCGCGCCGATGGCCGCGGTGAGAATGCCGATCGGCACTTCGGCCGGCGCAGCCAGCACGCGCGCGATGGTATCGGCCAGAATCAGAAGGATCGCGCCGAGGCAGACCGAAGCGGGCAGCAGCAGCCGGTGACCGGGGCCAATCACGATCCGCAACAGATGCGGAACGACAATGCCGACAAAACCGATCACGCCGCAGATCGAGACGGCGACGCCGGTCATCGCCGAGATCATCACAATGGAGATCTTCTTCAGCCGCTCGACATCGATGCCAGTGTGAAAGGCTTCCGCTTCGCCAAGCACCAGCACATCGAGGCCGCGCGCGATCAGCGGGATTGTCAGCAACGCGAGCAAGGCGACAGGCGCGACCATCCCGGCTTTTGGCCATGTAGCGCCGCTGAGCGAGCCGAGCAGCCAGAACGTAATGTCGCGTAGCTGTCTATCATCGGCGACGAAGACCAGAAGGCCGATTCCGGCATTGGCGATGGCCGCGATGGCAAGGCCCGCGAGCAGGAAGATCGCGACCGAGGTACGGCCTTCGCGGCTGGCGATCTTGTAAAGAATAGTGGTTGTCAGCAGCGAGCCGGCGAAGGCGGCGATCGGCAGCAGTTCGAGTTGCAGAAAGCGGAAGCTCGCGCCCCACGCGCTGTCGGAGATCACGATGGCGCAGGCGGCCGCGAATGCGCCGCCGCTCGAGACGCCAACCAGCGCAGGATCGGCGAGGGGATTGCGGAACAGGCCCTGCATGATCGCGCCGGACAGCGCCAGCAGGCCACCGATCATTCCCGCAATCGCGATGCGCGGAATCCGGATCGACCACAGCACAAGCTGATCGCGGCCGAGCAGGGCGGGGTCCGCATTTCCGATGTTCAGTCCCAATGCGGCGGCAAGGCGCGGCAGCGGAATTCCGGCCGCGCCGACGGTCGTCGCCAGCAGCGCAACCGCGAGGACCCCGGCGATCAGGGCGACGTAAACAAGAGGTGCCGAGGGCCGCATGGACATACTTCTGGCGGGAGAACGTGACGCTGATTTTCTTGAGGCATGATCTTCTCCGAAAACCGGTGCCCACTTTTCGGGATCATGCCCTGAGGCTGCTCCCGCCATCGCTATTTATGGCAATCGACGGACAATGTCGCCGGTTTCCATGCCGCAGCCTTGTCGCCCAGGTCGGGATAAAGTGACAGTGCGAGGTCGCGGGCAGCAGCCGCCGTACGCGGGCCGAATCCCAGAAGATAGAGTCCATCCATCGCCACGAAGGATTTCTTTGCGGCTGCCGGTGTCAGCGCAAATGATGGGTTGGCGAACACGGTCTGCGCGTCGAGCTGCTCGCGGCCGCGCTGCATGGTCAGGATCACATCCGGTTTGGCGGCGACAATGGCTTCATCGTTGACCGGCTTGTAGCCCTCGAAGCCATCGACCGCATTGACGCCGCCGGCCATCTTGATGATCTCGTTCGCCGCCGTCTTCTGCCCCGCGACCATTGCGCGACCGTTGAGGAACGACATCACGAACATGACGCGGGCGGGTTGCTTGACGTTGTCGCGCAGCTTCTTCAGCTCGGCGAGGTCCGTGCTGACCGCTGCGGTCAGGCATGCTCCGCGAGCATCTGCGTCCATCGCATGCGCGACCAGCTTGATCTTCTCGATCAGTCCTTGCTCGGTGTGGGTTTCGGGAAACGAGACGAATGGAATCTTCGCCGAATCCAGAACGTCGAGTGTTTCCTTCGGACCGGAGCCTTCGATGGCGAGGATGAGCTGCGGATTCAGGCCGAGCACACCCTCTGCGCTGAGTTGCCGCATGTAGCCGACGTTCGGTTTTTCGCCGAGCGCCTGCGGGGGATAGAGGCTCGTGGTGTCGATACCGACGATTCGGTCCTGCAGACCGAGGGCATAAAGAATTTCGGTGATCGCGCCGCCGACCGAGACGATGCGGGAGGTGTTGCCGATGGTCACGTCACGGCCACGGGCATCATGTATCACGATACCCTCGGCGCGGGCGGCCGCGAATGGCGCTGCTGAGCAAAGGCCGATGGCAAGTGAAAGCGTAACGCCCAGCGTTGCGCCAATCGTTCGTGGAGCAGCCATTTTAAAGTTCATTTGGTCAGGATCAGCTTGTTTTGCGCGGTCAGCCGCAGGCGATAAGTCTCCTCGCCATGCGTGATGATGATCTCGCGGGAGGAAAGGAAAAGGTCGCGGCTCTGAATGCGGTTATCGGTCAAAGGGATCGAACGCTCAATTAGAGCCGTTCTAGATTTGTCGGCGAGGACTGTGTCCGAACTGCCACCTTTGATGGTTTTGGATGTGCCGCCATTCATCCGCTTTGCCGGTCCTGTTTTGAAAACCCTTATTCTTCTTATGTTTGTCGGCGGACGAATTCCAACACTCCAGTTTACAATAGGTTTAAAGTGGTCTGCGCTCAGCTTGACCCTGCCGATGCATTTTACGAAAAGTAGCAAGACGTTGGCGCAGACCAGCGGATTCTAAAATCATCAGCCAGCCAGCCGCCTTCGGGCGAAGCCCGCCAGCCGCATCACACAATAAATAAGTTGAGACTTGGGGCTGTCATGTTGGGGCTGAATGCGCGCGCGTGCGCGCTACTACTATCCGTGTCTGTTGTTGCGCTGGGCGGGGCTGCGGCCACACCGGCAAACGCGCAATCTGCTGAACCATCCGCTCAGACAATTCAGCCTGCCAAGCCGAAGCCGATCAAGCGCAAGCGTGCTGGCAAGCCGATGGCGGAAGTGCCGCTGCCGCAGAACGTCGCAAACGCGAATGCGCAGGTGGGTGCACCGGTCTACCAGTCGCTCGATGAAATTACTGTCGGCGCGACCAAGCTCGAAGAGCGCGCGATCGATGCGCTGGCTCCCGTGAGCGTTGTGACGCTCGATCAAATCCAGGGGCGCAACGCGACCACGGTCGGCGATCTCATCTACAACATGCCGGGTGTCTGGCTCCAGAATCGTGGTGACGAGCCGTCGACCTCGATCAACATTCGTGGCTTGCAGGACTTTGGCCGTGTCGCCGTTGTTGTCGATGGTGCGCGTCAGAACTATCAGCGGACCGGCCACTTTGCGAACGGTTCGTTCTTCCTCAATCCTGAACTGATCAGCAGCATCGATATCGTGCGCGGCCCAACGGCCAACATCTACGGTTCAGGCGCGATTGGCGGCGTGGCGTCGTTCCGCACCAAGGACGTTCAAGATGTGGTGCGTCCTGGCGAGCGCTGGGGCGTCGATGCCAACACTGTGTTTGGCACCAACAACGCGCGCGCTCTAGGCTCGATCTTCGGTGGTGTCCATATCAACCCGAATGTCGATTTCTTCGCGGGTGGTACTTATTCGACGCAGAACAATTACAAGGACGGCACCGGATACGAGGTCGCCAACACCAACAACCATCTATCGAGCGGTATTGCCAAGCTAACCGTGCGTCCTGCGGACGGTCACGAGATCAAGCTCGGCGGTATCTTCCAGGAGGATCTTTACACTCTTGGTCAACCGCCGCGGCGCGCCGGTGATCCCAACTCCACCAATCCAAATGGTGCGAACAACCTGACGGGTACATCGATCTATCGTTCGGACGTCAAGAATTACACCACGACGCTTGGCTGGACTTATTCCCGACCAGACGACAAGCTGTTTGACTGGAACGCGAAGGTTTACTGGAATCGTACTGAAAACGACCAGACCAAGCTCGCCAACCCGTCGAACTCGAGTCCACCGGGTGCCGCGGGGAGCCGTTGCCGTCTGCTCGGTCTGCAGGGCAACAACGTCAGCGGCTGCGTCGGCGACGTTCGCGGCTACAAGATCGATACTTATGGCTTCGACGTTTACAACACGTCGCGCTTTGAAACCGGCGATTTCCGTCACGCCTTTACCTACGGTGTCGATGGCTTCCGCGATCAGGTGAATTCTTTCGATCTGGGTGGTACGTCGGACCTAACGACTCCGAGCGGAGAGCGCACGGTGTCTGGCGCCTTTGTCCAGTGGAAGGCCAACTACACCTCGCTGGTCGAGGTCATCAGTGGCGCTCGCTATGACAACTACCGGCTGAACTCTTCTATCGGCGGATCGAGTGGTGATCGGTTGTCTCCGAAAATCACCGTCGGCCTTATGCCGACAGCGGTTCTTACGCCTTATGTCAGCTATGCCGAGGGTTATCGCGCGCCGTCCATCACCGAAACACTTGTCAACGGTCCGCATATCTCAGCGACGCCGAACGATGCTTTCTTCTCGTGTCCGTCGGGCACCTCGCCGGGCCCGAACACCTTCTGCTTCGTACCGAATCCGAATCTACGGCCGGAAGTCGGCAAGACCAAGGAAATCGGCTTCAATCTCAAGAAGAACGATCTCTTCTCGACAGGTGACAGCCTGCGCGGCAAGTTCAATTTCTTCCGCAACGACGTCAGTGACTACATTGATCAAGTTCAGTTCGGTACGCCATTCACAATTCCCGGATTCGGCAGCTTCTTCCCATTCCTGCAGTACCAGAACATCGCGTCGGCAAAGATCCAGGGCTTTGAAGCGGAGACGATGTACGACGCCAATGCCTGGTTCCTCGGTGTTTCGGCGACCGTTCAATCGGGCACGAACCAGCAGACCAATGTTGGACTCTACAGCATTCAGCCGCAGAAGTTCACCACGACAGCTGGTCTGCGCTTCTTTGAAAACAGGGTAATCTTTACGGCGATGTGGACGTCGGTCACCGGCAACAAGGACATTCCGGCGAACTACCTGCCGTCGACGTCCTATGACCTTGTGAACCTCTATCTTTCGGTCAAGCCTACGAAGGATCTGACGATGACGGCTTCGGTGGAAAATCTGCTGAACCAGTACTATCGGCCATATGCTGTGCCGGGAGGGACTTCTGGTGAGTCCCAGAACGACGTGAAGTGGGCCAGCGCGGGTGCGGGCATTACCTTCAAGGGTGGTCTCAAATATCACTTCGGCGGAAGCTGAGCGGAGAGCTAACAGCTTCGCCAAAGCAAACAGCACTATGCCGCGCGGAGTTTTCTGCGCGGCATAGTGCGTTGAATCGCTCAAGGATGTGGATTACGCCCCTTTGATAACGGGCGGGATGCCTTTAAGATAAGACAAACAGGAGAAGACCAATGTTTATCGCGATGAACCGCTTTCAGGTGAAGAAGGGCTCCGAGCAGGCGTTCGAGACCGTTTGGGCAACCCGCGAATCCTACCTGAGCGAGCTGCCGGGCTTTGTCGAATTTCACCTGCTGCGCGGGCCGGTAGCTGAAGATCACACGCTGTACTCGACCCATACATTGTGGGCCGACAAGGCGTCGTTCGAGAACTGGACCAAGTCCGATCAGTTCCGCAAGGCTCACGCACGCGCCGACAACCAGACCGGCCCGAGCCTCTATCTGGGTCATCCGAAGTTCGAAGGCTTCGACATCATTCAGACCGAGCGCAAGACCAGCGCCGCCGCCTGAGAAGGAAGAGCAATGCTGAGCAATGATCTCGCCGACCTGCGCAAGCATATGGCGGAGAACCCCGGCGGCGTCATCGAGGACGTCGCGCGGGAGAAGAACGTCACGGCGCGCGCCGTGATCGAGGCGTTGCCGGAGGAGATGCGCAGCTTCGCGCCTGGCTCCGCGTTTGTGCCTGCGATGCAGGACATCGCCACATGGGGCGAGGTGACGCTGATTATCCACACCGAGGACGGCATCTTCGAGGTTACCGAGCCTGTCGGCGGCGGCGAGATCGGGCGTGGCTATTACAACATCATGAAGCCGAAGGGCATGCACGGCCATTTGCGGCATGAGCGCTGCGGCGGCATCGCGTTTGTCGAGCGCCCATTCATGGGCAAGTCCTCGGCTTTCGCCGCTTTTCTCAATGTCGATGGCGGTGTGATGTTCAAGGTGTTCGTCGGCCGCGATGAGAATCGTGCACTCAAGACCGATCAGCTTGAGAAGTTTCGCGCCCTGGCAAGGTCGCTGGGCTGACCCTTTTTTACTTCTCCCCGTAGGCGGGTAGAGGTCGCGCATCCCGCTTGGGGCAGATCTCGTTTGTTGTCATGTAAATAAAAATGGCCGGGTCATCCCCGGCCATTTTCTTTGGAAAGTTGCGACGGAAGCAATCCGGCCTTTGGAGGGGCAAGGACCGGATTGCTTCGTCGCGGGCGCATCGCCGTCACGGGCAATGCAACGATGCGCCATCTCGTGGCCTGCCGGGCATGGCAGGGTTATTCGGCCGCGTCCTTCAGCGCATGCGGCGCATGACTGACGGGATGCGGTTCGATCGAGCTGTCGCCGTGCTGGACCAGCGGCTTGTTGCCGGTGAGGCCGCGCAGCAGCACGTAGAACACCGGCGTGAAGAAGATGCCGAATGCCGTGACGCCGATCATGCCGGAGAACACCGCGATGCCCATGGCATGACGCATCTCCGCGCCTGCGCCGACCGACGTCACCAGCGGGACCACGCCCATGATGAAGGCGATCGACGTCATCAGGATCGGCCGCAGCCGCAGGCGGCTGGCTTCGATCGCGGCTGCGATCGGCGAGCGTCCTGCAAACTCCAGTTCGCGCGCGAACTCCACGATCAGAATCGCGTTCTTCGCCGACAATCCCACCAGAACGAACAGGCCGATCTGGGTGAAGATGTTGTTGTCGTTGCCGGTGATCCAGACACCGAACATCGCGGCCAGCAGCGACATCGGCACGATCATGATGATCGCCAGCGGCAACATCAGGCTTTCATATTGCGCGGCGAGCACCAGGAACACGAGCAACATCACGATCGGGAAGACGTAGAGCGAGGTGTTACCCGCGATGATCTCCTGATAGGTGAGGTCGGTCCATTCGAAGCCGATGCCCTTGGGCAGCGTCTCGTTGGCGATGCGCGCGACAGCCGCCTGTGACTGGCCGGTGGAATAGCCCGGAGCGGTGTTGCCGTTGATGTCAGCCGCGAGGAAGCCGTTATAACGCATCGCGCTTTCCGGCCCGGCGGTGGATTGCAGCTTCAGCAGCACCGACAGCGGAATCATCTCGCCGGTTGTGGAGCGAACCTTCAACTGGCCGACATCTTCAGGCCGCGCACGGAACTTGCCGTCAGCCTGAACGCGAACCGAGTAGACGCGGCCGAATTTGTTGAAGTCGTTCACGTAGTAGGAGCCGAGATAAACCTGCAGCGTCTCGAAGATGCTGGTGATCGGCACATTGAGTTGACGCGCGCGTGTGCGATCGATGTCCGCATAAAGTTGCGGGACGTCCACCTTGTAGCTCGAGAACAAGCCGGTCAGTTCCGGCGCCTGCATCGCCTTGGCGAGGAAGGCCTTCTTGGCTTCATCCAGCGCCTCGTAGCCAAGTCCCACCTGATCTTCGAGCTGAAGCTTGAAGCCGCCGGTGGTGCCGAGGCCGTCGACGGGCGGCGGCGGCAGCATGGCGACGAAGGCGTCCTGAATGACCGTGTACTTCTTGTTCAGCGCCGCAGCGATGGCGTTGGCGCTGAGCGACGGGTCCTTGCGCTCGCCGAAAGGCTTCAGTGTCGAGAATACGATGCCTGCGCTCGAGGAGTTGGTGAAGCCGTTGATCGACAGGCCAGGGAAGGCCACGGCGCTTTCGACGCCGGGCTGCTGCATGGCGATCTCGGACATCCGCCGCATCACCTCTTCGGTGCGGTCGAGAGTCGCGCCTTCCTGAAGCTGGGCAAAGCCGATCAGGTACTGCTTGTCCTGCAGCGGCACGAAGCCACCGGGGACGATACGGAACAGGACGGCGGTGACGCCGATCAGCACCAGATAGACGCCCATGACGGCGGCCTTGCGCGAGATCACGCGCTTGACGCCGCCGCTGTAGGAATCCGAGGCTTTCTGAAAGACGTTGTTGAACCGGCGGAAGAATCCGCCGAGCACCTTGTCCATGCCGCGGCTGAGCGCATCCTTCGGCTGATCGTGACCTTTCAGCAGAAGGGCGGCGAGGGCGGGCGAGAGCGTCAGCGAGTTGATCGCGGAGATCACCGTCGAGATCGCAATCGTCATGGCGAACTGCTTGTAGAACTGTCCGGTCAGGCCGCTGATGAAGCCGAGCGGCACGAACACGGCTACCAGCACCAGCGCGATGGCGATGATCGGTCCCGACACCTCGTTCATGGCGCGATAGGTCGCATCGCGCGGCGACAGCCCTTCCTCGATGTTGCGTTCGACATTTTCCACCACGACGATGGCGTCGTCGACCACGATACCGATGGCGAGCACCAGTCCGAACAAACTCAGCGCGTTGATGGAGTAGCCGAACAGCAGGAGCACTGCGAACGTGCCGATGATCGAAACCGGCACCGAGATCAGCGGAATGATCGACGCGCGCCATGTCTGCAGGAACAGGATGACGACCAGCACCACCAGCGCAATGGCTTCCAGCAGGGTATGGATCACGGCTTCGATCGAGGCGCGGATGAAGCGCGTCGGATCGTAGGCGATCCGGTAATCGACGCCCTCCGGCATGTTCGCCTTGATCTGCTTCATCGCCGCGTGGACTTCATCGGCGATGGCGAGGGCGTTGGCGCCCGGTGCCTGGAAGATGCCGATGCCGACCGCGGACTTGTTGTCGATCTGCGACCGCAGCGCATATTCAGAAGCACCCAGCTCGATCCGGGCGACGTCGCGCAGACGGCTGATTTCACCGTTCTGACCTGTCTTGATGACGATATCGCCGAATTCCTGCTCGTCCCTCAGTCGGCCCTGCGCATTGAGTGGCATCTGCAGGGTGATATCTGCGGAGTTCGGCGAGCCGCCGACTGTGCCCGCTGCTGCTTCGACGTTCTGGGCCTGAATTTCGCGGGTAATGTCGCCGGGGGACAGACCGAGTTCAGCGACCTTTTGCGGATCGAGCCAGACGCGCATGGCGTAATCGCCGGCGCCCCAGATCTGCACCTGACCGACGCCGCGAATGCGGGCGAGGCGATCCTTGACGTTGAGCACGCCGAAGTTGCGCAGATAGGTGGTGTCGTAGCGGTCGTTCGGCGACAACAGGTGCACAACCAGCGTGATGTTCGGCGAGCTCTTCACAGTGGTGATGCCGAGCTGGCGCGTCACCGCTGGAAGCCGCGACTCCGCCTGCGAGACACGGTTCTGAACCATCTGCTGCGCGAGGTCGGGATTGGTGCCGAGACGGAAGGTGACGTTGAGAGTCAGGACGCCGTCGGTCGTCGCCTGACTGTTCATATACAGCATGTTCTCGACGCCGTTGATCTGCTCTTCAAGCGGCGTCGCAACGGATTCGATGATCACCTTGGGATTGGCGCCGGGATAAAGCGCGCGCACGGTCACGATCGGCGGCGCGACTTCCGGATATTCGGAGATCGGCAAAGCGGGCAGCGACAGCAGGCCCGCGAGCAGGATCAGGGCGGATAGCACGCCGGCGAAAATCGGGCGGTCGATGAAAAATCTTGAGATATTCATGACGTTATCTCTTTGGTCTTGTTGTGTCCGTTTTGCCGGACCGATGGCTCTGGTGCGTCATTGCGAGGAGCGTAGCGACGAAGCAATCCATCTTCCCTTGTCGGCAATGGATTGCTTCGCTTCGCTCGCAATGACGTTGGAGGATTGCTTCGGTTTAGTTCGCATCCATTGCGATGACTTCCGGCGCGACAGGTGCCCCGGGCCGAATGCGCTGCATTCCCTTGACCACGACCTGTTCGCCGGGCTTCAAACCGGCAGTGACAACGCGCAGACCGTCGACGGCAACGCCGAGGGAGACTTCGCGGTACTCCGCCTTTTTCTCCTTGTTCACGACCATCACGTACTTCTTGTTCTGGTCGGTGCCGACGGCGCGCTCATTGATCATCAGGGCGCGTTCAGTCTTGGGCTGGCCCATCTGCAGACGAACGAACTGTCCGGGGATCAGGCGGCCTTCCTTGTTGTCGAAGATGGCGCGGACGCGAACCGTACCGCTGCGTGCATCGACCTGATTGTCGATCAGCTGCATGTGGCCTTCGAACGGCAGCCCGTTGCTGGTTGCGGTGCCCATCTTGACGGGAATGCGGCCGGTCTTCGATGCCGAAGCGTCGTCGCCGAGTGCGTTCAGCGCACGCAGCACGACCTGTTCGTCGGCATTGAAGCTGGCATAGATCGGCGATGTGGAGACGATAGTGGTCAGCAGCGGCGAACCGGGACCGGCGGCGATCAGGTTGCCGACGGTGATCTCACGTTTGCCGACGCGGCCGGTGACCGGCGCGCGGACTTCGGTGTAACCCAGATTGAGCTGCGCGGTCTTGAGAGTGGCCTGCGCCGCCTTCAGGTTTGCTTCCGCCTCACGATAGGCATTTATGCGATTGTCCTGATCGCGCTGCGAGATGGTGTTGGAGCCGGTCAGTTGCTGGCCGCGCTCGTAATCGCTCTTGGTGAAGACGAGACGGGCTTGTGCTGCCGCGACCTGAGCGTCGGCGCGGGCAACTTCGGCGGCATAGAGCGCCGGGTCGATCACGACCAGAATGTCGTCCTTCTGGACCAGTGCGCCTTCGCGGAAACGGATTTCCTGGATCGCGCCTGCAACGCGTGAACGAACTTCGACCTGCTCGATGGCTTCCAGGCGGCCGGAGAATTCATCCCAGAGCGCCGTTTCGCGTTCCGCCACATTGGCGACGGAGACGGGGGTTGCGGGCGGTGTGACTGCCGCTGCGGAATCGGCCCGGGCGCGATCGTGAGAGGTGGAAAAAACGAAAGCGCCTGCGGTCGCCAGGATCGCCAGACCGACGCCAGCGCCAATCAGGCCTGTTTTTTTCGAGAGACTATTCATCGCGTGCCCCATTTTTTGATGCATTCGCGCGTGACGCAAAATGCAATTATTTCAGTACGTTGCAGGAGGCTTGCTTGATGCGGAGAAAAAAATCCCGGCTTGCCCCGCGTCGCAGTATTTTGTTGCTGCGCCGCAACTGTAACGTTCGGTATAGATGGGGCTTGGACTTTCGCCGTCAAGGGACATATCTAACGAAAGGTACAAAATCAGAAAGGTTCTGACTGTGGCTATCGGACGACCCCGCGAATTCGATCTCGACCAGGCTCTGGAAAACGCGCTGCACGTTTTCTGGGAGAAGGGATACGAGGGCGCGTCGATGGCGGACCTGACCGAAGCGATGGGCATCACCAAGCCGTCGCTCTATGCCGCGTTCGGCAACAAGGAAGACCTTTTCCGCAAGGCGCTCGATTCTTATGTCGACGGTCCGGCCGGCTACACCAAGCGTGCGCTGCTGCTGCCGACGGCCCGCGCTGTTGTCGAGAATCTTCTCTACAGCGAAGTGGATGCGGTGACCGATCCTGAATGTCCTGCAGGATGTCTGTCGATCAACGGCGCATTGACCTGCGGCGAGGCGGCGGAATCCATCAAGCAGGAATTGCGTGTGCGCCGTAGCCAGTTCGAAAGCGATCTGCGCGCACGATTTGAACGCGCGAAATCCGAAGGCGATCTTCCGCAAGCAGCCGATCCGACGGCGCTGGCGCGTTATATCGCGACGATCTCGCAGGGACTTGCGGTTCAGGCGGTTGGCGGGGCGACGCGGGACGAGCTCAAGAAGACCGCCGAGATGGTTCTGATGACCTGGCCGCCGGTCAGGAGTTTGCGCCTGCGGCGTCGCTGGCTTTGGCTGCGGCGAGAATGCGTTGTGCGCGCAGGCGCACCGGAGCATCCACCATCATGCCGTCGACGGACACGGCGCCATCCCCGGAATTCGCAATCCGTGCCGCCCATTCGATGTCTTTTTGCGACGGACGGAACCCCTTGAGCGTCGGCGCGATCTGCTTGGGGTGAATGCAGAGTTTGCCGCCGAAGCCCATCGCGGCGGCGTAGCGCGCATCGTCCTCCACCAGCGCGGGATCATCGAATGATGGCGTCACGCCTTCGAGCGGTGAGGGCAACTGTGCCAGCCGCGACGCCAGCACGATTTCCGCACGCGCCATCAATAGTGCGTCGCGGTCCATGCTGCAGCCGAGATCGGCGCTGAAGTCGATATAACCGAATGCCAGCCGGTCGGAATGCGCCGCGACCTCGCGCGCGCCGGCAACGCCATGCGCGGACTCGATCAGCGAAATCACCGGCAGATCGCCGAGCACCGCACGCACGCTCTCAAGATGTCCCGCCGTTTCCGCCTTCGGCAGCATGATTCCCGCAATGCCGAGGTCCTTCATGGCGACCACATCGGCCTCGTGCCAACGCGTGCCGAACGCATTGACGCGGACGATGGAGTTCGGCGGCAGGGGCGCGGTCTTGAGTGTCTCGCGCGCCGCGTCCTTCTCGTTCACCGCGACCGCGTCTTCAAGGTCGATGATGATGCCATCCGCACCGGAGGATGCTGCCTTGAAATACCGGTCGGGCCGGGTGGCCGGAACGAACAGGGGCGCAAGAAAGCTGATGCGCTCGCGGGCATTGGTCATGAGATTCTCCGGCGGGAGCCATGCGCGGCAGCGAGACGCGCCAGCAAAGACAGGAGCGTCTTTTTAGGCTTGGACGGGACGCGGAGGCAACAGGGATGCCTGGAGATCCCGGTTTGCAATGGTTTCCGCGATGTTGCGGGCATGGCGCGCCAGATCGGGCACGCCCATCAATTCGCCGAATGTCCCGCGCGCGAGCGGGCCGGCGACGAAGAGTCTTTCGGCGGCACGTCCGTCCCGGTCGAGGGCATGGCCCTGGAGATCGACATCGATCCCCAGACCAAGCGGATCGGGCCGGGCGAGACCGTCGTCGCGCAACTGCGCGAGCAGCGGATT
>CAZQMD010000078.1:0-18560 GCA_964594185.1 uncultured Afipia sp. | reverse complement strand
GATGTTCCCCGCCGCGCGATCGACATGCGCGGCATAGCGGGTGTCGACGTAGCCGGGCGCGGCGGCTTCCTTCAGCGGACCGTCGGACGGAATGCGATAGGACGCGATGGGCACCATCGCGCCGCGCAATGCGAGCGTGGCTTTCGGCGTCACGATGATCTCGCCGATGGTCTTCGAGCTTGCAGCGCTGCGCGGTGCCGCGAACGGTCCCGGCTTGATCGGAGCAGGCGCACCGTCGGCCCCGCGACGGGCGCCGAACAGGCCGATTTCGCCAAAGAGATAGACATCGGTCAGCGTCGTTCCGGTGTCCTGCCAGTCATCGCTGGCCGCAACACGATCCGGTGCACGCCACAGGCCGATCACATGCCTGATCGAAACCTGCGGACGCGCGAGCGTGCCGTTTGCAGCCAGCCGCAGCGCAAGCGGCGCGGGCGCAATCAGCGTATCGTGATGTTCGTCAACGATCTGGTTTTCCAGGACCTGCAGATCCGCCGGATGATGCAGCGCCAGCGATCCGCCGCTGAGCAGCCATGTCACCACCGAGGTCGTGAACCCTGCGAACGAACACGGCGCGATTGACGAGAGCAGCCGCGCACCCTGCGGAAGTCCGGCTTCGAGAAAGATCGCGATGCCGCCCGAGATCAGCTGCAGATGATTGCGCGGGATCGCGCGGAAACCGTCCGGCGTGACATCGAACGAAATGATCGCGGGCTTGCGCGCATCCGGCGGGACGGGCGGCAGCCAGCCGTTCATGCCGCTTGTGACGATTTCCAGCGGTGTCATGCCTTCTGGCAGATTGCCGCCGAAGCCGAACACATGCCGGATGGAGAAGGCTTCCACCGCGGCATGGAGCGCCAGTTCGCCGTGATCGACAATCTCGATGCGGCCGACACCTGCAAAAGCGCGTGCACCGACGCGGTTGAGCGCAATCGTCAATTCCGATTGCCGCCAGAGCTGCGGCAACAGCGCCACCACGAGCCCGGCACGCAATGCGGCCAACACCGTCACCACGAATTCGACGGTGTTCGGCATCTGCACGGCAATCACCGAACCCGGCGGCAGTCCGGCTTCGACAAAGCGCGCGGCAACGGCGGAGATCGCCTGATCGGCCTGCGCGAATGTCAATTGCACGGGCGCATCGCCGGTGACGCGCTGTTTGTTCGGCGGATCGATCAGGGCGACGGCATCGGGCTGGCGCAGCACCGTGCGGCGAAACAGATCGTCGAGCGTCAGCGCCGGGCCGGATGAGGTTGCTGCGGAGGATGGCGCGGTCTGCAAGGTCTCGCTCACGGTCTCACGGCTTCGGTGTCGGCGGTTTGACGCCGGGCTTCTGCCACCACGTCTCCGGCAGGATGCCAGTCAGCGCAGTGGCCTTCGGCCGTTCTATCCGATTCCACCGCGCGAGCCATTGCTGCTGGTGATTATAAAGCGGAATTGCGTAGAACCCGGCGATCAGGGATCGGTCCAGCGCCCGCACGGCGGGCACGAAGTCGGTTCGTTCGCGTGCCTCGAGCAGAGCCGCGATCATCGCATCCACCGCAGGAGATTTTGCGCCCATGTAATTGCGCGTGCCTGGATTATCGGCAGCAGCGCTGCCCCAATAAAAGGCTTGCTCGTTGCCCGGCGACAGCGACTGGTCCCAGCGATTCTGGATCATGTCGAATTCGAAGCTGAGCCTGCGCTGGTCGAACTGGACGGCATCCACCGCGCGTACCGATGCGGCAATGCCTGCGCGCTTGAGGTCGCGCTGATAGGCCAGCGCGATGCGCTCCTGATCGCGCGTGGTGACGAGGATTTCAAATGTCAGTGGCGTCCGCGTGCCCTTTTGGCGCAGCACGGTGCCGTCGAGCTGGTATCCGGCCTGATCGAGCAAGGCGAGTGCCTCGCGCAGCGCGGTACGGTCGCGACCCGATGCATCGGTGACGGGCAGGCGATAGGTGCCATCCATGATGTCGGGGCGGATGCTCGCTGCGTAAGGCGCAAGCAGCCTTTTCTCGGTCGCATCAGCCGGACGCGTGTAAGCGGACAGCTCTGAGCCTGCGAAATATCCTGCGGCGCGCCCGTAGAGGCCGAAGAAGTAATTGCGGTTGACCCATTCGAAATCGAACAGCAGCGTCAGCGCCTGCCGCACGCGGATGTCCGCGAACACGGGCTTGCGTGTGTTGAACACGAGGTATTCGGACGGCTGCGGCGTGCCGGGCTTGATCTCGTCGCGGATCACTTCGCCACTGCGCGCGGCGGCGAAGTCATAGCCCTCGTGCCAGCGCAGCGGCTCGTTCTCGATGCGGAAATCGTAGAGGCCGCGCTTGAACGCCTCAAAGGCACCGTTGGCCTCACGATAGTAATCGAGCCGCACCTCGTCGAAATTCCACTGGCCGCGATTGATCGGCAGGTCGCGTCCCCAGTAATCTGGGTTGCGTATCAGTGTCACGCTGGCGCCCGCGCGGACTGTGCTGACCCGGTAAGGGCCTGAGCCTGTGAGGCCGGTGAGGGACGTTTCCTCGAAGGTCGCGACATCGACGGCGTGTTTGGGAAACACCGGCATCAGGCCGAGGATCAACGGCAGTTCGCGGTCGTTCGCGCCGCCGAAGTCGAACCGCACCGTGCGTTCGTCCAGAGCCTCGGCCTTTTCGACCTTGGCGTAATACAGCCGGTGATTGGGCCGGCCCTTGTCGCGCATCAGCTGCCACGAAAACAGCACGTCGGCGGCGAGCACCGGCTTGCCGTCGGAGAATTTTGCCTGCGGGTTGAGCCGGAAGGTGACGTAGCTCCGTGCGGCGTCGGTTTCGACACTCTCAGCAAGCAGGCCATACAACGTGAACGGCTCGTCGTTGCCGCGCGCCAGCAGGCTTTCGATGACATAGCCGCGCACCTGCTGCACGGCGATGCCCTTCACGATGAAGGGATTGAGGCTGTCGAAGGTTCCGAGCAGGCCGAAGATGATCCGGCCGCCTTTCGGCGCTGCCGGATTGACGTAAGGCATGTTGGCAAACCCGGCGGGCAGGGCCGGGGCGCCGTGCATGGCAATCCCGTGGGAGGGAACGGCGGCCGGCTGGGCCGGAGCCTGTGCCGTGGCCAGCGCGGACCCGACAAGGACCAAAAAGCCGAGTTTGCACGCAGCCATCCAGCCGTTGCGGCGCAACGGACGTGACGGGGCGTTTGATTCGGCGGACCTCACGCCAAAATTTACCACGACGGGGTCAGATATTGACGGTAGAGACCCGCAAATATCGCTGTTGGCATTGATCTTTTCGTCTGCCGTTGTATTGAAAGCGGGCACTTCGAGGAGGGCTGCGCGGTCTGTCACGTATCCGCCTTATTTGGCTCCGAGACAGCCGCCGAACAAACAGGCACCCGCGCCACGTGTGGGAACGGGCGTTAAGGTTCAGAAAGGGTTTTCCACAATGAATTTCCGTATCTTGTCCGCGCAGGCCACGCCGCGCGGCCGGGTGTTCGCCGCTTTGACCGCCAGCGCCTTTTTGGCTGCTGCGACTGTTTCTGTTCAGGCTCAGACACCGGCTCCCGCGCCCGGCGCACCGGCTCCAAAGGCTGCGCCCAAGGCTGCCGCGCCAAAGGCTGCTCCGAAGGCACAGGCTCCCGCCGCCGCCCAGCAGGCTCCGGCCGCCGCCGCGCCGCAGCAGGCTCCTGCCGACCAGCAGGTTCAGCTGATCTATCAGCCCTGGACCAAGTTCTGCATGAAGGGCCAGGACGCCAACGCCAAGCAGGTCTGCTTCACCGGCAAGGACGGACGCATCGAGTCCGGCCAGCCCGTCGTCGCCGCCGTCATCATCGAGCCGGAAGGCGAACCGAAGAAGCTGCTGCGTGTCACCCTGCCGCTCGGCATGCAGCTCGTTCACGGCACCCGCATTATCGTTGACGCCAACGCGCCGCTGCAGAGCCCTTACGTGATCTGCTTCGCCAATGGCTGTATGTCGGACTACGAGGTGACCCCGGACCTCCTGGGCCAGATGAAGAAGGGCCAGAACCTCGTGGTGCAGGCGATCAACGCCAACGGCGCGCCGCTGACGCTGGCGCTTCCGCTCGCCGAATTCCCCAAGGCCTATGACGGTCCGCCGACCGATCCGAAGGTCTTTGAAGAGACCCAGAAGAAGCTGCAGGAAGAACTGCAGAAGCGCGCGGCGGAAGCCCGCCAGAAGCTGGAAAACGCGGCTCCGCCCGCCAATCCCGCCGCCAAGTAACGCGGTCTCTGCCAACATCCAAAAGGCGCGCAGCGATGCGCGCCTTTTTGTTTTGCATCAAGCGGAGCAAATGAGGCCCTGTGCTATTGTGATCTGACGGCCTTGCGAGGCCGGACGTTCCAGGCCCTCACTTTCCACGCCTGCCGCAAGGAGACATCGCATCATGTCCGACTACAGTGCACTCTCGCTGCCCGAACTCGAAGACCGCATCGCCATCGTGCGCGACAACATCCGGCAACTGATCGAGCAGGCGGCGGCAGTGTCCGGCGGCCAGAACGAAGAGCGCAACGCGGATCGCATCGCGCAGCAAACCGACGAGCTTGAAGCACTGGTCAAGGAGCGGGACGGGCGGAAGGGCGGCTGAAACGCAGCCGTCAGTTCAGGGACGGATTGCGCGGGCGATAACTGCCGGACTTGTCCTTAACGAAAATCTCGGCGACCTGCGAATGCCGGATCGGCTCGCCCGACTCGTCGGGCAGCAGGTTCTGTTCCGAAACGTAGGCGACGTATTCGGATTCAGAATTCTCGGCCAGCAGATGATAAAACGGCTGATCCTTGTGAGGACGCATTTCCTCCGGGATCGACAGCCACCATTCCTCGGTATTGTTGAATACCGGATCGATATCGTAAATCACGCCACGGAAAGAGAATATCCGGTGGCGGACGATCTGGCCGATCTGAAATTTGGCGGTTCGCGCTTTTATCATCCTCCGTCGAATAGACCATGATTGTGGCCGATGCTAGGGGATATGAGGCGAATCCGCCCTGCGAAGGGCACCTCTGCAAGGGAGCTGGTTCTCCGTCCCGTCCCGGCACAACAAGCATATCTTCATGATCGATATCCTGAATCTCGCCCTTCCGTATTTTGGGCTGATCTTCATCGGCTATGCCTGCGGAAAGTATAAAAAGCTGCCGGAAGCGGGGCTGGAATGGATGAATTTCTTTCTGCTCTACGTTTCGCTGCCTGCTTTGTTCTTTAGAACGCTTGCAAAGACGCCACTTGAAGAGCTGAACAATCCGCCGTTTGTGATCGCCACCACGCTTGCGACCGCGAGCGCATTCTTCCTGTCGATGTTCGGCGTCAAGTACATCGCCAAACTCTCGACCCGCGAATCCGCAATGGCCGGTCTCGGCGGCGGCTATGGCAATATCGGCTATATGGGGCCGGGCCTCGCACTCGCGACGCTGGGCGCGAAGGCGACAGCGCCGGTCGCGCTGATCTTCTGCTTCGACACCATCTTCCTGTTTACGGCCGCGCCATTGCTGATGGTGCTGACCGACGGCGAACGGCGGCCGCTTTTGCCGACCATTTTTCTGGTCGCAAAACAGATCCTGTTCCATCCGCTGATTGTCGCTTCCTACTTCGGCGTGCTGGTTGCGGCACTGCATGTGCCGGTGCCGGTGGCGGTCGACAACATGTTCCAGTTCCTGCAGAGCGCCGCCGCGCCGGTGGCACTCTTCGCGCTCGGCGTCACGGTGGCGCTGCGCCCATTCGAGCGCGTTCCGTGGGAGGTGCCGGGCGTCATCGCGGTCAAGCTGATCCTGCATCCGCTGATCGTGGCGGGCTTGTTGTTGCTGCTTGGACCATTCCCGCCGGCATGGGCCGCAACCGCATTGCTGCTGGCCTCGTTGCCGCCCGCATTGAATGTGTTCGTGATCGCGCGTCAGTACGACACCTGGATCGAACCCGCATCGACGCTGGTGCTTGTCGGCACGTTCGTGTCGGTGGTGACGCTGACCAGCGTGATGTGGATGATCAAGACAGGCGTGATCGTGTTTCCGTGATCGTCACGCTCGAAAGATCGTGAACCCGAGGATAAGCAGGATCAGGAAGATCACGCCGAAGATATAGAACAGCACGCGCGCGATATCCGCCGAGGCTGCCGAAAGACCGGTGAATCCGAAGACACCTGCGACAACCGAGATCAGGAAGAAGATCAAAGCCCATTTCAGAATCGACATCGTGAGACCCTTGACGTTGTTCGTGCCGATAACCGGCGACGCAACGTCGGGTTCCCTGACGACGGAACATCTTGCGCCGCTTTCGATTGACTTGATGAATTCGGTCATCGGAGGCTCGCAATGAGATTGATTACAGCAGGCTTGGTGCTTTCGCAGATTCTGGTTTCAACCGCCGTCTTCGCGCAAACCTCCGGTGGGACCGGTGGAACGTCCGGCGGTTCGCCGGGCGCGGCGAGCGGCGGCGCACTTGGGACAAGTGCAGGCTCGCCCGGTACGAACTCACTGGGCACGGCAGCGCCATCGGGTTCAGGTACGACGGGCGCAGCCGCAACAGGGACCGGCGACCCTCAGGTCGACAAGCAGGACAAGGACGTCGACAAGAAGGTCAAAAGCATCTGCAAGGGATGCTGACCCACTCGCATGGTGTTTGAAACACAAAGTCGCTGGACGGTATTTGTCCCTGGGCCAGGCATACCGCCCATGTGTTCGCAATCCCGTCTTGCCTGACGGCCAATGAACCGCAAGTATTGAAATTCCTTCAAGCGTCACTGGGGAATTTCAGACCAATGCTGTTCGATGACGTCATCCTCGGCCGCCGGAGCATCCGCGGATACAAGCCGGATCCGGTACCCCAGGCGCTGATCGCGGAAATTATCACTTTAGCGATGCGTGCTCCGTCGTCCATGAACACGCAGCCCTGGAATTTTTACGTCGTCACCGGCGAACCGCTCAATCGAATCCGCAACGGAAATACCGAGAGGATGCTGGCCGGCGTGCCGCAGTCGCGGGAATTCCGCACCGGCACGGCATTCGCGGGTCACCACCGCGACAGGCAGGTCGGCGTCGCCAAGCAGTTGTTCTCCGCAATGGGGATCGCGCGCGATGACAAGGAGATGCGGCAAGACTGGGTGCTGCGCGGCTTCCGTCAGTTCGACGCGCCCGTCTGCATCATCGTGACGTACGATCGTGTGCTGGATGGCAGCGACGATACGCCGTTCGATTGCGGCGCTGTGGCAACTGCTCTGGTCAACGCCGCATGGTCTCGCGGGCTGGGGGCTGTGATCAACAGCCAGGGCATCATGCAGTCACCGGTGGTGCGCGAACATGCCGGCATAGCCGACGATCAGATCATCATGAAAAGCATCGCATTGGGGTGGCCGGACGAGACGTTTCCGGCCAACGCGGTGGTGTCCGAGCGCAAGTCCGTCGAAGAAGCCACCGTGTTCGTGGGCTTTGACGGCTAAAGCTTTTATTTCAACGCGTTTTCTTCACGCGAACCGGTACCCACTTCGCTTGAAAACGCCTTAGCGTCCGCGCCATGACGGCGACAGCCCCTCGCGCATCGCGAGGCGGCGGATTGGCCCCACACGATCCAGCAGATGCATTCCTGCGGCGCGCAGCGATTGCGCGGGCAGGAAGTCACTGAGCAGCGTGCGGTTTGCCATATCCACCGCGAAGGTGCGGCTGAAGACGTCGGCGCGCCGCGCGCGCGCATAGCGTTGCAACACGGCGTCGCTGCCGGGATCGGCACCTGTCAGCAAGGCGTCGCGTACTGTCTCGGTGAGATCGGCGGCATCGCGCAGGCCCATATTGAGACCCTGTGCGCCAATCGGCGGCAAGACGTGCGCGGCTTCGCCGACCAGCACAATACGTTTTGCAGCGAGGGTATCGGGGTTCTCGATCGCCAGCGGAAACACATGGCGGTCGGGCGCGACCGTCAGTTTTCCGAGGATCGAATGCGATTGCGTCTCGGCGGCGAGGGCGAGGGCCGCGTCGTCGAGGTTCTTTAACCGCTCGGCTTCGTCCGGCTTCACCACCCAGACGATGCTGGAGCGGTTGCCGGGCAGCGGGACGAATACGCAGGGGCCGGACTCCGTATGAAATTCGGTCGAGCAGTTTCCATGCGGGCGGGTATGCGTCACATTCAGCGTCAGAGCTGACTGGCCCAGAGTCCGCCGCTTGACCCCGATGCCGGCGGCTTCGCGACACAAGGAATGCCGTCCATCCGCGCCCACCACGAGCGCAGCCGTTAGCGACTGCCCGTTTTTGGTGATGATCGTGACCGCCGTTTCGTCGGTACTAACGGACTGCGCGTCATCGTCGATGCGCGTGAGGTTTGGCAATTCCGCCGCGCGCGCCTCCATCGCGACCATCAGGAGACGATTCTCGATGTTGTAGCCGAATGCCGCCATGCCGATCTCGTCGGATGAAAACTTCACCTCCGGTGAGCGGATCAGGCGCCGGGTATCGTCCACCAGCCGCATGGTGCTCAATGCCGCGGAGTCAGCGGTGCAGCGCTGCCAGATATCGAGCGACTGGAGAAAGTCGACAGAGCCGCCGAGCAGGGCCGTGGTCCGGTTGTCGGCATAGGGCGAGCGGCGGGCGATCAGAACGGTATCGACACCGGTTTGGGCCAGCGCAATGGCGGCAGCAAGTCCGGCGGGGCCTCCGCCGACAACGGCGGCCTGATAAACATGAGACGCGGATGAGGGCTCGGTCATGGCTTTATCTATCGCCGGATTTTTCAGGTGTCACAATGGATTTCAGGTTGTCATCCTGAGGGGCATTTAAGGTAAATCCGGTTCGGCTTTGTCACATTGGAAAGCAGCCCTGCATATACAAAATGCCGGGAATCTTGTTAGTGACGGCTCATATGAGTGAGCCCGGCCCGCAGGACCAGCCCCCGTTTCCAGCCAGAGCGCGTGCGCGCGCGTTTGGCGTTCATGTTTTCACGGCGCTGGGCGGCGCGATTGCGCTGATCGCCATGCTGGAGGCGGTGAGGGAACACTGGGCTGCCATGTTCGGCTGGCTTGGGGTTGCGCTGATTGTGGACGGTCTCGATGGACCGCTGGCGCGGCGGCTCAAGGTCGGCGACGTGCTGCCGAACTGGTCCGGCGACACGCTCGATCTGGTGGTCGATTTTCTCACCTACGTCTTCGTGCCGGCCTACGCGATCACCGCCAGCGGCCTCTTGATCCCGCTGGCAACGCCGCTGCTCGGCGGCGCGATCGTGATTTCGGGCGCGCTGTATTTCGCCGACCGGCGGATGAAGACCGACGACAATCATTTTCGCGGCTTTCCCGCGCTGTGGAATGCGGCGGCATTCTATTTGTTCCTGCTCAAGCCACCGGCGGCTGTCGGCACCATCGTGCTTGCGATTTTCGTGGTGCTGACCTTTGTACCGTTCAATGTGATGCATCCGCTGCGAACCACTCGGTTTCGTTCGCTGAATATCGGGCTGCTGGTGATCTGGGCGGTTCTCGCAGTGATCGCGATTGCCGCCAATTTCCAGACGCCGCTGTGGGTTACCGCCGGGCTCTGCGCCATCGGCGCCTACATTCTTCTGAGTGACGTTCTGATCCGGTTGATAAGCGGGACACGCACATGATGGAATTGCTGACAAGCCCGGAAGCCTGGGCGGCGCTGCTGACATTGACGGCGCTCGAGATCGTGCTGGGCATCGACAACGTGATCTTTCTGTCGGTGATCGTCTCGCGCATTCCGGCCGAACAGGCGGAGAAGGCGCGCAAGATCGGCCTTGCATTGGCGCTGGTGTTCCGGATTGCACTACTGAGCATTCTGGTCTGGCTGATCGGATTGACCCAGCCGGTAATCACGATCGGCAAGTTCGCGCTCTCATGGCGCGACATTATCTTGATCGTCGGCGGCTTCTTCCTGATCGCCAAGGCGACCCACGAAATTCACGCCGAAGTCGAGGCGAGGGAGGCCGAGGAGAATGCCAAGGCGACGCCGAGCGCGTTCTTCTGGGTGATCATGCAGATTATCGTGATCGATCTGGTGTTCTCTATCGACTCCATCATTACTGCCATCGGCATGGTGCAGGAGATCGAGATCATGATCGCGGCGGTCATCATTGCCGTCGGCGTGATGTACGTGTCGTCGGGGCCGGTCGCAGCCTTTGTAAAGGAGCACCCCACCACCAAAATGCTGGCGCTGGCCTTCCTTGTGCTGATCGGCGTGGCGCTGGTGGCGGATGGATTCCATTTCCATATCCCGCGCGCCTTTATCTACGTGGCGATCTGCTTCTCGGCGGCGGTGGAGTTCTTCAACATCCTGGCCCGACGCAACCGCAACAAGCGGGCGGCGACGGGGTAAGCGCGGCTTCGGTCCGCGTTGACAATTTGCCGCCGATGGATTTGGCTTCCGGCACAGGTCGATAACGAAAAGGCTCGGGAGAAACCATGACCAAGGCTGTGCGCGTCCACCAGGTGGGCGGTCCGGAAGTGATGATTTACGAGGATGTCGAGGTGCCTGCGCCAGGCCCCGGCGAGGTCCAGATCCGCCAGCACGCCATTGGCCTGAACTTCATCGATACGTACTATCGCACCGGTCTCTACAAGGCTCCGGAGTTGCCGTTCATCGTCGGCAATGAAGCGTCAGGCGAGGTGCTGTCAGTGGGGCCGGGCGTCACCAATTTCCATCCCGGCGACCGCGTGGCCTACTACTTCAACCTCGGCGGTTACGCGACCGAACGCAACATTCCCGCCGACAAGCTGGTGAAACTGCCGGATCACATCTCGCATGAGCAGGCCGCTGTGCTGATGCTCAAGGGACTGACGGTCTGGTACCTGCTGTTCAAGACCTTCAAGGTCGAACCGGGCCATCGGGTTTTGATCCACGCCGCTGCGGGCGGCATCGGGTTGTTGGCGTGTCAGTGGGCCAAGGCACTCGGCGCGAATGTCATCGGCACTGTCGGCACCGAAGAGAAGGCGAAGCTGGCGCTGGCCAATGGTTGTGACCACGTCATCCTCTACAAGCAGGAAGATTTCGCCGAGCGCATCAAGCAGATCAGCCGCGGCGAACTGTGCGACGTTGTCTATGACGGGGTCGGCAAGGACACTTTTCAGGGATCGCTGAAGTCGCTCAAGAAGCGCGGGCTGTTCGTCTCGTTCGGCAACGCGTCGGGTCCGGTGCCGCCGTTCTCCATCGCGGAGCTGAACAATCACGGCTCGCTGTTCGCGACACGTCCCAAACTCAACGATTATGTCGGTACGCGGAAGGAATTGATCGAGGGCGCGGACACGCTGTTCGCTGCCGTCATCAGCGGCACGCTGCATGTGCCGATCAATCACGCCTATGCGCTGAAGGATGCGCAGAAGGCGCACCGTGATCTTGAAGGCCGCGTGACGACGGGTTCGGGGATTTTGAAGCCGTAAGCCGATCGAGTCTCCGAAGGCGGCCTGAGTGAGCCTTCACTCAGGCTTTCTCTTTCAGCACCTGTCCTTGTTCTTGTTGATTCGGAGCGATCCTCTTTGTCACTGGCAGAGATACGCCCACGAAAGCCAGAGCGAGAAACACCGGCAGGAAGCACAGGAAGAGGAATCGTTTTGCCTTCATCGCCCGGAATTGGGGCGCCCGTCCCTGAAAATCAAGAGGTCGGGCCTACCGGGAGCGAAAAGGTAAAATCAGAACCCCGCCACAGTCCCGTGCAAATCGTACTGATCCGCGCGGTCGATCTTCGCGGTGACGATCTCGCCGACTTTTAGCGGACGGCGGCTGGAGACGTAGACGCTGCCGTCGATCTGCGGCGCGTCGGCCTTCGAACGCCCCTTGGACACAGTCGGGCCGACCTCATCGATGATGATCTGCTGCCGGGTGCCCACCTTGCGCTTGAGGCGCTGCGCCGAAATCTTCTGTTGACGCGCCATCAATGCATTCCAGCGCGCGTCCTTGATCTCTTCCGGCACAGGATTTTCGATGGTGTTCGAGGTCGCGCCCGCGACAGGCTCGTACTTGAAGCAACCGAGACGATCGATCTGCGCTTCATCCAGCCAGTCGAGCAAATACTGGAAGTCACTGTCGGTCTCCCCGGGGAAGCCGACGATGAACGTCGAGCGCAATGTCAGGTCCGGACATTCCTCGCGCCATTTCTTGATGCGGCCAAGCGTCTTGTCCTGCGAGGCCGGGCGGCGCATCTGCTTGAGCACGTCGGGCGACGCATGCTGGAACGGGATGTCGAGATAAGGCAGCACCTTGCCCTCGGTCATCAAGCTGATGACTTCGTCGACATGCGGGTAGGGGTAGACATATTGGAGCCGAACCCATGCGCCGAGTTCGCCGAGTTCTTTTGACAGATCGTAGAACTTCGCGCGGACCTCGCGGTCCTTCCACATGCTCGTCGCGTATTTAAGGTCGATGCCGTAGGCCGAGGTGTCCTGTGACACCACCAGCAATTCCTTGACGCCTGCGGCGACCAGCTTCTCGGCTTCGAGCAGAACATCCTTGGCCGGACGCGAGACGAGATCGCCGCGCAGCTTCGGGATGATGCAGAAGGTGCAGCGGTTGTTGCAGCCTTCGGAAATCTTCAAGTAAGCGTAGTGGCGCGGCGTCAGCTTGATGCCCTGCGGCGGCACCAGATCGATATGCGGATTGTGCAGCGGCGGAAGCGCGCGGTGCACGGCATCGAGCACACTTTCATATTGCTGCGGGCCGGTGATCGACAGCACGTTCGGGTAGGCTTTCTCGATCTGCTCGGGTTCCGCGCCCATACAGCCGGTGACGATGACTTTGCCGTTTTCGGCCATGGCTTCGCCGATGGCGCCCAGCGACTCCTGCTTGGCGCTGTCGAGAAAGCCGCAGGTGTTAACGATCACCAGATCCGCGCCGTCATGCTTGCGCGCCAGTTCATAGCCCTCGGCACGCAGGCGGGTGATGATCCGCTCGGAATCCACCAGCGCCTTGGGGCAGCCAAGTGACACAAAACTGACTTTTGGGGCGACGCCCTGTTCCATCGTCTTCTTCAACCTGTTGGGAGTCCGCAGGAGCTATCCCTGATTACCTACAAATTCAAGGCTTTAAGCGACGCGGCAGCGCGTGTTAGGGTTGTTCTGCCGGAATGTGAGTGCTGAATGGCTGCGGATTCGTCGTTCAAGATCGTTATCGTCGACGAAAGCCCGATCAGAGCGGCCATCCTGAAGGAAGGGCTGCGCGACGCGGGCTTTACCAGTGTCGAACACATCTCCGAAATGCAGAACCTGCTGGCTCGCATTTACCGGATCGACCCCGATGTCATCCTGATCGATCTTGAAAACCCCAGCCGTGACATCCTGGAACAGATGTTCCAGGTCAGCCGTGCCGTCCGGCGGCCCATCGCGATGTTCGTGGACCAGAGCGACGCCGCGTCGATCCAGCAATCGGTCGAGGCGGGCGTGTCGGCCTATATCGTCGATGGCCTGAAGAAGGAGCGGATCAAGCCGATCCTCGATCTGTGTATTTCACGCTTCAACGCGTTTTCGAAACTGCAGGACGAACTGGATCGCACCAGGTCGGCGCTGGAGGATCGCAAGATCCTCGACCGCGCCAAGGGGCTTCTGATGAAGGCGAAAGGGCTGACCGAAGAGGAGGCCTATGTGCTGATCCGGTCCACCGCCATGCGCGAGAAAAAGAAGATCGGCGAAATCGCCCAATCGATCATCACTGCGGCGGAGTTGCTGAAATGACCGGAACACCGCTCGCGATCGGGTTCATTCCGCTGGTCGATGCCTCAGCGTTGATCGTTGCCGTGGACAAGGGCTTCACCGCCGCCGAAGGCCTCGACGTGACGCTGGTCCGCGAAGTGTCATGGTCGAACGTCCGCGACAAGCTCAATATCGGCCTGTTCGACGCGGCGCATTTGCTTGCGCCCGTCGCCATCGCCTCGACGCTCGGTCTGTCCCAGGTCAAGGTGCCGATCGTTGCGCCTTTCAATTTAGGCCTGAATGGCAACGCCATCACCGTTTCGCCAGCGCTGCATGCAGCGATCATGGGCGAGGCGGATGGCGATCCGGTCAATCCGATGGTGACGGCAAAGGCGCTGGCGCGAGTGGTCGCGGCGCGCCGCAAGGCCGGCAATGATCCGTTGACCTTCGGCATGACGTTCCCGTTCTCGACCCATAATTACCAACTCCGGTTTTGGATGGCTGCTGGCGGTGTCGATCCGGATGAGGACGTGCGGCTGGTGGTGCTGCCGCCGCCGTACATGGTGGACAGTCTCGCCAACGGTCATGTCGATGCTTTCTGTGTCGGCGCGCCATGGAATTCGGTCGCGGTCGATCTTGGCGTCGGTCACATCCTGCATTTCGTTTCGGACATTTTGGAACGCGCCGCAGAGAAGCTGCTCGCGGTGCGTGAGCAGTGGGCGCAGAAGAACCCGGAGGTTTTGACCAGGCTTATCCGGGCTCATGGCAGGGCCGCAGACTTTATCGAGAATCCGGACAACCGGGATGAGGTGTGCCGCATTCTCGGCGCGCCCGAGCGTATCGGGGTCGATCCCGAAGTGATCCGCCGTACTCTCGACGGCCGCCTGAAAATCTCTCCTGACGGTACGTTCCGCACAAGCGGACGGTATCTGCTGGTCGGACGCGAAGGGGCGGCACGGCCCGATCCGGTGCAGGCGGCCTGGCTCTATGCCCAGATGGTTCGTTGGGGGCAGGCAGCCTATGCGCCGGAGGCTCTGGAGGTCGCCAAGCAGGTGTTCCGGCCCGATCTCTACGACGCGGCATTGGGCTCACCTGCAGTGCCTGCCCATGCCGTGAAGGATGGTGTCGGGGCCTTCGATGGCGCGCCATTCGATGCCAACGACATCCCGGCTCATCTGTCTTCGGTAACGATCAAGCGGCGTCCGGCTTAGTAGCGATTCGCTGTTCAAACCTACCTGCCCATATTTTGTGCGACGCGCAAAAATCGGGCATTTGCCACTGACGCAGGCCGCAAAGGTCGCCTGCCTCCTGTAAAGGCATCCCCCTAAATATCTGAAAAACATGAACTTGCTGCGTCGCACGCGGCTGGCACGATCCTTGAATATCTAGTTGCAGGCCGCGACGAAGGCCTACGGCTCCACCGATGAGCCACGCAGCAACGCCGCTGTCTCGAGGAGCACGCATTCGCGCACCTCGAGCGCGGCTTTTTTGTTGGGCGACGGGATGGGCGCAGGCGGCTGAGACGGCAACAGGACAACGGTAACCGGACAAGGACACCAGACACGATGAGCAAGACCACCAAGACAGGCAAAGCGGGAATAGCAGCGACCGGCAAGATGAGCCGCCGCGCATTGCTCAAGGCGGGCGCAGGGACTGCGGCGTTGTTGGCTGCTGCGCGCATGAATTTCCCGGCCGGCGCATTCGCACAGAGCGCCGGACCGGAAGTGACCAAGGCGATCTTCGGCTACATCGCGCTGATGGACGCGTCGCCGCTGGTGATTGCGAAGGAGAAGGGGATCTTCGCCAAGCACGGCGTGGGCGACGTCGAAGTCAACAAGCAGGCCTCGTGGGGCGCGACGCGCGACAACCTTGTGCTCGGCGGCGAGAAGAACGGCATCGACGGCGCGCATATCCTGACCCCGATGCCGTACCTGATTTCGGCCGGCAAGGTGACGCAGAACAACGTGCCGACGCCGATGTACATTCTGTCGCGTCTCAACCTCGATGCGCAGGCGATCTCGGTGTCCAACGACTACAAGGACCTGAAGGTCACCGCGGACTCGGCGGCGCTGAAGGAAGCGTTCGCCAAGAAGAAGGCCGAAGGCAAGGAAGTAAAGGTCGCCATGACCTTCCCCGGCGGCACCCACGATCTCTGGATTCGCTACTGGCTGGCCGCCGGCGGCATCGATCCCGACAAGGACGTTTCGACCATCGTCGTTCCGCCGCCGCAGATGGTGGCGAACATGAAGGTCGGCAACATGGATGCGTTCTGCGTCGGCGAGCCCTGGGGCGAACAGCTCGTCAATCAGGGCATCGGCTACACCGCATGCTCCACAGGCGAAATCTGGTCGAAGCATCCGGAAAAGGCGCTCGGCATCCGTGCCGAGTATGCCGATAAATATCCGAAGGCGACGCAGGCCATCCTGATGGCGGTGATGGAAGCGCAGCAGTGGTGCGACAAGCCCGCCAACCGCGCCGAGATGTCCGAAATCGTGGGCAAGCGTCAGTGGTTCAACGTGCCGGTCGCCGACATCATCGGCCGCGCCAACGGCGATATCAACTATGGCAACGGCCGTGTCGAGAAGGGCACCAAGCAGTTCATGAAGTTCTGGCAGGACCATGCATCCTACCCGTTCAAGAGCCATGACGCCTGGTTCGTCACCGAAGACATCCGCTGGGGCAAGTTCGAGCCGACCACGGACGTCAAGGCGCTCGTGGACAAGGTCAACCGCGAAGACATCTGGAAGTCGGCAGCGAAGGCGCTCGGCGTTGCAGCAGCCGACATTCCGGCGAGCACATCGCGCGGCAAGGAGACCTTCTTCGACGGCAAGGTGTTCGATCCCGAAAACCCAACCGCGTACCTCAAGAGTCTGTCGATCAAGCGTATCGAAGCCTGATGTATGGCGGGCCGCCCCGTGCAGGGGCGGCCTCGCACCTAACTCAACCGAGGCACTCTCATGAACATGCCACTCGCCAAGACAACCACCAGCACGCTTCCGGCATCGGTCCCTTCGCCGGCTGCGCCCGCCGCAGTGGTGTCGCTGCCGAAATCGTCGCGCAGCTTTCTGTCGGATACGTTGCTTCCCAATCTGCGTGCACTTGCTGTTCGTGTCATTCCGCCGGTCATCATGGTCGTGCTGATCTTCGGCATCTGGCAGATTCTCTGCATGAAGCCGGGCGCGACGCTGCCGTCGCCATCGCGGATCTGGGCCGATGCGAAAGACCTGATCGTCGATCCTTTCTTCGTCGCTGGCCCGCAGGACATCGGCCTCGGTTGGCGCGTGTTGACATCGTTGCAGCGTGTCGCGGTCGGATTCGGTCTCGCAAGTGTCGTCGGCGTCCTCGTCGGCGCGATCATCGGTCAGTCGATCTGGGCGATGCGCGGTCTCGATCCGATCTTTCAGGTGATGCGTACCGTGCCGCCGCTGGCCTGGTTGCCGATTTCGCTGGCTGCATTCCGCGACAGCAATCCGTCGGCGATCTTCGTGATCTTCATTACGTCCATCTGGCCGATCATCATCAATACGGCGGTCGGTATCCGCAACATCCCGCAGGACTACCGCAACGTCGCCGCCGTGGTCCGGCTTAATCCGCTGGAATTCTTCTGGAAGATCATGATCCCTTCGGCGGCACCCTACATCTTCACGGGTCTGCGCATCGGCATCGGTCTGTCATGGCTCGCCATCGTCGCCGCAGAAATGCTCACCGGAGGTGTCGGTATCGGCTTCTTCATCTGGGATGCATGGAATTCGTCGCGCCTGTCCGACATCTTCGTGGCGCTTGCGTACATCGGCGTCGTCGGATTTGTGCTCGATCGGATTGTCGCATTCGTCGGCAACATCGCGACGCGCGGCGCTCAGGCGAGCTAAGTAAGGGAGAATGACAATGGCTTATCTCAAGCTGGATCACGTCGACAAGGTCTTCACCCGCGGTTCGACCCAGAGCGAGGTGCTGAAAGACATCAACCTCACGGTGGAGAAGGGCGATTACGTCTCCATTATCGGTCATTCCGGCTGCGGCAAGTCCACGCTGCTGAACATCGTCGCCGGTTTGACCACCGCGACCCAGGGCGGCGTGCTGCTTGAAGGCCGCGAAGTGAATTCGCCGGGGCCGGATCGTGCTGTTGTGTTCCAGAACCACAGCCTGCTGCCGTGGCTGACGGTCTATGACAACGTCAAACTCGGCGTCGACAAGGTGTTCGGATCGACCAAGAGCCGCGCTGAGCGCGACGAATGGGTGCTGCACAATCTCAATCTTGTGCAGATGACCCATGCCAAGGACAAGCGTCCGTCGGAAATTTCCGGCGGCATGAAGCAGCGCGTCGGCATCGCCCGCGCGCTGGCGATGGAGCCAAAGGTTCTGCTGCTCGACGAGCCGTTCGGCGCGCTCGATGCGCTGACCCGTGCGCATCTGCAGGACTCAGTCATGGCACTGCATCAGAAGCTCAACAACACGGTGATGATGATCACCCACGATGTTGACGAAGCTGTGCTGCTCTCCAACCGCATCGTGATGATGACCAACGGCCCGAGCGCGCGGATTGGCGAGGTGCTTGAGGTGCCGCTGCCGCATCCGCGCAAGCGGCTCGAGCTGGCGTCGAACCCGATCTATCTCAAGTGCCGTCAGCGCGTGCTCGAATTCCTTTACGAGCGGCATCGTTTCGTGGAGGCCGCGTAAAGCAAGGACCGAAACGAAGGAGCAGGCAGGATGACTCCCACCCAGATTTCACTCGTTCAAGACAGTTTTGCCAAGGTCGTTCCCATCGCCGATCAGGCGGCGGAGATTTTTTACGGTCGTCTTTTTGAAATCGCGCCACAGGTCAAGCCGCTGTTCAAGGGGGACATGGCCAAGCAGCGCCGCGCGCTGATGGGCACGCTCGGTGTCGTGGTCAACGGTCTTTCGAACCTGCCTTCGGTGCTGCCGGCGGTGAGCGCGCTGGCGAAGAAGCATGTCTCCTACGGCGTCAAGGCTTCGCACTATC
>CAZQMD010000077.1:0-18681 GCA_964594185.1 uncultured Afipia sp. | reverse complement strand
GCAGCGTCGTTCCGACCAACCTGAAGGTTTCCGGCGGCAGCTTGTTTTCCGCTGGCGATTTTCTCGGCGAGTCCGGCGCCGACACGCTTGTGTTCAATGATGAACGGCGTGGCACTTACAAGAAGCTTGTGGTGGCCGATGGCCGCCTCAAGGGAGCGGTCCTGGTCGGCGATACGCAGGACGCGCTCTGGTACCTCGAACTGATCAGGACAACGGCGTCCATCGAAGCGATCCGCGGCGACATGATGTTCGGCCGCGCCCTCGCACAACCGAAGGCCGCATGACAGATGTCCAGCGATTTTTCTCCGGACCAGAAGCGCTATCTCGAAGGATTCGTGTCGGGGCTGTCCGCCTCGCGTATCGCGCGTCCCACGACTTCGGCAAAGTCAGAACCGGTCGGGCCTGACGCCATTCACCTCAAGGCGCAGGATCGCACCATTGCGGCGGGTGGCAAGCTCAACGATCAGGAGAAGTTCAAGCGCGACGAGCATCCGTTCGATGCCTATCCCCGTCTGGTGAAGCAGGCGGAAAACAACGAGCCGCCGAAGCCACAGGATAATTTCCGTTGGCGCTATTACGGCATTTTCTATGTGGCGCCGACGCAGGCGTCCTATATGTGCCGCCTGCGGATTCCGAACGGCATCCTCAAGCACTGGCAGTTCGCGGGCGTTGCGGACCTCGCCGAGAATTTCGGCGGCCCCTATGCCCATGTGACCACGCGCGCAAACCTCCAGCTGCGCGAGATCGAACCGAAGAACGCGATCAACATCATCGAAGGCCTGCAGGACCTGGGTCTGTGCTCGCGTGGCTCAGGCGCGGACAACATCCGCAATGTTACCGGAACATCGACCGCGGGCATCGATCCGCAAGAAATCCTCGATACGCGGCGCTACGCCCGCGAGTGGCACTTCCACATTCTTAACGACCGGTCACTGTATGGCCTGCCGCGCAAGTTCAATGTCGCGTTCGATGGAGCAGGGCGGATCGCGACGCTGGAAGAGACCAACGACATCGCGTTTCAGGCGGTCGAAGTGCTTGATGGTCACGGTGTCGAACCGGGCATCTACTTTCGCCTCGCGCTAGGTGGCATCACCGGCCACAAGGATTTTGCCCGCGACACCGGCGTCATCCTCAAGCCGCAGGAGGCGACCGAGGTCGCCGACAGAATTATCCGCGTGTTTATCGAAAATGGCGACCGGACCAATCGCAACAAGTCGCGGTTGAAATACGTGCTCGATAGCTGGGGATTCGACAGGTTTCTTGCCGCCGTGGAGGAGAAGCTGGTCCGCAAGCTGGCACGCGTTCCGGCGGAAGCTATTGCGCCGCGTCCGGCCTACGACCGTTTGGCCCATATAGGCGTGCATCCGCAGAAGCAGGCCGGTTTGAACTGGATTGGCGTTGCGCTGAAGCTGGGCCGTCTGTCGCCGGAGCAAATTCGTGGCTTGTCGAAACTCGCTGCCGATTTCGGCGACGGCGACATCCGTCTCACGGTCTGGCAGAACCTGCTCATCTCGGGCGTCGCCGATGCGAACGTTGCGACCGTCACCGCGGCCATTGAAGCGCTGGGGCTTTCGACAGCGACATCGGCGCTTCGTGCGGGCCTGATCGCCTGCACCGGAAAAACCGGCTGCCGCTTTGCTGCGGCCCATACCAAGGAGAACGCCGACGAGATTGCCGCATGGTGCGAGGAGCGCGTACCGCTGACGACGCCCGTCAATATCCACCTGACGGGCTGCCATCACACTTGTGCCCAACACTATATCGGCGACATCGGCCTGATCGGCGCGCGCGTTCCGGTCAATGACGATGGGGATACCGTCGATGGCTATCATCTTGTGGTCGGCGGCGGGTTCGGGACTGATGCCACCATCGGCCGCGAACTGTTCCAGAATGTGAAAGCGGAAGACGCGCCACGCACCGTGGAGCGCGTGCTCAAGGCCTATCTCAATCACCGCACATCAGAAGAAGAGACGTTCGTCGCTTTCGCCAAACGGACGGAAATCGATGCGCTCAAGCGCATGACCGAGATGGAGGCTGTGTGATGAACCAGATAACACCTCCCGCGCAGCTTCAGATCATTCCTGACACCGCGCCGTTCTCGCAGGAGCAGCGCTCCTGGCTGAACGGATTCTTTGCCGGTCTCGTGTCGCTCGACAATGCAGTCACGCCGTTGTCGCCGGAGCAGGGCGAAGCCGTTATGAAGGGCGCCGTCGGCGACGGCGATGACGGCGAAGCGCCGTGGCATGACCAGACCATGCCGATTGCAGACCGTATGAAGCTGGCGGAAGGCCGTCCGGTCCGCCGCAGGATGATGGCCGCGATGGCGCAGCAGGATTGCGGCCAGTGCGGTTACAACTGCCACGACTATTCCGAAGTGATCGCGAACAAATCCGAAGCTCGGCTCAACCTCTGCGTGCCGGGCGGCAAGGAAACCGCGCGGATGCTCAAGTCTCTTTATGAAGAGCTTGAGAAGGCGCCTGCCGAATCGTCTTCGTCGGCTACGGCTGCTGCTCCGGCTGTGCCTGCTGTTGTTGCACCGGCAGCCGAGCCAGGCCGCTCGCGCGACAATCCCGCAATGGCGTCGTTTCTGTCACGCCGCCAGATCAACAAGCCTGGCTCAGAGAAGGAGACCTGGCATATCGAGTTCGATCTCGCGCAGGTGGGGCTCGATTACGTCGTCGGAGATTCCTTCGGCGTGTTCGCCGCCAACGATCTCGGTCTTGTCGATCAGATCATCGCGATGCTTGGCGCATCCCATATGACGGAAGTGAACGGCAAGCCGCTGCGCGAAGTACTGCTCCGGGACGTGTCGCTATCACCCGCGCCTGATACCCTGTTTGAACTGATTTCATTCGTGAGCGGCGGCGCGCAGCGGGAGAAGGCGCGGGCGCTCGCCTCCGGCGACGATCCGGATGGCGACGCGGCCAATCTGGATGTGCTGGCGGCGCTGCAGAAATTTTCTGGCGTGCGTCCGCATCCGGAAGCCTTTGTCGAGGCGCTGGAGCCGCTGCAGCCGCGGCTCTATTCGATCTCCTCATCGCATAACGCGACGCCGGGCCGGTTGTCGCTGACGGTCGATGCGGTGCGTTATGTGATCGGCAAGCGCAAGCGGCTTGGGCTTGCTTCCACATTCCTCGCGGAACGGATCAATCCCGGCGACAAGCTCGGCGTCTATGTGCAAAAGGCGCATGGCTTCGGTCTGCCGCAGGACCCGAACACGCCGGTCATCATGATCGGCCCCGGCACGGGCATTGCGCCGTTCCGCGCCTTCCTGCATGACCGTGAGGCAACGAAAGCACCGGGCCGCAACTGGCTGTTCTTCGGCCATCAGCGCAGCGAGTATGACTTCTTCTACGCGGACGAACTGAACGCGATGAAGGCGTCCGGCCTGCTGACGCGTTTGTCGCTCGCGTGGTCGCGCGACGGCGCTGAGAAGTTCTATGTGCAGGATCGGATGCGCGAGGTCGGCCGCGAATTGTGGAATTGGCTGGCGGATGGCGCGCATATCTACGTCTGCGGCGATGCCATGCGCATGGCGATGGATGTCGAGCGTGCGCTGGTGGACATCACCGCGCAGTTCGGAGCGCGCTCGACCGATGAAGCCATCGCGTTTGTCGCGGACCTGAAGAAGAAGGGCCGCTATCAGCAGGACGTCTACTGATGGCAGGCAGGGGCAAATCGCCGGTTCCGCCGGAGACAGTTCGTCCTTCACGCGTGCCTGGGGGAGGAATTTCCTCTCTCATGGGGCAGGGTGCGGCAAGTTTATCGTCTTTTTGCCGCTCGCCTTGTAAGTGGCTGATAAAGCAATTCAATATCGCGTCACGTGATCGATTGGAGATCGGCGATGCGCGATATTGTGTCAGGGATCGAAGCCCAAATCAGCACCGACGTTCGGGCGGCCTCCGCTCCGGCGGAGGATCGCATGCACACGGTCGCCGTTTACGGCGCGTTCGCGCTGATCGCCGCCATCGTGTTCGGCACGCTCTCCTACCATCCCTTCTGATCTCTGATCCCCTCGTCGTGCGGGTGACCGCATGACGAACGCTGATCCATCCCTCGCTCCCACAAAAACCACCTGTCCGTATTGCGGCGTCGGCTGCGGCGTTATTGCGACGCCTGACGGCAAGGGCGGCGCGGCCATTGCCGGCGATCCCGATCATCCCGCCAATTTCGGCCGGCTCTGTTCCAAGGGCTCGGCGCTCGGCGAGACGCTAGCTTTAAGCGAGCGTCTGCTGCATCCGATGATCCGCTGCTCGAAGGACAAGTTCGAGCAGGTGGCGTGGCCGGATGCACTCGATCACGTTGCGCACAGGCTGCAGCACATCATCGCCAAGCATGGACCGGGGTCGGACGCGTTCTATTTGTCGGGCCAGTTGCTGACGGAAGACTATTACGTCGCCAACAAGCTGATGAAGGGTTTTATCGGCACCGCGAATGTCGATACCAATTCGCGACTTTGCATGTCGTCTTCGGTCGCGGGTCATCGCCGTGCCTTCGGCTCCGATACGGTGCCGGGATGCTACGAGGATCTCGACCAGGCCGATCTGCTGGTGCTGGTCGGATCGAACGCGGCCTGGTGCCATCCGATCCTGTTCCAGCGCATGATCGCGAACAAGCAGAAGCGCGGCGCGCGCATTGTGGTGATCGATCCGCGCCAGACCGAAACCTCGGGCGACGCCGATCTGTTTCTCGGTCTCAAGCCCGGCACAGACACAGCGTTGTTCAGCGGGCTGTTGTCGTATCTGGCGGACAACGGCGCACTTGATAGCGCTTACATTGACGAACACACGTCCGGATTCGAGGAAGGGCTGGCGAAAGCACGGCTCATCGCAGGTAGCGTGACAGCGACCGCGCTGGCAACAGGACTTGCCGAGGCCGATGTCGCAGCGTTCTTCCAGATGTTTGCCAAGACGCAGCGCGTCGTGACGCTCTACTCGCAGGGCGTGAACCAGTCGGCACAGGGCACCGACAAGGTGAACGCGATCATTAACTGCCATCTTGCCACGGGCCGCATCGGCAAGCCGGGAGCGTCGCCATTCTCACTGACCGGACAGCCAAATGCGATGGGCGGCCGCGAGGTCGGCGGCCTCGCCAACCAGCTTGCGGCGCATATGAGTTTCACGCCGCCGGATATCGATCGCGTGCGCCGGTTCTGGAAGGCGCCGCACATCGCCACCCATGAAGGGCTCAAGGCGGTGCAGATGTTCCAGGCCATCGGGCGCGGAGAGATCAAGGCGCTGTGGGTGATGGGCACCAATCCCGCGGTCTCGTTGCCGAATGCGGATGCCGTGCGTGCCGCGATGAAGAAGCTCGATCTGCTGGTCATCTCGGAGAACGTGCGGTCCAATGACAGCATCAATTCCGGCGCGCATGTGTTGTTGCCTGCGCATGCATGGGGCGAGAAATCCGGCACTGTGACCAATTCCGAACGGCGGATTTCACGCCAGCGTGGATTTCTTGCCGCGCCGGGGCAGGCGAAGGCGGACTGGTGGATCATGAGCGAGGTGGCAAAGCGCCTCGGCTATGGTGCGGCGTTCGACTACAATTCCGCTGCGGATATTTTCCGCGAGCATGCCGAACTGTCCGCCTTCGAGAATGGCGGAAGCCGCGATTTCGATATCGGCGGGATGGCGTCAATTGCCGATGATGCGTTCGATGCGATGCTGCCAGTGATGTGGCCGCTGCCGAAGGGTGGCGTTGAACCAGAGCCGCGTTTCTTCGCGGAAGGCGGGTATTATACATCCGACCGCAAGGGTCATTTCATCGCGCCGGATGTTCCGATGCTGCGCGGCGCAATCTCGGAAGCGAGGCCGCTGCGCCTGAACACCGGACGCATCCGCGATCAGTGGCACACCATGACGCGTACCGGCATGAGTCCGCGCCTCGGCCAGCATCTGCCGGAGCCCTATGTCGAGATTCATCCTGCGGATGCCGCACAGGCGGACATCGTCGATGGCGGGTACGCCCGGCTCGCGACCGATCTCGGCCAGTGTATCCTGTAAGTCGTTGTCAGTGAGCGGCAGCAGCGCGGCATGCTGTTCGCGCCGATCCACTGGAGTGAAGAAAATTCTGCGTCTGCTCGGGTCGGCGCGCTGGTCGCGCCGTTCACCGATCCATTCTCGGGGCAGCCGGAGAACAAGGCCACGCCGGTTGCCATTGAGGCGGTCGCGTTCACGCAGCGCGGCTTTGTGCTGTCGCGCAAGCCGATGCCGTTTCCGAAAAGCGTGTGGTGGTCGCGCGTCGCGGTGACCGGCGGATACGGCTATCTGCTTGCGGGCAATCTCGATATTGCGAACTGGAAGTTGCAGCTCTCCCCCCAAGGCAAGGGCGGTCACGTTTCCGAGTATGAAGATGCCGGACATGGCATCTATCGAGCGGCACAGTTCAACGGCGACAGGCTTGAGGCGGTTTTGTTTGTCGGCCCGGCCAGTGCCGCACCAAACTGGGATGCGGTGAAGGCTGCTTTCGCGGCGGAGATCATCAGCGACGATCAGCGGCGGCTTCTGTTGTCGGGAAGATCAGCCGATGGTGTAGCGAGCGATGGTCCGGTTGTCTGCGCCTGTTTCGGCGTCGGCCGCAATGCGATCTGCGGTGCGATTTCGGAAGGCGCGCGTTCCGCCGCCGACATCGGCGCGAAGCTGAAAGCCGGAACCAATTGCGGCTCGTGCATTCCGGAATTGAAACGGCTGATCGCGCAGACAGACGTCGCGCAACCGCTCGAGGCTAGCGCCGCGAGCTGAATGGTGCGATGGTGATGCCGTTGCGCTCCAGTTCGGATCGCACCTTGCGCGCGATGTCCACCGCGCCCGGCGTGTCGCCATGAATGCAGACGGTATCGACCTTCACCGGAATGACCTTGCCGGACGCGGCGGTGATTGCGTTGTCTTGAACCATGCGGACAACGCGCTGTGCGATCTGATCCGCGTCATGCAGGACTGAGCCCGGCTTGCTGCGCGCCATCAGTTGCGCGTCATCTTCGTAAGCGCGGTCGGCGAACACCTCATAGATCAGCTTTAGTCCGGCGGCTTCACCCGCGCGCACCAGTGCGGTATTTGGCAGCACGACAAAATACAGATTTGGATCGACGGCCTTGATGGCGGCTGCAATGGCACGCGCCGTCATGTCGTCGACACATCCGACGTTCGACAGTGCGCCATGTGCCTTGACATGGGTCACCTTGTAGCCAGCCAGCGCGGCCACCGCCTGCAATGCACCGATCTGGTAAGCGACCATGGTCTCGATCTCGGACGATTTCAGTCCGGGGACCGGCCGCCGTCCGAATCCATGCAGGTCGCGATAGCCGGGATGCGCGCCGATGCTGACACCGCGTTCTTTTGCGAGCTTGGCGGTCTTGAGCATGATGTCGGAATCGCCCGCATGAAAGCCGCAGGCGACATTGACACTGCTGGCGAGGCCCAGCATCGCGTCGTCATTGCCCATGTCCCATGCGCCGAAACCTTCGCCGAGATCGCTGTTGAGATCGATGGTCATGGATGTGCCTTCCGGAATTACGGCTCGCCGACAATTTTGGTTTGCCATGTCGCGGTGTCGATCGCATTCACGGCGACGCCCGCGACATTGGCCTTTTGCAGTTCGACAAGATTGAGGCTCGAACCGCCAGCGGCATGAATACGGCCGGGCAGGTCGCGCAGGAATTCAGCCAGCTTGCGTGCTTCGCTCTGCGCGTCTTCGACGCTAATGGCCTTGAAGCGGATAATTGCCCCCGATTGTATTTGTGCGAACCGGCCGAGATCGGCGCTGATGACCGTCGCGATCTTAGGATAACCGCCGGTCGTGCCGTGATCCGCCATCAGCACAATAGGCTGGCCGTTGCCCGGCACCTGAATGCTGCCATGAACCGCGCCGTCGGAAACGATGTTGTGTCCGCCGGGATGGACGACCTTCGGCCCTTCGAGCCGATAACCCATGCGGTCGCTGGTGGCGGACACGCGCCACTCGCTGTTGAGAAACACGTCGCACGCCGCGCCGAATTCATCGTTCTGCGGTCCCATGACAACGCGGATAGGAGCCTGCGGCGTGTCGAATGTATCCAGCGCACGCTCGTGCGGCGCGATCTGTGCGGTGCCGACGTCCAGCACATCGCCATCCTGCAGCGGACGCGGGAAGGGACTGCCGAGATCGGCGCGCGCATTCACCGACAGACTTCCGAATACCGGCTCGCCCGCGATGCCGCCTTCGATGGCGAGATAGCTGAACATGCCGTTGCGGGCCGGGCCGACCTTGAGCGTTTCGCCCTCCGCGATCAGGCCGGTCTCGTTCAGCAGCAAGGGCGATCCGGCGATGTCTGCGGCGCGTGCAGCACCAGACAAAGCGACGCGCACGGTCCCATGGCGCGCTGTGAAGGATGCACCGAACGGCCCGATCTCGATGGCGGCGGCGAATGGCGCATTTCCGGCAAGGCAATTCGCCGTCGCCAGCGAGACTCGATCCATTGCGCCGCTCGTGGTGAGGCCATAGCGCTGTGCGCCGAACCGTCCGGCATCCTGAACCGATGTTGCGGGGCCTGTTGTGACGATGACGAGTCTGCTCATGACGCAATCAACTCGGCAACGATCTCGCCGCGCTCGGCGGCACGATCGAGTGCATCGAACTCAGTCGCTGCGATGGCGTGGAAGGTGACGGCATCGCCCGGCTCCATCAGGAACACCGGATCGCGTTGCGGATGGAATGTACGCACCGGCGTGCGCCCCAGAAGATGCCAGCCGCTCGGTGCGGCAAGGCATTGCACGCAGGCCTGCACGCCGCCGATGGAAATGGTGCCCGGCGGCGTTTGCGTTCTGGGACTTTCGCGGCGCGGCGTCGCGATAGCCGGATCAAGCCCGCTCAGATAGGCAAAGCCGGGCGTAAAGCCGATCATCGCCACCCGATACTCGCTGCCGGTGTGTTTCGCGATCACCTCGGACGTCGAGATATTGTGAGCGCGCGCAACGTCTTCGAGATCGATTCCGTAATCGCCGCCATAGACCACGGGCACACGCCAGCGCCGGATGCCGGTTTCGGGCGGAACGGGGCGCTGCGCTAGGGCAAGGAGCATGTCCGACAGCGCAGCGTAGCCGATCAGCAGCGGATCGTAATGGACGAGGAGGGATCGATAGGTCGGAACCGTTTCTGTGACCCCGGTCACGGCCTCGCTTGCCACGTCGCGATCGAGCGCCAGCACGCGCCGGTTGATCTCGGGATCGATGCTGCTCCCGAACTCGACCGTCAGGGCGGTGTCTCCGGACGGGAGGATGCGAGGTGAAGCGGTCATCGACGGGCCGGAAATCTCGGGACGGACGGCTATTTGTCCGACACTCTCATCCAAATGGCAAATAAGTTGGCGTTATCGCAATGCATAAACCGGCGTTACCGTCTGCGCTTTTGCCGCCTTGACGCAATCCTTCGGTTTCGCAACAAGGCGTAGCGCACCACATCCGGAGTCCCCCATGTCGCTTACGCCCGAAGCCATCGCCACGCTGAAGAAGATCACGACCGCGACCATCACGACGATCCTGCTCAAGAAGGGACTTCGGAACGTCTGGCTGCGCGGGTCGCGGCCGCTGCGTCCGGGTCAGGAGCGCCTGGTCGGTCCGGCCTTCACCCTGCGCTTCGTGCCGGCGCGCGAAGATCTGGCCACACCGGAATCCTGGTCGAAGCCGATCTCGACCCGCACCGCCATCGAGGCGATGCCGGCGGGTTGTATCGCAGTGGTCGATGCCATGGGCATCACCGATGCCGGTATCTTTGGAGATATTCTGTGCGCGCGCATGGCCAAGCGCGGTGTCACCGCGCTGGTGACGGACGGCGTGGTGCGTGACGTCGAAGGCGTGCTCGGTACGGGCCTGCCGGTTTGGTGCGATGGCGCGTCCGCGCCGCCGTCAGTTGCCGGATTGACCTTCGTCAACTGGGGCGAGCCGATCGGATGCGGCGGCGTCGCCGTGTTTCCCGATGATGTGATTGTTGCCGATCAGGACGGCGCGGTTTTGATCCCGCAGGCTTTCCTCGACCTGATCCTCACCGAAGGGCCTGAGCAGGAGGCAATGGAGGGCTGGATCGTCAATGAGGTCAACAACGGCGCCGCGCTGCCTGGCCTCTATCCGATGAATGCGGAAACCAAGGCGCGTTACGCCGAGTGGAAAGCGAAGAAGTAATCGCCGATCCTTAGGGGCATGATCCGGTACGGGTCATGCCCTCATCGTCTTGTTATGTCCTCGGCCGCCGCCATCCGACGACCATCGCCTCGACAAGACTTCCGGATTCGCTGTTGCGCCATTCGCCGTTGACGCGGCGGCATGCGAACGGAAGTTGATACGTCCCGCTCTTGTCTTCACACAAAACCTGTACCGCCTCATCGGGAGACGGTTCGCCATTGCCGTCAAATTCTGCCAGTCGTTGTATGCGTGTGGCCATCGGCAAATCCCTTCACGATAAATGCGCCGGTGCCTTGTGCAGCGACCGGCGCAGCGACGTAAAGGCAAAGTAAGACGCCCGGTGCGTGTCCATTTTAAGACGCCAGAAGCAACAGTGGGCGGGAACCCGTCACGCTGGCAATCGCTCACCCGATCGTGACATGATGAGGTTCAGCATCACAGAAGCGCAGGGGACAACATGCGTGAGCTTTCAGGCAAGACGGCATTCGTAACGGGAGGAGCGAGCGGTATTGGCTTGGCGCTCGGGCGAGCCTTTGCCGAGGCGGGCATGAAAGTCATGCTGGCGGATGTGGAAGCCGATGCGCTGAATGCTGCGGTGAAAAGTCTCCACAATGTCGGGCCGGAGGTGCGTGGTATCGATTGCGATGTCGCGGATGCGGCGAGCGTCGCCCGCGCGGCGCAGGCGACATTCGATGCATTCGGAAACGTGCATGTGGTCTGCAACAATGCCGGTGTTGCTGCGGGTGGCGGAATTGAAGATATCTCCCTCGATAGCTGGCGCTGGGTGCTCGACGTCAACCTGATGGGCGTCGTTCACGGCATTCGCGCATTTCTGCCGCACATGCGCGCCCACGGCGAGGGCGGTCACATCGTCAACACCGCATCGATGGCGGGAATGCAGAGCGGACTGGGCTTCAGTCCGTACACCGCGAGCAAGTTTGCCGTCGTGGGGATGTCGGAAGGACTTGCACCGCAACTGGCGCCGTTCGGCATCGGTGTCAGCGTGCTCTGTCCCGGCTTTGTCCGCACCCGTATCGGCGAGAGCGGCCGCAACCGGCCTGAGCAATATGGCGCGACACGCGCACCGGAACCGGGCAGCCCGACCGCAATGCTGGTTGCCATGGTCGATGAGATGATCCGCAACGGAATCGATCCGGCGGACGTTGCGCGGCGCGTGCTCGCTGCAATCCAGGCCAATGAGCTTTATGTTTTCACGCATCCTGAGATGCGCAACGAGGTCGAGGACCGGTTTACGGCCATCACCGCGGCGTTCGACAAGGCAGCGGTTCCCGGCTGATTTTTCAGCATTCGCCCCGGGGTTTCATCGGTCTTTACAAGCATTGATTCACTTCTTCGCGCCGAACATGGGCGGCGGAAAGGAGTGCATCCATGCGTCAGCTCATTCTCGCAATTATCGGCACAGGCGGCGTCTTCCTGCTCGCAGGCGCTCTCCGGAACCGGGGCTGGTCTTTGGCCGACGAGGTCTGCGTTCGCGGGGCGGTCCTGTGTGACAATCCCGGATGGATACTCGCCATCATCGCGGCGTTGCTGTTTGTCGCGACGATCCAGAGTATCGCCAAGACCTGAACGCGCAGGAAGAAATCAGGTCAGTGAAACTGACCTGATTGGTGTGGCCTACATCGCAAGCGTCATCCAGAACTCGTCTGACGCGAGTGTTGTGGTGCTGGAGCCGACAGCCGGGGTCCCCGCATCGAAGACCGGATCGCGTTTCTCGATCTCGGCGGGGAGAGGCTGCGTAACCGGCGCGGCATTTGCAAACATCGGCTGTTCGAACCGCTTGGCGCCTTCGGCATCGATGGCGAACAACGGCCGGTATTTGCCGAAACCATTGTCCTCGATCATCAGGAATGTGCGGTTATCCAGCACGCGCCAATGACCGGCAGACCGGGCCGCGACCACGGCATGGTCGTCGCCGGTCGCGTTCTCGCGGATGATGATGAGGCGGAGATCCTTTTCTGGCACACCTGCGGCGCGCAACGCTACAAACTTGGCAATCGCATAGTCCTCGCAGTCGCCTGCGCCGGTAGCCAGTGTAGCCAGCGGCGAAGACCAGTGGTCCTCCACGCCATACTGGGCGCGGTCGCTGACCGGACGAATGGCGAGATTGATGGCGCGGTTGACTTCGCCGAGACGCGCGAGGCCTTCGCGGGCGGCGGCCGAGTTGACGATCTCCAGGAACCGCTGGGCTGGCTGCGATGTACAATGGCCGGGATCGCTGGCGCAGGCGGAAATGACATCCGCTTCGGTTGCGATGGCCTGCTCGACAGCCAGCCATTTGGCGCGCAGCGGTCCATCAGACAGCGCCGAAGTCGATAGCCCGAAAGGCTCGTCCGGAGCAGGCGCGGGGATTTCAGTCCCGGTTTTGGGCGGGCTCTCACGCAGCGCATAAGCCGCCGCATGCGCTTCCGCGCCGATAAAACCGAACACGCATCCGAGAGCGAATGCGCCTGCGCGCATCGTGTTGAAAGCCGACATGTGACGCCCCTTGTCCGGACATCGGCTCGCTAGGTATGCGCGCTCGTGACCGGATCATTTCGTCACAAGGAGTAGGGGGCGTCCTCTTTTCGACGGCTTAAACAAAGGGCTCATCGGCCATTTGGATTCAAATATGCGGAACTAACGCTGACCACATTGTCTAAAATTGTAGATAGGGCTAACGCGCGGGTTCGCGGGTGCAGAAGACCGCTGGATTCGAATATTTGAAGTATAAATGATCCATAATTTGAGTTTACTGCGCCACTTATGCAGTAAAAATGAGATTTAAGTCGGCAAATATCGCAACAAGTAACCCTGTTTTAGGCTGGATTGTTGCCCGCCGGGAAGCTTTCGATTGTGCGGCAGGGTCGAAAATATCGATTTTATTTCATTGGTTTAGAAAGTTAGGCTTAAACGCCCCGCCGGTTACGCTGTCATATTACTTAACAAGGGCATGTAAATCCGTGCGCTTTAGTTCAATCCACTATGGGCCTGAATAGTTTGATGCTATGAATTGCGAATTCTCAATTTCTTAACGTTAAACATTTTGATACGGGCGGGCAGGGTTTGAATTTCGCCGGACCATTTGATGCCGAGCTGTCGCGTGTCTCTCCCGTTTCCGTGGAGGGAGATCGTTTTGCTTTCGACAAACCCGGCTTTATCCAGCACCACGCATCCGACAGCCATGTCGTCGTTCCCGACGCTCATCTGCTGTTCTCCGGCGACTACACCCGGATCGGCAACGACCTGATCATTTCCGGAGACGGTCACAAGCTGGTCGTCGGAAATTACTTCAAGTTCGGGACGCGACCGGCACTCGCCTCGAAGGAGGGCGCGACGCTCGCGGGCCATATCGTTGATGCGCTCACCGAGCATGTGCACTACGCCCAGGCGGTGCCCGCCGCGCCTGCTGCCGGTCAGGTCATCGGCAATGTGATGAAGCTGTCCGGGGGCGCCACTGCCATCCGCAACGGCGTGGCTGTTGAATTGCACGTCGGTGACGCTGTTCAAAAAGGCGATGTGATCCAGACTGGATCGAACTCGTCAGTCAGCATGACCTTCGTTGACGGCAGCGCGGTCGGCATGACCTCGCACGCCCGTATGGGGGTGGACGAGATGGTCTACGGTCCCGACGGATCGTCGAATTCATCGCTGATCAGCCTGGTGCAGGGCACTGTCACCTTCGTCGCCGGACAGACCGCGAAGAACGGCAACATGCGGGTCGAAACCCCGGTCGCCACCATGGGCATTCGCGGCACGGCTGTGCTTGTCGAAATCGATGCCAACAACGGTCCGACCAAGTTCTCGGTTCTTGTCGAGCCGGATGGGCACACCGGCTCGTACAATCTTTACGACAAGACCACAGGCCAACTGATCGGCACCGTGTCGCAGGCCGGGCAGGTGACCTATGTCTCGGTCAGCGGCATAGGCCAGCCGCCGACGGCAACCGAACAGCTCAAGACCCTGGCGGATCAGGAAGCCGCGAAGAGCCTGATTCAGGAAGTCTTCAAGCTTTACTTCCCGAACTACAATCCGGACAACTCCAATCCGAAATCCCAGAAGACCGGATTTGGCTCGCCCGGCGACAACCTCAATCCGTTCGCGTTCTACAAACCGCTGCAGGACCTCGGGCCGCCGAAGGTCATCATTATCGCGGGCGTCGGAATTGACCCCATCACGGGTCTGCCGAATCCTTCAAAGATTTTCTACAACACCAAGGCGCAGTTCTCGGTGGTCCCCGTCTTCGCGGATCAGGCATTCACTCCGACCACCGATACGTTCAAGTTCGCGGATGTCGTCAAGATCGACGACCCCGATATTGGCAATGCTCCGTTTTACGATATCGGCGTTCCGTTCGTTGCCGGAAGCGCGATCATCAAGACTGCGGTCAGCACGATTCCATATCTGACGGAATCCTTCCTGAAGCCGCTGATCAGCATCAACCAGACGACGGGCGTCGTCTCTTTCGATCGCGAGCAGTTTAACTTCCTCGACGACGGCCAGACCGTCACCTTCAAGATTCAGGTCACCGCGACATCCGGCCCGGACACCGGCGTTGTCGAAGTCCCTGTCACAATCACCGGTGCGAACGATGCGCCGACCATTGTGGTGGGGGCCGCAACGAAAATTATCGGCGATGTGAAAGAAGACACCTCCGTCTCGACCGGCGGTGACATCGCGACCCATGGCACGATTACGTTCCAGGATTTCGACCTTACCGATGCGCATACTGCGACTGTCGCGCTGACATCGACGGCATCGGCTCTGCCGCACTTTGTCGCCGGCACCGAGATCGGTCACTTCACCATCGATCCGGTTTCGGAGAGCCTGACCGACACGAATAATCAGGGAACGGTCGGCTGGCACTTCACGCTGGACGATGACGATCCGACCCTGCAGTCGCTGGCCGAAGGGCAGACGATCACGCAGACCTACACGATCACGATCAAGGACAACAACGGCGTCCCGGTCACGCAGACCGTCACCATCACGATTACCGGCACGAACGACGCTCCAGCGCTTTCTGCCGATACGTCCGCGTCGCATGTGGCGGATGAAGTCGTCAACACGACCAACTCTTCGGTCGAGGATATTGTCAACGGATCGCTGTCGTTCACCGATGTCGATCTGTCGGACACTCATGAAGCAAGTGCGGCGCTTCATCCGGGTTCGACGTCGATCGTCTGGTCCGGCGGTCCAACCAGCGGAATCCCGTTGGCGACGCTGACAGCGCTCGCCACCGCGATGAAGACGACGGTTACCGATAGCACCGGCACCGGTGCAGGCTCGGTCGGCTGGGAATTCAAGCTGCCGGATCATCTGTTCGACTTTTTGGCTGACGGCGAAACGCTGAAACTGACCTACGACGTCACCATCACCGACAACAATGGCGTGTCATCGACTCAGCAGGTGGTCGTTCAGATCGGTGCTTCGAACGACAAGCCTGTCATCTCGGTGATCGATGGCGCATCCACTCTCCAGGAAGACGTCGGCGTCGTTGCAGGAAATCTTTTGAAAGATACGGGGTCGGTGACGTTCACCGATACCGACCTGACCGATACGCATACGATGCATGTCGCCTTCAATGGTGCTGCCGGCGGCAATGGCGGGTCTGTGAGCACCGGGTTGCTCACGGCACTGGGTACGGCGCTTAGCGTTCCCGGCACGGCGCTGGCCGTCGGCATGCACACGTTCGACTGGAATTTTGCGCTGAGCAACAACCTCGTTCAGTATCTCGCCGACGGCGAGACGGTGACCGCGACCTATACCATCACGGTGCAGGACAATAGCGGTGACACCAACGACACGTCGGTTGGTCAGACGGTCACTGTGGTGATCACCGGCACCAACGACACCCCGGCGATCACCGCGGTCGATGTCAGCGGCGCAGTGAAGGAAGATGCTGCCCTTGTCGCGGTGAATACGCTGCACGACACCGGCTCGGTGACATTTGCGGATGTCGACGCGACCGATCACGAGACGGCGAGCGTTGCTTTCGTCAGCGATGCGACAAGCTCGACGGCGGCAATCCCGACATCCCTGCACACGGCGCTGCAAAGCGCGTTGACGCTGCAGACGTCGTCGTTTTCCTCGAACAACGGCACCATCAACTGGCACTTCAATCTCGACAACAGCCTTGTTCAGTATCTTGCTGACGGCGAGACGGTCACCGTCACCTACACGATCACCGTCAAGGACGACAGCGGAACGGGAACCGATACCTCCGCACCTCAGACTGTGACCGTCGTCATCACCGGCACAAACGATACGCCGACGATTACCGCGGTCGATGTTTCGGGCGCGGTCAAGGAAGATGTTGGCCTCGTCGCAGTGAACACGCTGCATGATGCGGGGTCGGTGACGTTTGCAGACGCTGATACGACCGATCATGAGACTGCTTCGGTCGCGTTTGTCGGTGCGGCTGACAGCGGAGGCTATACGCTTCCAGCTAATCTCTCGTCTGCGCTGGAACATGCGCTGACGCTGCAGTCGTCGTCGTTCTCCTCGAACAACGGTACGATCAACTGGGACTTCAATCTCGACAACAGCCTCGTCCAGTATCTGGCTGACGGCGAGACGATCACCGTCACCTATACGATCACGGTCAAGGACGACAGCGGCACCGCGACCGATACATCGTCTGCGCAGACAGTGACCGTGGTTATTACGGGAACCAATGACGCGCCGGTGGTGAGCAGCACGATCAGCGATATCAATGTGGTCGAGGACGGCAGTGTCAGTGTGCTCGATGCGCTGGCCAACGCGTCCGACGTCGATAACGGGCATGTTCTGTCTGTCGTGGACGTGCCGAGTTCGCTGCCTGCGGGCGTTACCTATGACACCGTCCATCACACCTTTACGATCGATCCGGGCAACGCGGCGTATCAGCATCTTGCCGCGGGACAATCCACTGTTGTGACCGTGAACTACGGCGTGACTGACGGCATCGTCACGACGCCTACGGCGGCCGCCGTGTCATGGACGATCACGGGCACCAACGATGCGCCGATTGTAAGCGGGGCGGTCACCGCAACCGTTGCCGAGGACGCCAGCGTAAGCATCCTCAACGCACTCGCCAATGCATCCGATGTGGATGATGGGACGGTGCTTTCGGTTGTCAACGTTCCCGGCACTCTGCCTGCTGGTGTCACCTATAATGCCACCGATCACACCTTCACGCTCGATCCGGCCAACGCGGCGTATCAGCACCTTGCCGCGGGACAATCCACCGTTGTGACCGTGAACTATGCGGTCACCGACGGCACCGTCACCACGCCGACGCCAGCATCGGTGTCGTGGACGATCAACGGCACCAACGACACACCGACGGTGTCGGCCGCACTGACGGATACAGCAAACGAAGGCGATGCAGGTTTCGCCAGGAACCTGCTGACCGGTGCTTCCGATATCGATGATGGCGACACGCTGTCCGTCGTCAATGTGAGCTATACGGTCGACAGCGGATCGGCATCAGGGACGGCTCCTGCGGGAATTTCGCTGGCTGGCGCGACGCTGAGCATCAATCCCGCCGATCCGTCGTTCAATCATCTTGCCGTGGGGCAGCACACCACCATCGAAGTGTCTTACGACGTCAAGGATACGCTCGGTCTGCTGGTGCACCAGACCGAGACGATTACGATCAACGGCACCAATGATGCGCCGACGGTTGCGGCTGCGCTGACGGACACGGTGAATGAAGGCGATGCGGCTTTCGCCAAAGACCTGCTGACGGGTGCAACCGACGTTGATAGCGGTGACACGCTGTCGGTTGTCAATGTGACCTACAAGGTCGATACGGGTGCGGCATCGGGCACGGCTCCGGCTGGAATATCGCTGACCGGATCGACGTTGAACATTAATCCCGGCGATCCGTCATTCGATCATCTCGGAGCAGGGCAGCACACCACCATCGAGGTTTCTTACGACGTCAAGGACACGCTGGGCCTGCTGATTCATCAGACCGAGACCATCACCATCAATGGCATCAACGATGCACCGGTGATGAATGCCGACAACGTGACCCCCGTCGAACTCGGCGGCGGTGTCACGAAGGTATTGGGCGTCACGTTGTCAGACGTTGATGCGGGCAGCGATATCTTTACCGTGACGGCGACTGCGGATCACGGAACGGTGTCGACGGCTGATGCTGTGCCTGTGGCGCTTGGAGGGTCCGGCGTGAGCGGAAGCTTCGCGGACATCAGCAACATCTTCGCAAACGGTGCGATCTACACCCCGGACAACGCTTCGCCGACCGACAAGGTCACGCTGACGGTGACCGACAGCCATGGCGGCAGCGACACGGTGAACTTCATCTTCAAGCAGTTCGCACCGGGCGGCGTCACCCTGGACGGCACAGCCGGCAAGGACTGGATCCTGTCGAGCACCGGCAACGACACCATGACGGGCGGCGCCGGCCATGACAACTTCGTGTTCGCTGCGTCGTCCGGTCAGGACACGATCACGGATTTCATCCACGGCGACGACAAGATCGATCTCCATCTGCTGTCCGGAGGTCCGACAGCCGCGACCATCG
>CAZQMD010000076.1:0-18745 GCA_964594185.1 uncultured Afipia sp. | reverse complement strand
ACGCTGCTCAACCAGCTCAAGACCGCCAAGACTGCGACCTTCATCATCTTCGAGACGCCAGAAGAAGGTATCGGCTTCCCGCTCAGCCTGAAGGGAATCGGCGAGGGCTACGACAAGCTGCCATAGTCTGCAGTCCGGCCCGGCAAGCAGTCTGCCTGCGGTCTCAACCCGCGGTGGGACTGGCGTAATAGCCAAGAAGATTTCTGGCATCCTCCGACAACCAGTCGGCCTCTCCGGTCACATAACCTTCGATGCGTCCGGTCGGACCGATGACGTAAGAGATCGGCATTCCGTAGATCGGAAACGGAGCTGCGGCATTGTCATTGCCAACACTCCCGATGCGTCCATCCGGATCGAGATAAATGTCGAGATGCCGGAGCTTGAGCTTCTGCATGTAAGGGACGACCGCCGCGCGGCCGCTGCGATCGAGGGATATCGCGACAACCTTCAGATTCTTTTGGCCCATGATTTCCTGGAGCCGATCGAGAATCGGCAATTCGACCCGGCACGCCGCACACCATGTCGCCCAGAAGTTCACCAGAACCGTCTTGCCGCGAAACGCCGCAAGGTTTGCGGTCACTCCATCGAGCCTCGTCAGCGGGAGCGATGGCACGGTTTTCACCGGAGCAAGCAGCGTGAACTGGCTGCGGGCCGTTCCGAACGGCGGCGGCCCATTGGTCCGTGCCTGCGCGCCGCCGGACGGCAGCATGAGCGATGAAATCGCGCCAAGCGCGCTCCCGAGTACAGCGCGTCGCGCAATACCACGGCATGCCATATCGGAAGCGTCATCACTTGCTGTCATGCAAATGCCCCGACCTGTGCAAACTCACGAGCGGATATAGGACCATCCGGCTTCCTGTAGTCCGATCATGTAAGCAGGACCGTTTGGCGCGGAGGTTGTGCCTTCGACGAACGACAGCGAATGGCCTTCGTTACGCTCCATGCCCATCTTCGTCGCTTCACAAATGACAAAGCGGATGTCGGGATTGGTGGCCCGCAGAACTTTCAGCAGATCCTGCACCGGCGACGTGTCGGCGCGGAACATATGCAGTCCGGCGTTATAGGCAACGATCTCGACGGTGAAGCCTTCGTTGACGGCCTTGTAGTATTTGGTCAGGTGAACCGAGGTCGAAATCACCGCCCGCATCGTTGTCGGATCGTCTGAATTGATCTGCAGTACCAGCCGGTGCGACCGGGGTGCAGCTTTCTGGTCTTTCGGCGCGGCCGTGACCGCCAGTGTCGCGCCAAGCGGCACTGCGAATGCAAGGCCATATCCGGCAACGGCAAGCCATCGCCTGCGATTGAGGCGCATCGTTTTATCCTCGCCGAGTCAGGTGTCGTAGCGATCGAACAGGCTATCGATCTGATCGCGATGCGCGATGACAACGAGAACGCTCAACGCCAGCAGAATGATTGCGGGAACGGCCGAACCGCCGATCAACAGCAGATGCGTCGCGATGGCTCCCGCCATGATGCAACTCAGGAGCACGCCGCCGAACGCGGCAAGGCGCGGCAGCAGGATCACAATCGCACCGATGACTTCCAGTGCACCGGTGAGATAGCGGAACCATTGTCCGAACCCGATGTGCTGGAAGTTCTCGACCATCATCGGCACGCCGGCGAGTTTCGCGCCGCCTGCCGCCAGAAACACCGCAGCAAGCAGACCCTTGAGAGTCCATAGCGCCACCGACTTCCAGCGTGGCGGCCTTTGAATATCCGTGATCGACATCGACAGTTTCCCGGTTGAGCAGAGATTGCTTTCTCCAGGCACAATTCAGAACTAAGATGGCAGAGACAAGTAGGATGCTTTTTCTGGTGTAGTATGAAATTTGAGACTGATGAGAATCCTGAGGACGACTGCTCTCGCGAAGAGGTGCTGAGCCAGTTCCACCGCGCATTGGGAATGCTGACCGGAAAGTGGAAAGGTGAAATTCTCTGGCTGCTTGGTCAGGGCACACATCGGTTTGGCGAGTTGCGCCGTGCCATTCCCGGAATCACCCAGCACATGCTGACACTGCAGCTGCGCGATCTCGAAGCCGACGGGCTGGTCAAGCGCACGGTCTTTCCCGAAGTCCCGCCGCGGGTCGAATATGAAATCACGCCCTCCGCCAGAGCGCTCCGGCCAGTGTTCGATGAGTTGTTCAAATGGGCGCAGGAACACGGCTTTCCCAACGCGCGGCCTGAAAGCACGTCTCCTGGCAAAGACAGCCAACACCAGCCGCGCTGATGGCAGCTTCATCAAAAGACTACGACAGGCTGCCGTGAACCGAGCCTGTGGCCGAAGATTGCAAAGCGTCCCGCTTCTTTGAGGCTGACAGCGCTGCGGCACGAAGCCGCCGCCGCGACAGATAGAGCAGATACCCCGTCACCATGAACAGCGGCATCAGTGCTGCCGCCAGCATGAACACAATGCGTCCGATCAGGCCGAACATGCTGCCGGTGTGAATGTCGAGTACACGGGCGATGACGATTTCTCCACCTTTCTTGTCAGCATAAAACTCGGCCGACACGATACGTCCGGTCACACCGTCAATTCGGATCTCATCGCGCGCGGCTTCGCTCGGGGCGTCCTTTGGAACAGAGCGGACCCGGACCACATTGCTCGCACCGGAAGGCACCATGAACGTCGCCACAGCATACGTCGCGCCGAAGCGCTCGCGGAATGCCGACCATGCCAGATCGAGCGACGGCGCGGCGCGATCGCCCTGCGGAGCGCGCGGTGCTTTCGCACTCCCCTTTGCATCCTTGCCAGCCTCAGGCGCCCCGCCCTTCGCCATCTTCTGACCCGCGACAGGACGTTCTTTTCCCGTCAGGAGCCAGGTCGCAGCGTCCTTGTACCAGTCATACGACCACCACAGACCGGTCAGGATCGTCACCAGATAGATCGGGATCAGCCACGTCCCGATGACCGAATGCAACGACCAGAAAAATCCCCGCCCGTGAAGCGCAAAATTTGGCTTCAACCACACTTTCAGGCTGCGCAGCTTGCGTGGCCAGCGCAGCACAATACCCGTTATCAGAAGAGCCAGCAGACTGACGACGGCCGCGCCGGTGATCCAGCGGCCAACTCCATCGCCATCGCCCGGCAGCAGCAGCCAGCGATGCAGGCGCCGGATTGTTGCAAACGTCTCCTCGCCGGCAGGCGTGCCGAGGATTTGTCCGTCGTAAGGATCGATGTAAATCGATGATCGCCGCACACCCTGCGCTTCTCGCGCAAATCGCACACGCACCGCGGAAGCCGGATCGTTCGTCATCGTCAGCCCCGACACGCGCGCGCCCGCGTTGGCGGACTCGATGCGCTTGATCATCTGGTCAGGCGTCAGCATTGCCACGCTCTGCACGGCGACATGCATGATGTCCCTGTTCAGATAATCGACAATCTCGTCTTCGAAGCTCATCAGCGCACCGGTCACGCCGATGCACGTGAGCACGAGCGACATGACGAGTCCGACAATGGAATGAACCTGATGCAGGGCTTGCCGGACCGGCCGTACTGTCATGGAAACCGTGGACTGAATGTGGAGAAAAACAACGTCCGGCGCGAACGCGACGTCAGTCGCGCCTTCTAGCATGCAGCGGCGGCCTGAAATCACCCGCAGTTTTGAATCGTTATAAATATGAATACGCGAACTTTTTGAATCGCAACAAAGACGGTCCCGCGACCTTCACGCCGCGAGCGTGGCAGTGCATGAGGACGCTGCCGGTTTCACAGATGGTTGTGCGGGGTTGAAGTGCGTTCGAGACACATTGCTGCGGTATTAGGAAGCGCCTGCATCGGTACACAGTCCAACACGCTCGGCGGAACGCAGGACGCCGTGATGAAGCGTGGCTTCGGCGACAATCGCGACGGATCGATCCTGCGCGATGGCTTCCGCATGGCACTCCCCAGCAATTTCTCGGCGACCACCGACCGCGTCGAAGTGCTCAAGGGACCGTCTTCGATGTTGTACGGGGTGCTCGATCCCGGCGGGGTGGTCAACATCATCACCAAGAAGCCCGAACTGCAGCAGCGCGGAACCGTGTCGGTGAACGGTACGAGTTTCAATGGCGGCGCGCGACGCTCGATGTCACCGGACCGATCCAGAACGGCTTCGCCTATCGCTTTATCGGCGACTATCAGGACACCGACTACTGGCGCAATCCGCGGCACCGTCATCGATACGCGCACCGGCAAGCCGGTCAACGTCCCGCGCGAACGCCGGCTGGACGAACCTTACAACATCACCCGCGGCAGCACCGACCTGGTCTCGGCGAACATCGAACACGCCCTGAACGAGTCGTGGAAGATTCGCATCGGTGGCCTCTATAATCACAACTGGTACAAGGACAATCAGGCCCGGGTAGAGTTCTGACGGGGCTTGCGGCGGACGGGTTGCGGTTGCCATATAGGGGTGACGCGCAACCCGCGCGCGAGGAACCCGCCGCATGACCACACCATCCACCGCATCTGCCGTCTCTTCCCTGCTCGATCGGGCCGGTCTCGACCGCGACGAAGTACGCAAGGAGATCGTGCGCGGGCTGGAAGGCGCCGATGATGGCGAATTGTTCCTCGAATATCGCCAGTCCGAAGGGCTCGGCTTCGACAATGGCCGCCTCAAGCAGGCGACCTATGACACCGCACAGGGTTTCGGCCTGCGCGCGGTCAAGGACGACGCCGTCGGCTATGCCCACTCCTCCGACGTCTCGCTGCCGGCGCTGATCCGCGCCGCCGATACGGTGAGCGCGGTGCGCGGCGGCTATTCCGGGACGTTTGCTGCGGCCCCTTCACACACCAACGTGCGCCTCTATGGCGATGACAATCCGCTTGATGGCCAGAGTTTCGAGACCAAGGTCAAGCTGCTGGCCGAGATCGATGCCTATGTCCGCGACAAGGACCCGCGCGTACGTCAGGTGTCGGTGTCGCTCGGCGCAACATGGCAGGTGGTGGAAATCGTGCGTCCCGACGGCGAGAGCTATCGCGACATCCGCCCCCTGGTGCGCGTCAATATTTCTGTCGTTGCCGGTTCAGGCGACCGGCAGGAAAGCGGCAGCGCCGGTTATGGCGGGCGCGAGGGCTATGCGCGCTTCATCGAGACCAGGGCATGGCGCACCGCCGCCGACGGCGCAATCCGTCAGGCGCTGGTCAATCTGGAATCCGTTCCCGCTCCCGCCGGTGAAATGGATGTGGTGTTAGGGCCGGGCTGGCCCGGCGTGATGCTGCATGAAGCGGTGGGTCACGGGCTTGAAGGCGATTTCAACCGCAAGCAGACCTCGGCCTTCTCCGGCCTGATGGGCCAGCAGGTTGCAGCCAAGGGCGTCACCGTAGTGGACGACGGCACCATCTCGTCGAAGCGTGGCTCACTTTCCATTGACGACGAAGGCACCCCGACCAACCGCACCGTGCTGATCGAGGACGGCATTCTGGTCGGCTACATGCAGGACCGCCAGAACGCGCGGCTGATGAACATGAAGCCCACCGGCAACGGACGGCGCGAATCCTACGCGCATGTGCCGATGCCGCGCATGACCAACACATACATGCTGGCGGGCGAACGCGACCCGGCGGAAATTCTCGCGTCGGTGAAGAATGGAATCTTCGCCGCGAATTTCGGCGGCGGCCAGGTCGATATCGTGTCCGGCAAATATGTCTTCCAGTGCACCGAGGCCTATCGAATCGAAAACGGCAAACTGGGTGCGCCGCTGAAAGGTGCCATGCTGATCGGCAACGGTCCGACCGACCTGCATCGCGTCACCATGGTCGGCAACGATCTTCAACTCGATGATGGCATCGGCACCTGCGGAAAACAGGGTCAGGGCGTGCCGGTCGGCGTCGGCCAGCCGACTCTACGCATGGACCGCATCACTGTCGGCGGCACCGGCTAGAAATAGGCGATCGAACGTCCGCAGATCGCAACGGCAATCCAGATCGCAACTGACGTGACGGCTGCGGCGCGCGCGCCTGACGGCAACGGCGTCAGCGGCGGTAAGCTTCGCACTTTCGGCGTCACGAAAATCTCGAACAGTGCGATGTTCAGAAGTCCGAGCACGATCAGCCCGAGCTTGACCTGAAACACGCGGTTCATGATGACGTGGCTAGCCTCCGCCGTGAACAGAAATGCGCCGGATATGACAAGACCCGCAAAGCCGAGGATCGCAAGACGGCGCGCGGCCTTCAGTACATATCCCGGCGAAGTCGCGGATAGCGCACCCGCCATGCGCAGATCCATCACAGCGATGGCGCCCGCAAAGATCATCAGCGCGACGATATGGCCAACGTTGGCAACCATATAGAGCCAGCGCGACTGCCGGATCGCAGCGCCGAGACCCGAAGCCTCGAGCGCAACGAAAAACGCCGGCGCAGCCTCCGTCATCAGCGCAACTCGTAGGTCTTGCCGTCCACGGTGATCCGCTCCGCGCGCATTTCATTCATCTCGACCGTCGAAGGATAACCATAGGCCGACACGGTCTTGCCGACGCCGACGACATCAGCCTGCGCTCCGCGCGCAATCATGCGAGAGGTCGGCGCCAACGTTACCGTCCATATCTTGTCGGGCGCCTTCACGGCGATGGTCGCATGCGGATTTTCAAACGTGCTGGTCAGGATGGAGCCATCGACCGTAACGGGCTTGCTGGCGTCGTAGCTGCCCCAGCCGTGATGCGCGAGCGCAGTCACTGTGGTGGCGGCAAGCACGAGAAATCCGGCGGCGGCAGTGCGGGGATGTTTCATCGAAACGCTCCTGATCGATCAATCCAGTCTGGATGATCTACCCTAACGCGCAAGCACGGAAATCGTTTGACGCGACCTAGCGCACCACGCCGGAGATGAATCCGGGCTTCCGGCGCGGCGGCTTGACATGGTCTTTCAGGAAGCAGCGCGCGGCCTTGCCGATATAGCCGGGCCGCGCATAGGTCCATGCCCGGCACTTCTTGTCCTCGTCACACGCGACCCTGCAGGTCTCGCCCTTGGGATCGGTTTCCACCTCGACATTGCGATAGTCGCCGCCGGGGCGGTCGGTTTCGACTTCGAGCAAGCTGTTGCGCGGCTCGACCACGCCTGCGCCGCGCACGCCGGACACACAGCAATTGCTCGGCACCCGAGGCGGCACGGCATTCTTGAGCCAGCACACGGCATTGTCGTCGCTGACGGCCGGATAGTTGAAACTCCACGCGCGGCAGCGGCGGTCGCGCTCGCATTGCAGGGCACAGAGGGCCGGATCGCCGGAAGGAATCTCGGTGCGCGAATAATCATTGCCCGGCCGGTCGAAGTTGGCCTGCGCGTAAAGCGGCTGGCTTGCGGCAATACAGATGAAGGCAAACGCGACAACCGCCGCTCCGAAAACGCTCATGCATGATCTGAAATTGCAGATGGGAAGCATGAAATCGCTTTCAGCGGAGGACGGACATGGTAGCCGGGCGGATGCCTGCCCATTCAATCGCCATACGGATGTACGGCAGATGAACGGCAGATAAACGCCGGAACAACATTCGCGTGATAAGGGATAACGCGCTGAATCAGAAAGCGTATTCGCTGTAGACCGGATCGATGGAGTGTTTCCAGGCTCCATTGAACTTCTCGAGCAGCCGCTCCGCCGGGGTGTGCCCCGTCTCCATGATGTGATCGAGCGGCTCCAGGTACCGCGTCTCGTCGCGGCCGAGCGAATCGATCCGGCCGCGCCGGGCGAGACCCTTATGCGCCAGCACCAGGCAATCCTTGGCTACTTCGAACAGATAGCGGTTGCCGATCTTGGCCTTGAAGCCCAGCCGCGGCACGTCATCCCGCAGCGCCTGCCGCTCATGGGCGGTCCAGCGCTTGGCGATGTCCCATGCGGCGTCGAGACTTTCGTCGTCGTACAACAGGCCGACCCAGAACGCGGGCAGCGACGGCAGCTGCTGCCACGGCACGTTGTCGGAGCCGCGCATTTCCAGATAACGCTTCAGACGCACCTCGGGGAAGATCGTCGACAGATGATTGGCCCAGTCCGACAGGGTCGGCTTCTCACCGGGCATCAACTTGTTCTTGCCGTCGAAGAAATCGCGGAACGACGAACCCGAGACATCGATGTAATCGTCGCCACGCTTGACGAAATACATCGGCACGTCGAGCGCATAGTCGACCCAGCGCTCGAAACCCATGCCGTCCTCGAACGCCCATGGAATCATGCCGGCGCGCGCATTGTCGGTATCGCGCCAGATTTCCGAGCGGAACGAGAGGAAGCCGTTTGGTTTGCCTTCGGTGAACGGCGAATTCGCGAACAGCGCGGTTGCGACCGGCTGCAGCGCCACCGACACGCGCAGCTTCTTGACCATGTCGGCTTCCGAACAGAAGTCGAGATTGGTCTGCACGGTGCAGGTCCGGTACATCATGTCGAGGCCGTACTGTCCGACCTTCGGCATGTAGTTGCTCATGATCCGGTAGCGGCCTTTCGGCATCACCGGAATTTCCTTGCGCGACCATGACGGCGTCATGCCGAGGCCGAGAAAGCCGATGCCGAGCGGCGTTGCGACTTCGCGCACCTGCGCCAGATGCGCCATCAACTCGGAAGACGTCTGGTGCACGGTTTCAAGCGGCGCACCCGAGAGTTCAAATTGCCCGCCGGGCTCCAGCGAGATCGCGCCGCCGCCGGTCACATCATAAAGGCCGATGATGTTGCCGTTCTCCATGATCGGCTCCCAGCCGAGCAGGAGCTGCATGCCTTCAAGCACCGCGCGAATACCACGTGCGCCCTCATAGGGAACGGGATCGTGCCCTTCGAGGGTGAAGGGTGTCTTCTCGTGCTCGGTGCCGATACGGAAATCGGACTTCGGCTTCGAGCCGGCCTCCAGCCACGCGACCAGTTCGTCCCGCGACTCCAGAGGAGTCATATCGATCTGATCACGCGCCATGGGACATCCAGACAAGAGGTGTTGATTGACGGATCAGCGAGCGATGCAGGCGGACGCCACGGATGCGGGCATCCGTAATCGCGAGAGGTAAAGAAAGGATCATCGGGCCGACGTGACTTCTTTGGGCGACTCTTTGACGGCGTCCTTTGAAATCGCCACCATCTGCGGCGCGCCCGCGCAGCAGCCGAGACGATCCAGCAGGCCCGCGAGCTTCACCGCGTCCGCATCCGACAGCTTCGAGCCGATGTGCCGCTCGATCGCCGCGGAATAGGAATTCCACATTTTCTTCTGCAGCTCGCGCCCAGCATCGGTGATCTCGACGAACAGGCCGCGCTTATCCATCTTGCACTCGCGCCGCGCCGCAAGACCTTCCTCGACCAAACGATCGATCAGGCGCGACGTGGAATACTGCGGCAACAGCATCTGCTTTTCGAGTTCGACCGGGCGCAGTTCTCCGCTCGGCGCGCGCGACAGTTCGAGCAGCGCGTCATACCAGGCCAGAGGCGGAAACCCGGCCTTCTTGAGATCCTGCTCGACCGCGCCCAGCACCTTGTTCTGGACCCGCATCAGGCGGATCCAAACCTCTGTCGCCTCGGTAGATGGTTTACGCTTCATGGTCGTGTCCGTGCCGCTGGGCTGCCCATGTCTGCGGGTGTCCCACGTCTGTCCTGAGCAAGTCTATCCCAATAAATGCAGTTGCATCAATCTTGACATCACTGCATTTAGGAGGTGGCCATAGGTCTTGCCAATGCCCAAACGCCCCAAATCCTCAAAAGGATACCTCCTATGAAACTCTATTATTCGCCAGGTGCCTGCTCGCTCTCCCCGCATATCGCCCTGAAAGAGGCCGGCCTGCCGTTCGATCTGGTCAAGGTCGACCTGAAGGCGAAGAAGCTCGAGGACGGCAGCGACTACAATACGGTCAATCCCAAGGGCCAGGTGCCGGCACTCGGCCTCGCCAACGGCGACCTGCTGACCGAAGGCGCCGTGATCGTCCAGATGATCGCCGATTCCGCGCCGCAAAAGAATCTCGCTCCCGCCGCCGGCTCCAGCGAGCGCTACAAACTGCAGGAATGGCTGAATTTCGTCGCCAGCGAGTTGCACAAGAATTTCAGCCCGCTGTTTCAGCCGGCGCTGTCCGACGAGACCAAGGCGTTCTTCAAGGACCGTCTGCTGGGCAAGTTCAAGTATATCGATCAGGCCCTGAAGGGGCGCGATTACATCATGGGCAACCACTTCACCGTGCCGGATGCCTATCTCTTCACGATGCTGGCCTGGGCGGACCGCACCGGTCTCGACATTTCGGGTCTTCCGAACCTTGTCGCCTACAAGGCCCGCGTCGCTGCGCGCCCGAAGGTGCAGGAAGCGCTCACGGCAGAGGGACTGCTGAAGGCATCGTAACAACAATCACATTGTCGGGAACGAAAAAGGCGGGATCGATGATCCCGCCTTTTGTTTTGTCACTCTGACCATCAACAGAGAAGATGCACTCCCTCTCCCCGTAAACGGGGAGAGGTGAACTTCGTTACGCCGCCGCCTTCTTCGGCGCGAAGCGGCCGTAGAAGGTCTCACCTTTCGCCGCCATGTCGATCAGCAGCTTGGGCGGAGTAAATCGCGAGCCGTACTTCTTCTCGAGCTTCTGACACAGGTCGACGAAGTTCTTGGTGCCCATGAAGTCGATGTAGGACAGCGTGCCGCCGGTGAACGGCGCGAAACCGAAGCCGAGGATCGAGCCAACATCCGCCTCGCGCGGATCAGTGATGACATGATCCTCAACCGTGCGCGCGGCTTCCACCGCCTGCACCACAAGGAAACGCTGCTTCAACTCCTCGACGTCCAGTGTATCCGGATCGAGATGTTTCGACTGCAGCGAGGCCAGCTCCGGCCAGAGTTTCTTCTGGCCCTTGCCCTTCTCCGGATAGTCATAGAAGCCCTTGCCGTTCTTGCGGCCGAAGCGTCCGCGCTTTTCTACCATCTCGACCAGAAGCGCCTTCTGCTCCGGGTCGACGGACTGGACACCCATGTCGGCCTCGGTGGCCTTGAGGATCTTCAGCGACAGGTCGATGGCGACCTCGTCGTTGAGCGAAAGCGGGCCGACCGGCATGCCGGCCATCTTGCCGACATTCTCGATCATCGCAGGCGGCACGCCTTCCTTGAACATCTCGTAGCCTTCCGAGATGTAGCGCAGCACGCAGCGGTTGGCGAAGAAGCCACGCGAGTCGTTGACCACGATCGGCGTCTTGTTGATCTGCCGCACGTAATCGAGAGCGGTGGCAAGCGCCAGATCGCCGGTGTTCTTGCCGACGATGATCTCGACCAGCATCATCTTCTCGACCGGCGAGAAGAAGTGGATGCCGATGAACTTCGACTGGTCCTTCCACTCCTCGGCCAGCGAATTGATCGGCAGCGTAGATGTGTTGGAGGCGAAGATCGCGCCCTCGCGCAGCAGGGGCTGCGCCTTGGCATAGGTCTCGGCCTTGACCTTGCGGTCCTCGAACACGGCCTCGATCACGAGGTCGCAATCCTTGATCGCATTGTAATCCGGCGTCGCCGTAATACGGGCGAGGATGGCCTCGGCCTTGTCCTGCTTCATGCGGCCCTTGGCGATCATCCCGTCGAGCATGGCCTTGGCGTGGCCCTTGCCCTTGTCGGCTGATTCCTGATCGCGGTCGATCAGCACCACATCGATGCCGGCCTGCGCCGAAACGAAACCAACGCTGGCACCCATAAAGCCTGCACCAATGACGGCGAGCTTTTTGACCTTGGTTTCCGGAACGTTCTTCGGACGGCGCGCGCCCTTGTTCAGTTCCTGCATCGAAACGAACAGCGAGCGGATCATCGCCGCTGCTTCCTTGGAGCGCAGGATCTTGGAGAAGTAACGCGACTCGACACGCAGCGCCGCATCCATCGGCAATTGCAGGCCTTCATAGACGCACTGCATGATAGCGCGGGCAGCAGGATAGTTGTCGTAGGTCTCGCGGCGCAGGATCGCGTTCGCAGGCGGGAACAATTGCATGCCGCCCTTTGAGTAGACCGGACCGCCGGGCAGCTTGAAGCCCTTCTCATCCCATGGCGCGACGGCCTTGCCGCCCGCCTTGATCCACTCCTTCGATGCCTTGATCAGTTCGGCGGCCGGCACGACCGCACCGACGATACCGGAGGCCTTCGCCTTGATGAGATCGATGGCATCGCCCTTGAGCAGCATCTGCAGGGCATCCATCGGCTGGATCAGGCGCGGCAAACGCTGGGTGCCGCCGCCGCCGGGAAACAGACCGACCTTGATCTCGGGCAGGCCGAGGCGGGTCTTCGGATTTTCCGACGCGATGCGATAGTGGCAGGCAAGCGCAAGTTCGAACGCGCCGCCAAAGGCAAGGCCGTTGATCGCCGCGACCCACGGCTTGCCGGAGGTTTCGATGTTGCGCAGCGTCTGCGACAACTTGCGGACTTCGTTGAACACGTAAGTGTTGGCGGTTTCTTCGCCCTTGCTCTTGAGCAATTCGAGATAGGCGCGGTTCATGCCTTCCAGCATGGTCAGATCCGCACCGCCGGAGAACGCTTCCTTGCCGGAGGTGAAGACCACACCCTTGATCGCCGCGTCCTTGGTGGTCGCATCCACGATGGAGGCGAGTTCAAGACCGGTGGTCTCGTCCAGCACATTCATCGACTTGCCGGGAATGTCCCAGGTAACGACGGCAATGCCGTCGGCGTCGGTCTCAACCTTGAAATTCTTGTACGACATGTGACTGATCCTCAAACGCGTTCGATGATGGTCGCGGTGCCCATGCCGCCGCCGATGCACAGCGTGACCAGAGCGGTGGATTTGTTGGTGCGCTCCAGTTCGTCGAGCACGGTGCCGAGAATCATCGCGCCCGTTGCACCAAGAGGGTGACCCATCGCGATCGCGCCGCCGTTAACGTTGATCTTCTCGTTGTCGATGTCGAAGGCCTGAATGTAGCGCAGCACAACCGAGGCGAACGCCTCATTGAGTTCAAACAGATCGATATCCGAGAGCTTCATGCCGGAGCGCTCCAGCACCTTCTTGGTGACATCCACCGGACCGGTCAGCATCATCGCCGGCTCCGAACCGATGTTCGCGAACGCGCGAATTTTCGCCCGCGGCTTCAGGTTGTTTTTCTTGCCTGCAGCTTCGCTGCCGATCAGCACTGCGCCTGCGCCGTCAACGATGCCCGACGAATTGCCGGCGTGATGGACGTAATTCACCGCCTCGATTTCCGGATGCGACTGCACGGCCACCGCATCGAAGCCGCCCATCGCGCCCATCGCCGCGAACGATGGCTGCAACTGGCCGAGCGACTGCATCGTGGTGCTTGGGCGCATATGCTCATCCTTGTCGAGGATGGTGATGCCGTTGATGTCCTTCACAGGAACCACCGACTTCTTGAAGCGGCCCTCGTCCCAAGCCTTAGCCGCGCGCTGCTGGCTCTGCACGGCGTAAGCATCGACGTTGTCGCGCGAGAAGCCATACTTGGTGGCGATCAGGTCCGCCGCCACGCCCTGCGGCATGAAGTAGCTCGGCACCGCCATCGACGGGTCCATCGGCCATGCAGCACCCGACGACATGATGCCGACGCGACTCATGGATTCCGCGCCACCGCCGATGGTCAGTTCATGCTGGCCGGACATGACCTGTGCTGCAGCGAAGTTCACCGCATCAAGGCCAGATGCGCAGAAACGATTGATCTGCACACCCGGCACCGAGGTATCGAAACCTGCTTTCAGCGCGGCAAAGCGCGCGATGTCGCCGCCCGCCTCGCCGATCGGATCGACCACACCGAGGATCACGTCGTCGATGCTGTCAGCTGCGAGATTGTTGCGCTCCTTGAGGGCCTGTAGCGGCGCGGTCGCCAGCGCCAGCGCAGTCACCTCATGCAGCGAACCGTCGGACTTGCCCTTGCCGCGCGGCGTGCGCACGTGATCGTAGATAAATGCCTCTGGCATGACGCCCTCCTGGATTATGATTGAAGAAGTCAGATGGAAAAATCCCGCGCCGGGGACCGGCGCGGGATAATCTCTCGAAGATCAGAATGCCTCGGCGGGCAATTCCATCGTCGTATCGGCGCCGGCCTGGATGCGCGACAGGCGGAGCGCGGTTTCAGGCAATGTGCGCTCCATGAAAAACTTCCCGGTGACCAGCTTGGTCTTCAGGTAGGCCTGATCGCCGCCATCCGCAAGCTTGTCCTGCGCCACCTTGGCCATCCGCGCCCACATATAGCCGAGCGTCACGAGGCCGAAGAGATGCAGATAATCGGTCGAGGCCGCACCTGCATTGTCCGGCTTGGCCAGCGCATTTTGCATCAGCCACATGGTGGCCTGCTGCAGATCCTTCAGCGCGGCGCTGAGCGGTGCGATGAAAGGCTTCAGCGCTTCGTTCGCGCCGTTCTCCTTGGCGAAGGCCGTCACTTCACCGAAGAAGGCGGTGATGGCGCGGCCGCCGTCGCGGCCCAGCTTGCGGCCGACGAGATCGAGCGCCTGAATGCCGTTGGCGCCTTCATAGATCATGGCGATACGCGCATCACGCACGAACTGCTCGACGCCGGTCTCGACAATGTACCCGTGGCCGCCGAACATCTGCTGCGCGGCAACCGCGTTGGCGAAGCCCTGATCGGTCAACATGCCTTTGATCACCGGCGTCAGCAGACCCATATGGTCATCGGCGGCCTGACGCTCCTTGTCGTCGTCGGAGCGGTGGGCGAGATCGCTTTTGAGCGACGTCCACACCACCAGCGCGCGCGCCGCTTCATTGAAGGCGCGGATCGACATCAATGTCCTGCGAACATCCGGATGCACGATGATCGGATCCGCTGGCTTGTCCTTGGCCTGGGCGCCGGTCAGCGCACGGCCCTGCAGACGGTCCCGCGCATAGGCAGCGGCATTCTGGTAGGCGACCTCCGACTGCGACAGACCCTGCACGCCAACGCCGAGGCGAGCCTCGTTCATCATGACGAACATCGCCTGCATACCCTTGTTCTCTTCGCCGACCAGCGTTCCGACCGCATTGTCGAAGTTCAGTACACAGGTCGAATTGCCGTGAATGCCCATCTTGTGCTCGATCGAGCCGCACGACACGCCGTTCGGTTCATTGGTCAGCGAACCATCGGCCTTGAGCTTCATCTTCGGCACGACGAACAGCGACACGCCCTTGATGCCCGCAGGCGCGCCTTCGATGCGCGCGAGCACCAGATGAACGATATTCTCGGTCAGATCCTGCTCGCCGCCGGAGATGAAGATCTTGGTGCCGGTGATCTTGTAAGTGCCATCGGCCTGCTTCACCGCCTTGGTGCGCATCAGGCCGAGATCGGTGCCGCATTGCGGCTCGGTGAGGTTCATGGTGCCGGACCACTGGCCCGCGACCATCTTGGGCACAAAAGTCTTCTTCTGCTCGTCCGAACCGTGCACCAGCAGCGCCGCCATCGCGCCCTGCGTCAGTCCCGGATACATCGAGAAGGCCATGTTGGCCGACATCATGAATTCGTTGACGGTCTGCGACAGCGAAATCGGCAGGCCCTGTCCGCCGAATTCGGCAGGAGCCGACAGCCCGAGCCAGCCGCCATCGGCGAGCTGCTTGAAGGCATCCTTGAAACCCTTCGGCGTGCTCACGCGGCCGTCGTCATGACGGGTGCAGCCTTCCTGATCGCCGGAATGGTTGATCGGCTGCAGCACCTGTTCGCTGAACTTTGCAGCTTCATCGATGATTGCGGCGCGGACATCCGCCGTCGCGTCGCTGAAGCCGGGAAGATTGTTGTACCGGTCGATCTGGAAAACATCGTTGAGGAGAAAACTCACATCTTCGACGGGTGCTTTGTAGATCGTCATGGAATGTCTCTCAGTTCACGATTGAAAACGGATTGCGCGAATTGTTTGAGATGAGCTGCATCAGCACATGGACCGCCTTCGATGACCTCACCATGACATGGAACCGCGCGGCACGCGCCGTCATTGACGAGCGCAACCACACCGACCATGACAGGCATCCATACACCTCTGTACGGAGCCTAGCGCGCGTCGCCTTTTTGTGTCAATACACTTGTGTATGGTTGAAATTGCCGAGTCGCCCCTCTCGAAAGACCGTCTCACCCGCGAGCAATGGATTGCCCACGGGCTGCGGACGCTTGCCCGGCAAGGCGAGGCCGCTCTGAAGACCGGCATGCTGGCTGAAGGACTGCAGGTTTCGAGGGGCAGCTTCTACTGGCATTTCGAAAGCATCGCCGATTTCCGCAACCAGCTTCTGGCGACCTGGCAGGAACGGGCGACAGATGGCGTCATCCGCGAGATTGATTCGTCGATCGTCGGACCCGCGCGGCTGACCTCTTTGATGAAGCTGGCATTTAACGAAGACAGAAGCCTCGATCGCGCCTTTCGATCATGGGCCGCCTCGGATGCCGATGCCGCCAAAGTCGTTGCCACGGTCGATGCCGGGCGTGTCGCCTACATCGCCAAGCTTCTTCGCGAATCCGGCGTGGACGCCCGGACCTCGATCCCCCGCGCCGAGTTCATTTACTGGGCCTATATCGGGCAGTCGTCAGTCATGAACTCCGCCCACTGCTCCATCACGGAAGCGGATCTCGGCGATCTCAGCGGCCTGTTTACCCGGCCGTCCTGCTGAGGTCTCAGGACCAGGAAGCAGCGCCGCCCGAATTATTAATACGGCCGCAGCGTTTCATTAACCCGGTATTTACCGTAACGCGAAAAAGTCGGGACTGGGAACAGGCGTCTCGCGTCGAAATTTGATTGTCTCTTCAAGGGGACGCGTGGGGCCTGAAGCGCTTTGGCAAGAGCCAGAGCCGAGACCGGACCTGGGCATGACAGCGCGCGTATCGTGGAGTGTGGACGGCATCGAGCCATCGGTCCGGGAAAGGGCCGAAGCTTCTGCGCGCCGTGCCGGCATGTCCCTGGGAGATTGGCTGAATTCGGCAATCGGCAGCCCCGGAGCGGCCTCCCGCGAAGCCCAAGATGTCGCCGAAATTCACCGGCGTCTGGATTCCATCGCCCGGCAGGTCGAACACATCTCGCAACCCGCCGGCAAACCTCAGGGCGATAATGCCGTGGCCCGGCAGCTCAACGATGCCATCTCAAGGCTCGACGCCCGGCTGTCGCAGATTTCAAATGGCAGCGCAGCCCCCAATGGGTCTTATCGCCCGGCCCCCGCACCGCGCATGACGCAGGCGATGTCGGCTCCGATGCCATCTCTCACGATGTCTCCGATGGACTTTTCCATCGCGGAGATCGTTGCGCGCCAAGGCGAACTCGACGGCGCTCAGCGGGCAGCGCCATCAGCGGCGCGAATGCCGCCGCCCTCCTTCGTCAGTCACGCGCCACCGATTCAGCCGCAGCCCGATTTCTCCGGGTTAGAGCGGCAGTTGTCCCAGATCACCAGCCAGATCGAAACCCTGCGGCGGCCCGACGGCGTCGAGCAGTCGATTGCGGCGTTTCGCGGCGAACTGGCCGAAATCCGCCAAGCCATCACCGAGGCGTTGCCGCGCCGGGCGATCGAATCCCTTGAAGGCGAAATCCGTTCATTGGGACGGCGGATCGACGAAACCCGCTCCACCGGAATCGACAGCAACGCGCTGTCCGGCATCGAACGCGCGCTGTCCGACATCTACAGCGAGTTGCGCACCCTGAAGCCCGCCGAACAACTGGCGGGCTTCGATGACGCGATCCGCAATCTCGGCGGCAAGATCGATTCAATCGTCCGCTCCAGCACCGATCCCGCAACCGTCCGCCAGCTTGAGGACGCGATCGCAGCGCTCAAGGTGATTGTCGCGAACGTCGCCTCGAACGAGGCGCTGACCGAACTCGCCGGACATGTGCAGACCCTGTCCGCCAAAGTCGATCAGCTGGCGCATGCAGGCGGCAACAACGATATTCTTTCCGCGCTCGAAAAGCGCATCGCGGTGCTGACCACTGCGCTCGAACAGCGCGACCGTGCGCCGGTCGGCGATACCGTCTACTTCGACAACGCGGTGCGCACCATTTCGGACCGGCTGGATCATCTTCAGGTCGGCAACGACAGTTCCGCCTCACTGAGCCATGTCGAGCAGCGCGTTCATCATCTGCTGGAGCGGCTGGAGACGTCGGAACAGCGCGGTGGAAATTTCACGCGGGTCGAAGAAGGTCTCTCCGATATCCTGCGGCATCTTGAAAACCAGCGCGGCGCGGGCACCGATCAGGCACAGCGCGCAGCAGCCCCCATGGATGGCGAGCTGGTCGACACCATCAAGCGCGAACTGTCCGATATCCGCTTCAGCCAGTCGGAAACCAATCGCCACACCCAGGATTCACTCGAAGCCGTACACAGCACGCTCGGCCATGTGGTCGATCGGCTGACCCAGATCGAGGGCGATCTGCGCAATGCGCGCTCCGTGCCGGCCGCACGCGAGATCCCGCCTGCAGTGAACGAACCCCGCGCGCGCGAAACCCATGCACGCGAAACCCAGGCACCGGAGCCGCAGCGCACCGCCGGGTCTTTCACGCCGGTGCCGCGCCCCGAAATGCCGAATCCCGCTGCGGCACAGGCGCCAATTGCACGCCCACTAGTCACACCTCCCGTTGCGCCGCCGGTCGTGCAGGCCCCTGCCCTCGCGCCATCTTATGACGCGACGGAATCCGCAGCGCCGGTCGCAGCCGTGCGCCCGCCGCCATCGCCGCGCAGCCCGATCGATCCAAGCCTGCCGCCGGACCATCCGCTCGAGCCCGGCACCCGCGTGCAGACCCGCACCGGCGCCAGCCCTTCGGAACGGATCGCCGCCTCGGAAGGCGTGCTGAACGAGATCTCGGCAGGCAAGCAGGAGCCCGTCAGCTCGACCAATTTCATTCAGGCCGCGCGGCGCGCCGCGCAGGCTGCTGCCGCCGCGCCTCCTCC
>CAZQMD010000075.1:0-19022 GCA_964594185.1 uncultured Afipia sp. | reverse complement strand
ATCGACACGCAGCGACAGGTCGGTGGTCAGCATGGTCGGCTTGCGCTTCTTCGATGGATCGTGCGCATCGGGGATGATGGCTTCGGCATCCTTGGCTTCCCACTGGATTGCGCCGCCGGGGCTACGGGTCTGGACCCACTCATACTTGAACAGGTTTTCGAAGAAGAAATTGCTCCACTGCGCCGGCGTCTGGGTCCAGGTAACCTCGATGCCGCTGCCGACGGCGTCTGCGCCGTAGCCGCTGCCGAAATTGCTGGTCCAGCCCAGACCCTGCTCTTCAAGGCCGGCGCCTTCCGGATTCGGTCCCTTGTGGGATTCGGGCGCCGCGCCGTGGGTCTTGCCGAAGGTGTGGCCGCCGCCGATCAGCGCGACGGTTTCTTCGTCGTTCATGGCCATGCGGGCAAAGGTTTCGCGAATGAACGCTGCGGCGGACAACGGATCGCCGTTGGCGCCCGGGCCTTCCGGGTTCACATAGATCAGGCCCATTTCGGTGGCGCTGAGCGGTGCCGGAAACTTGTCGAGCGTGCGGTGTGTCAGCCAGGCGGTTTCCGCGCCCCAGTTCACATCGAGATCCGGCTCCCAGACATCCTCGCGGCCTGCGGCGAAACCGAAGGTGCGGAAGCCCATGGTTTCCAGCGCGACGTTGCCGGTGAGGATGAGGAGGTCTGCCCAGGAAATTTTCTGGCCGTACTTCTGCTTGATTGGCCACAGCAGGCGGCGCGACTTGTCGATGTTGACGTTATCGGGCCACGAGTTGAGTGGAGCGAAGCGCTGCTGACCGCGTCCGCCGCCGCCACGGCCGTCGGACAGGCGATAGGTGCCTGCCGCGTGCCATGACATGCGCACGAACTGCGGACCGTAGTTGCCAAAGTCGGCGGGCCACCAGTCCTGCGAGTCCGTCATCAGCTTGCGCAGGTCGTTCTTCAGCGCTTCGTAGTCCAGCTTCTCGAACTCTTTCCGATAGCTGAAGGTCTGGTCCAGGGGATCGGACTTTGACGAGTGCTGGTTGAGCAGATCGACGCGCAACTGGTTGGGCCACCAGCCGCTGCTCTGGGTTCCGCCGCCTGCGCCATGGTTGACCGGGCATTTACCCGCGCCCTTGTCGTCGGTCTTTGCGTCCATGTGTCGTCTCCGATTGTTCTGTGATGACCGGTTCGCGTGCCTGGTGGCGCGCTTACCGTGACGTGCGGCTGAGACCCGATAGTCCGGGTCCCGAATGTCGCGTTGAGAATTGGCTGTCGCTGGTGCGCCTCGCCGGGCGGGCGTCACATTGAAAACCTTACCAGATGACTTTGGAAGAATTCCAACATCAGGTCTAGTCGGATTTTCTTTGGGCTAAGATCAGTAATTCTAATCAAACGCCAAATGCTCGGGCTGGATGCATTTGTCATCCAGACGACGTCCCGCCGACATGAAAAAGGGCGGCTGAAAGCCGCCCCTGTCACTGGTCCTTGGCTCTTTGCAGATCGGTCAGACGCCCAGCGTACCGGCCTTTGCGGCGGCATAGCGCTCGGAAATCTTCGCCCAGTTCACCGTGTTCCACCACGCCTTGAGGTAATCGGCGCGGCGATTCTGATAGTTCAGATAGTAGGCGTGCTCCCACACGTCATTGCCCATCAGCGCGCGTTTGCCATCCATCATCGGATTGTCCTGGTTCGGGCGCGTCTCGATGGAGAGTTTGCCGCCCTTGTCCACGATGACGAACACCCAGCCGGAGCCGAACTGGCGTCCGCCTGCTGCGTTGAAGTCGGTCTGGAATTTTTCAAGGCCGCCGAGATCGCGATCGATCGCCGCGAGCACCTCGCCGTCAGGCTTGCCGCCATTCGGCCCCATGATCTGCCAGAACATCGAGTGATTGGCGTGGCCGCCGAGATTGTTGCGCACGCCGGTGCGGATCGTGTCGGGAAGATTGCCGAGATTGCCGAGCACATCGCCAACCGGAGTCGTCGCCAGTTGCGGATTGTCCTTTGCGAAAGTGTTCAGGTTGGTGATGAACGCCTGATGGTGCCTGCCGTGATGAATTTCCATCGTCTTCGCATCGATGTGCGGTTCGAATGCATTGGTGGGATAAGTCAGCGGCGGCAGCGTGAAGGGTCCGCTGGCTGCTGCTGCGGGTGCCGGTGCTGCGGCTTGAGCGAACAAGGTGCGGGGCGCGGCCGTGGCAGCCGCAATTCCGGCGGCTGCGGTCATGAGATGACGTCGCGAGATCGATGACATGAAAGTCTCCCTGATGTGGCAGCGTGGTGCGATCCGGTACGATCACAGACGGGCCTTGACGGGCTACGCTGCGGACGCAAATCCAGTTTCACATTGGGCAAACGAAAAGGGGCGGCAAAATGCCGCCCCTTCACGTGACACGATGTTTTGATGATTACTCGGCTGCAGGGACGCCTTCAGCCTTCTGCTTGGCTTCGAGGTCTTCGCCGGTTTCCTGATCGACAACCTTCATCGACAGGCGAACCTTGCCGCGATCGTCGAGGCCGAGCAGCTTGACCTTGACCTTGTCGCCTTCCTTGACGACGTCGGAGGTCTTCTGCACGCGATTGGCGGCGAGCTGGCTGATGTGAACCAGACCGTCCTTCGGCCCGAAGAAGTTCACGAACGCACCGAACTCCATGACCTTGACGATGGTGCCGTCATAGATCTGGCCGACTTCCGGGTCGGATGCGATCGACTTGATCCATTTGATCGCCGCGCGGATCGATTCGCCGTTGGCGGATGCGACCTTCACGGTGCCGTCGTCTTCGATGTTGACCTTGGCGCCGGTCTTTTCGACGATCTCGCGGATCACCTTGCCGCCGGTGCCGATCACTTCACGGATCTTGTCGGTCGGGATCTGCAGCACTTCGATGCGCGGCGCATGTTCGCCGAGCTCGGAGCGTGCGTTGGTCAGTGCCTTCGCCATTTCGCCGAGGATGTGAATACGGCCGTCCTTCGCCTGCGCGAGAGCCTGCTTCATGATCCCTTCGGTGATGCCGGCGATCTTGATGTCCATCTGCAGCGAGGTGATGCCGTTCTCGGTGCCTGCGACCTTGAAGTCCATGTCGCCGAGATGATCCTCGTCGCCGAGAATGTCGGACAGCACTGCGAAGCGCTCGCCCTCAAGGATGAGGCCCATCGCGATGCCTGCGGTCGGCCGCTTCAGAGGAACACCCGCGTCCATCAGCGCCAGCGATGCGCCGCAGACCGACGCCATCGATGACGAGCCGTTCGACTCGGTGATCTCCGAGACGACGCGCAGGGTGTACGGGAATTCGTGATGCGCCGGCAGGACCGGATGAATTGCGCGCCAGGCGAGCTTGCCGTGGCCGATTTCGCGGCGCTTGGTGCCGCCGAGACGGCCGGTCTCGCCGACCGAGTAGGGCGGGAAGTTGTAGTGCAGCAGGAAGGTTTCCTTGTACGTCCCCGACAGCGCGTCGATGTACTGCTCGTCCTCGCCGGTGCCGAGCGTGGTCACGACCATCGCCTGGGTTTCACCGCGGGTGAACAGCGCCGAGCCGTGAGCGCGCGGCAGCACGCCGACTTCGGCGACGATCGGACGGACCGTGCTCAGGTCGCGGCCGTCGATGCGCTTGCCGGTGTCCAGAATGTTCCAGCGCACGATCTTCGCTTCGACTTCCTTGAACACGTCGAGGACGCGCAGCTTCTCGTAGCGCGGCTCAACGCCTTCCTGGAAGAACTGATCAAGCAGCTTCTGCTTGACGGCGCCGACGGCGGCGTAGCGATCCTGCTTGATTGCAATGCTGTAAGCCTTGCGGAGATCCTGCTCGACGATACCCAGGATTTCCTTTTCCAGGGCTTCGTTGACGGTGGCGACAACGTCGCGCGGCTCCTTGGCGGCCTTCTCGGCCAGTTCGATGATCGCCTTGATCACCGGCTGGAAGTGCTTGTGGCCGAACATCACGGCGCCGAGCATGATGTCTTCGTTCAGTTCCTTGGCTTCCGATTCCACCATCAGCACGGCAGTGGCGGTGCCGGCGACCACGAGATCGAGATTGGTGTCGGCCATCTCGTCGAGCGTCGGGTTGAGCACGTATTCGTCGTTGATGAAGCCGACGCGGGCGGCGCCGATCGGGCCCATGAACGGCACGCCGGAAATCGTCAGCGCGGCGGAGGAGGCGACCAGCGCCAGAATGTCGGGATCGTTTTCCATGTCATGGGACAGAACCGTCACGATGACCTGGGTTTCGTTGCGCCAGCCATCCGCGAACAGCGGGCGGATCGGACGGTCGATCAGGCGGGAAACCAGCGTTTCCTTCTCGGTCGGGCGGCCTTCACGCTTGAAGTAGCCGCCGGGAATGCGGCCTGCTGCGTAGGTCTTTTCCTGATAGTCGACCGTGAGCGGCAGGAAGTCGATGCCGTCGCGCGGCGCCTTGGCGCCGACCACGGTGGCGAGCACGATGGTTTCGCCGTAGGTCGCGATCACCGCGCCGTCAGCCTGCCGCGCGATCTTGCCGGTTTCGAGTTTGAGTGGACGTCCACCCCAGTCGATCTCAACCGAATGAGCTTTAAACATTGTCTTCGTCTTTCATGGGTTCACGAAAGAACGGACGCCTGAAACACAAAAACCATGCGCAAGATTGCGGGACGCTGAATACGCGAATGCGCGTCAGCGTCCGGCGATCCTGCCATGGTCTTTGAATTTCGAATGGCGTCCATCCTTTCGATGGTACGGGCATGTTACCCGTTATCGCCCAGCTGCCGGATTGCTGCTGGACACGCCGCGTGGGCTTTTCCTCAAGTCCACGCGTTGGAAATGCATGACGTGTCGGGAAACACCCGCGCCATGCAAAAACGCGCGCAAGAATGCGCGCGTGGATTTGTTAGCGGCGGATGTTGTGCTTCTCTAGAAGCGACTTGTAGCGCGCCTCGTCCTTCCGCTTCACATAGTCGAGAAGCGAACGGCGCGTGGACACCAGCTTCAGCAGACCGCGGCGGGAATGGTTATCCTTGCCGTGGGTTTTGAAGTGCTCGGTGAGGTTGGCGATGCGTTCCGACAGGATCGCGACCTGAACCTCAGGCGAACCGGTGTCACCGGTCTTGGTTGCATTCTTCTTGATGACTTCCGCTTTGCGTTCTGCGGCAATCGACATCGTCAAACACCTTCTTTGCGATCGGGACTGGCAGTCAGGCCCGTCAGGTTGAACACGCGCTTGGGGATGAGTTCGCCATTGCCAATCTCGGCGAGGGCCAGAAGCCTTCCTCCGACGGTGGCATAGACTGTGCCGTTTGAAATTGGCGCATCCCGTCCGCGCAACAAAACCGCTTGGCCCCTGTGGAGCCTTGCGGCATCCGCCCGTGTGACGGCCAGTGCCGGGATGTCGTCCAGCGCGGTCTCAACGGGCAAAAGCGCGTCGGCGAGGCTGCCCTCGCCAGACGCGGCTCTATCGCACAAAGCCTCCAGATCTGCCAGCGGAATCATGTCTTCTTCGGTGAAAGGGCCGCAAATCGTGCGCCGGAGGGCGCAGATATGGCCGTAACACCCCAAAAGACGGCCCATATCGCGGGCCAGCGCCCGGACATAGGTGCCTTTGCCGCATTCGGCCTCGAAGACTGACCGCTCATTACCCTGTTGTTCTACAAGGGTTAATTCGTGAATCTCGACCGGCCGGGGCTGCAGGGGGACTACCTCGCCGTCGCGGGCCATATCATAGGCGCGTTCGCCCTGGATCTTGATCGCCGAATACTGCGGCGGAACCTGCTCGATGGTGCCGGTGAACTGGGGCAGCAAGGCCCGGATCGCCTCCACGGTGGGACGGTTGGAGCTGGTCTGGGTGGCCTGACCCTCGGTGTCGTCGGTGTCGCGTTCCTCGCCCCAGCACACCGTGAAGCGATAGCGCTTGCGGCCATCCATCACGAAGGGAACGGTCTTGGTGGCTTCGCCAAGCGCAATCGGCAAACCGCCCGAGGCCAGCGGATCGAGGGTGCCGGCGTGTCCCGCGCGTTTGGCATTGAACAGGCGCTTGAGCACCGCGACCGCGTGAGTCGAGGTCATGCCGATGGGCTTGTCGAGAATCACCCAGCCATGGACGTCGCGGCGGTCGCGTTTCTGCTGCCCGCCCTGCTGACGTTGCTTGCCGCCCTGCTGCTGGCGCGGATCGTTGTGCCGTGTGCGGGCGTCGGAAAAATTATTTTCGGCAGGCGCGTTCGAATCGGCGGTTTGCGGCGCGATCACGCTGTCTGGGCTCGTCACATTCATCAATCTTGGTCCGAATCTGTCTTGAGGTCTTTTTGAACCGCGGGTGTTCTCAGTAATTTCTCGATCCGTTCTGCTTCGTCGAATCGTTCGTCAACGCGGAAGCGAAGATCAGGCGCAAATTTTAAGTTAACGCGATGCGCGACTTCGCCCCGGAGAAACTTCTTGTTGCGGTCGAGCGCTGCGATCACGTCCTCGATGCCGCGTCCGCCAAGCGGCATCACATAGACCGTTGCGAGTTTGAGGTCCGGCGGCATGCGCACTTCGGGCACGGTGCTGATGTGACCTTCGGGCGCAGGCTCGTGCACGTGACCCTGCGACAGCAGATCGGAAACGGCATGGCGCACAAGTTCGCCTACGCGCAACTGCCGCTGCGACGCGCCGGAGGCGCTGCCGTGAGGCGCGCTGTTTTTCTTACGATTGGCCATTATGAGTCCCGAAATTCGTTCGTGATGGCCGGGCATAGCCGTTTGAAGAACGACGTCGCTTTCGCTCGCCTATGCCCGGCCATCCACGACGTTGTCCTGTGCAATTTAATCAAGACGCGGATGCCCGGCACACTTAAGCGAAGACGCGCTTCGCGCTTATGGCCGGGCATGACGCCTGCTATTTCAAGCTTAATTCACCGCGCCCTGAAGACTTGGACTTACAGGGAGCGCTGAATGGTCTCCACGCGATAGCACTCGATAATGTCGCCGACGCGCATATCCTGATAGTTCTCGAAGGCCATGCCGCATTCCTGACCGGACTGCACTTCCTTCACTTCGTCCTTGAAGCGCTTCAGCGTCGACAGCTTGCCTTCGTGCACGACGACGTTGTCGCGGATCAGGCGCACATTGGCGCCGCGTTCCACGGTGCCGTCGGTGACGCGGCAGCCGGCGACCTTGCCGACCTTGGAGATGTTGAAGATCTCCAGGATCGAGGCATTGCCGAGCATGGTCTCGCGCAAGGTCGGCGCGAGCAGGCCGCTCATCGCCTTCTTCACGTCGTCCACGAGGTCGTAGATGATGTTGTAGTAGCGGATCTCGATGCCGTTGCGCTTGGCGGCGGCAGCGGCTTCCTTGTTCGCACGAACGCTGAAGCCGATGATCGCGGCGTTGAAGCCTTCCGCGAGCGTCACGTCCGATTCCGAGATACCGCCGACGCCGGCATGCAGGATGCGGGCAGCGACTTCGTCGGTGCCGAGCTTCTCCAGCGAGCCGAGGATGGCTTCCAGCGAGCCCTGCACGTCGGCCTTGATGATCAGCGGGAATTCCTTGCGGCCCGCCGTCTTCAACTGCGACATCATCTGCTCGAGCGAGCCGCGCATGCCGGAGATCGACGCCGCCGCGTTCTCGCGCTTCTGGTGCGCGCGGTAGCTCGTGACCTGGCGGGCGCGGGCCTCGTTCTCGACCACCGCGAGGCGGTCGCCGGCCTCGGGCGGGCCGTTGAAGCCGAGCACTTCGACCGGCACCGAGGGACCGGCCTCCTGCACCGTCTCGCCCTGATCCGAGATCAGCGCGCGGACGCGGCCCATCTCGGCGCCGGCGACGATGATGTCGCCGACCCGGAGCGTGCCGCGCTGGACCAGCACGGTCGCGACCGGACCACGGCCGCGGTCGAGCTTGGCCTCGATCACGGTGCCTTCGGCCGGACGCTGCGAGTTGGTCTTGAGGTCGAGCAGTTCGGCCTGCAGCGCGATCATCTCGAGCAGCTTGTCGAGATTGGTCTTGTTCTTGGCCGAGACTTCGACGTCGACCACGTCGCCGCCGAACGATTCCACCTGCACCTCGTGCTGGAGCAGCTCGGTGCGCACGCGCTCGGGCTTCGCTTCCGGCTTGTCGATCTTGTTGATCGCCACGATGATCGGCACGCGCGCCGCCTTGGCGTGGTTGATGGCCTCGATGGTCTGCGGCATCACGCCGTCGTCGGCGGCAACCACCAGCACGACGATGTCGGTGACCTTGGCGCCGCGGGCGCGCATCGCGGTGAACGCGGCGTGGCCCGGTGTGTCGATGAAAGTGATCTTCTTGCCGCTTTCCGGCGACATGACCTGATAGGCACCGATATGCTGGGTGATGCCGCCGGCTTCGCCCGAGACCACATTGGCGTGGCGCAGCGCGTCGAGCAGCGAGGTCTTGCCGTGGTCGACGTGGCCCATGACGGTCACGACAGGCGGACGCGGCGTGGTGTCCGACGCATGGTCTTCGGCGACGTCGAACAGGCCTTCTTCCACGTCCGACGCGGCGACGCGCTTGACGGTGTGGCCCATTTCTTCAGCGATCAGCTGCGCGGTGTCGGCGTCGATTACGTCGGTGATCTTGTGCATCGCGCCCTGCTTCATCAGCAGGCGGATGATATCGACGGCGCGCTCGGCCATGCGGTTGGCGAGTTCCTGAATCGTGATCGCTTCTGGAATCGTCACTTCGCGAATGAGCTTTTCCTTCGGCTCGTTCGAGGCGTGGCCCTTCAGGCGCTGGGTGCGGCGGCGGAACGAGGCGATCGAGCGCTCGCGCACATCGTCGGCGTTCAATGCGGTGGAAATGGTAAGACGGCCGCGCTGTTTGGCCGGACCGGGCTTCGCAGCGGGCTTCGCCGCGACGACCGGACGTGCCGGACCGCCACCGGGACGGCGCACCATGCGCGGTGCTTCATCGTCATCGGAACCATCTGCAGCCACGGCGGCCGGACCCGGACGCGCGGCAGTAATCGGCGCTTTCGCAGGAGTGGTCGCGGCCTTTGCGGCAGCTTCGGTGCGCTTGTTGGCTTCGCGTTCGGCGCGGGCCTTGGCTTCTTCCTCGGCGCGGTGACGTTCTTCTTCAGCCTTCTTGCGTGCTTCTGCAGCCTCGCGTTCCTGCTGCTCCTTGAATTCCTTGGTGTTGCGGCGTGCGGCTTCGGCTTCCGCTGCGCGGCGTTCTTCTTCTTCGCGCACGCGCGCGTCGGCAAGCGCGGTGGCGCGCGCGCTCTGCTCGTCTTCGGTCAGGGTGCGCAGCACGACGCCGGATGGACGCGCCGCCGGACGCGGCGGAGGGGCCTGCGTGCGCGGCGTGGGAGCCGGTGCGACAGGTGCCGGTGCGGCTGCTGCGGGCGCTGCCTCAGGAGCCGGATCGCCGGCCAGACGCCGCTTGGTCTTCTTTTCGACCACCACCGATTTGGTGCGGCCGTGACTGAAACTCTGGCGCACCACGCCGGTCTCTGTGCGCGGTTTCAGCGACAGAGTTTTCGTACCGACGCTCAGCGGCTTGTCGCCAGGATTTTTCGTATCAGCCATTCAACAGTCCCAATCTCGTTCGTTGCTCGCATGCCGTATCAGACGGCCATGCCCTAATTATTCTGGTCGTTCCCGCCGTCGTGGCCGCCATCCGTCCCCCGAAACCGGGTGAGCGTCTGGCAACGTGCGAGGAAAGTCTTGCTGGCCGGGCCCGCGAGCAGGGCAGCATGTACCACATTTGCCCGCCCAAGTGCCAAATCCAATTCATCGGTAGTCAGGACGCTGATTATCGGAAAATCGCCCGATTCCACGCTGTTTTCCCGCCTCACGGCGGCCAGTTTGGCATTCAGCTTGCGAATTCCGTCCAAAGCGCCATCCGTGGCATGGATCAGGGCCACCGCCTGGCGGCCCTCGATCGCGCCCTCGACCTTGGAAAATCCCGAAACCACCTGACCGGCCTTGGCGGCCATGGCGAGGGCTTCGGATGCGCCCCGGATCATCAGGCGCTCGACATCGTCGGCCAGGGTCTTTGACACCTGGACCTCACGCTTGAAGCCGCGGGCAAAGACATTGCGCCGGGCGGCATCCGCCACGGTCGCGCGCGACAGCGAGACCCAGAGCCCGCGTCCCGGCAGCTTGCGCTTCAGGTCGGGAACGGCCTCGCCGGCGGGAGAAAGGACGAAGCGAATCAGGTCATCGATCGGCGCGACTTGCCGCGTGACCGCACACATCCGCTCGGTCCCGGATTTTGTCCGGGGTCCGTTATCGAGATCTGCGTGATCAGCGATGGCGAGCATGCGCGGGTCATTTCCTTCAACTCTTGCGGAGCATGGTGCTGTCCGAAAGTCGCTTCATGATTTTCGAACTCTGCTTACGCGGGGTTTTCTTCAGAGGCGGCGGCCTCTTCAGATGGCTTTGCGAGATCGGCTTCGGTGATCCAGCCGGCGACGACGCGCGCCTGCATGATCAGCGCCTCGGCGTCTTCACGCGAAATCTCGTTGGCGTCGAGAATACCGGCATGCTTGGTGGTTTCGCCGTCCTTGCGTTCCACCCAGCCGACCAGATCGTCGGTGGCGAGATCCGCAAGATCCTCAACGGTCTTGACGTTGTTCTCGCCGAATTTCACCAGCATTTTGGCGGTTACACCCGGTACGGTCGTCAAAGCGTCTTCCACGCCCAGTTCCTTTCGCTTCGCTTCGAGTTCCGCCTCGAGCTGTTCAAGATATTCGCGGGCGCGGCTCTGCAATTCAGCTGCGGTTTCCTCATCGAAGCCTTCGATGCTGGTCAGTTCACGCGGATCGACCAGTGCGAGATCTTCCACCGAGCCGAACCCTTCGGATGCCAGCAACTGGCCGACGACTTCGTCGACATTGAGGGCTTCCATGAAGACGCGGGTGGAATTCTCGAAGTCGGCCTGACGGCGCTCCGATTCTTCCTGCTCGGTGAGAATGTCGATGTCCCAGCCGGTCAGCTGCGAGGCGAGGCGCACGTTTTGTCCGCGGCGTCCGATCGCAAGGGACAATTGGGTATCCGGCACCACAACTTCAATGCGTTCGCGGTCTTCATCGATCACGACTTTCGCCACTTCGGCGGGCGCCAGCGCGTTGACCACGAAGGTCGCGATATCCGGCGACCATGGAATGATGTCGATCTTCTCGCCCTGCAGTTCGTTGACCACGGCCTGCACGCGCGAGCCGCGCATGCCGACGCAGGCGCCGACCGGATCGACCGAGGAATCGCGAGAAATCACGCCGATCTTGGCGCGCGAGCCGGGATCGCGGGCCACCGCCTTGATCTCGACGATGCCGTCGTAGATTTCCGGCACTTCCTGCGCGAACAGCTTCGCCATGAACTGCGGATGGGTGCGCGACAGGAAGATCTGCGGGCCGCGGGTCTCGCGGCGGACGTCGAAGATATAGGCGCGGACGCGGTCGCCGTTGCGGAACACTTCGCGCGGCAGCATCTCGTCGCGGCGAATGATGGCTTCGCCGCGGCCGAGATCGACGATGACGCTGCCATATTCGACGCGCTTGACGACGCCGTTGACGATGTCGCCGATGCGGTCCTTGAATTCCTGGTACTGCCGGTCGCGCTCGGCTTCGCGCACCTTCTGCACGATCACCTGCTTCGCCGACTGCGCGGCGATGCGGCCGTATTCCAGCGGCGGCAGCGTGTCGGCGATGGTGTCGCCGATCTGTGCGCCGGGGTTGGCCTTCTGTGCGTCCTTCAGCGAAATCTGGTTGGCGGAATTCTCGACCTGCTCCACCACCAGCATGTGACGGGTCAGGGCCAGCTGGCCGGTCTTCGGATGAATTTCGGCATGCACGTCGGTTTCGGAGCCGTAACGCGCGCGGGCGGCCTTGGCGATGGCCTCTTCCATCGCCCCGATGACGATTCCACGGTCGATGGTTTTTTCGCGTGCGACGGCGTCGGCGATCTGCAGCAGTTCGAGTTTGTTGGCGCTGACAGCGGCCATGGCTCAGTCTCCTTCGTGGTGATCCGTGAGGCCCGCGCGCTTTTTCTTTTCGGCGGCGAGGCGATGTTCCTTGGTGTTTTTAGGCGCGGCTTTCGGCTTTGGTTTGGGCTTGAAGCTCTTCGAAATGGGCAGTTCGGCGCGGGCCTTTTTGGCGTGTTCCGGCGGAGGCGGTGCGAGGCCGAGTTCTTCCTTGATCTCGCGCGCCGCCGATTTGCCACGGCGCATGGATTCCGCGATCAATTCGTCGGTCAGGACAAGGTTTGCGCTGGCGATGTCTTCCATTGTCAGCAGCACGCTGGCGTCCTGATCGGCGCGCACGTCATCGCGAATAATCCGGATGCCGTTGCCCTCGACGCCATCAAGCTTGCCGCTGAATCGCTTGCGGCCTTCATGCGGCGTGGCCATTTCGATTTTGACGAGGTGACCGGCGTAGCGTTCGAAATCGGTGCGGCGGACCAGCGGCCGGTCGATGCCGGGCGATGAAATTTCCAGCCGGTAGGCGCGCTGGATCGGATCGGCGATGTCCATCACTGGCGACAGTGCCTGCGAGATTGCTTCGCAATCCTCGATCAGCATGGTTCCGTCGGGCCGTTCCGCCATGATCTGCACGGTGCAGCCGGCATCGCCCGAGACCTTGATCCGGACCAGCCGGTAGCCCATGCCCTGAAGCACGGGTGCTGCGACCGCAGAGACGCGTGCAGCCACGCCCGGCTCGACCACAAGGCGTGGTTCGGCAAGCAGTTCGGTATCTACAACGTCAGTCGGCTCGGTCATGTCGAGGATCAGGAGTGCTCTTCATCGTGAATGCCTCGCCGCGGCATGCGGCCTGGCGATCAGGTAACAAAAAAGAGCGGGTCCCGCGGGGCCCACTCTCCTACGTGCGCGTATGAGAATTTATCAGTTGCGGCGGATATAGACGTTTTCGGCCTGTGCGGCAAGGGCTTCCCGGCCGTCCACCGCCGGATGGAACCGGCGCGGCATCCCGCCTGGAGCCGGGGTCGCGGAAGAAAAATGGCCTTTTTCAGCGAAATCGCGGGATTCTGGACACCACCGCGTAACCTTATGCTGCCGTTGGGCGGCTTTCGGCCACCACGGCTTTTGCGGCTAACAGTTGATTCACTCCGGCCGTCCTACTGTCCTCTGCTTCTGGGCGGAATGTCCCGCAACCGACGGTGAACCACCGCGCCCAGCGCAGACCGAGATACGAATGGCCGCTGCCCTTTCACTGCTTCCGGAACTCGATGACATCGTCAAGAACGGCACCGCCGAGAAGCGGGCGGAGGCGATTGAGCGAATAGCCAGCCTTTTCCTGCAGGGTGCCGCGCACTTCGAAACCCAGCATGTCGCGCTGTTCGACGACATTCTGGTCGGCCTCGTGCCGGCGGCCGGGATCGCGACCCGGGCAGCACTCGCAGAGCGATTGTCGAGCCTTACAAACGCGCCGCCGACGCTGGTCAGGCAGCTCGCGCGCGAAAGCGAAATCAGGATCGCCGGTCCTCTCCTGAGCCGCTCGCCGCTGCTCGACGATCCGACCCTTGTCGATATTGCACGCGGCAGAGGTCAGGAACATCTCGCCGCCATTTCCGGCCGCGCGACCCTTTCGCCATCCGTCACCGACGTGATCGTTCGGCGCGGCGACAGGGATGTCGTGCGCAGTGTCGCGGCCAATGCCGGCGCGCAGTTTTCCGAATTCGGCTATTCCGGATTGATCAAGCGCGCGACCGATGACGGCATGTTGGCGCTGACTGTCGGTCAGCGCGAGGATATTTCTGCAGCGTCGCTGAAACAGCTGCTGGCGAAATCGGTCGATGTGGTCCGCCGCCGCCTGTTCGACACGGCGAAGCCAAAGCAGAAGGCGGCGATCAATCAGGCGATGATCGAGCTTTCGGGCGCGCCGAAGTCGCAGCCGCAGGCGCGTGACTTCGAACCGGCGCAGCGGGCCATCCTCGCGCTGCATCAGTCGGGCAAGCTCGATGAAGCGGGGTTGCTCGATTTTTCAAGACAGCACAAATACGAAGAGTCGGTGGCCGCGCTTGCAGCGCTGACGGGCATGCGGCTCAACGTCGTCAACCAGCTGATGCTGGGCGATCGTTACGATCCGGTGCTGCTGCTCGGAAAATCGATCGGGCTGGAATGGGCAACCGTGCGCGCGCTGCTTGTGTTGCGTCTTGGGCCGGGCAAGGTCCCGTCGGGTCCTGACATCGAAGAGGCGCGCATCAATTATGAACGGCTGTCGCCCGCGACCGCGCAGCGTGTGCTCACGTTCTGGCGGCTGCGCGACAATGGTAAGCAGCCTTAGGCCAATTTCCAAATGACGTGCGGGTTAAGCGGCGTTATGAAGCCGTTCGCTTGAAAATCAGGTACGCGGCCTTGCGTCCTTCGCGCTCGGCCTTCCTGCCATAACGCGTCATTGTGTAATGCGGCCACGGCTTGCGCCAGTCATCGGCACACTCCGCTGTCCACGCAAAGTCTGTCGAACGCTGCATGTGCATCAGCGTCCACGAACAGTAATCATCGATGTCGCAGACAAAACGGAACTCACCTGCGGGATCGAGAACCCGCGACATCTGACCGATCGTTGCGTCCTGCACGAAGCGGCGCTTCCAGTGGCGGCGCTTGGGCCAAGGATCGGGATGAATGAGGTCGATACGTTTGAAGCTTGATGCCTGCGCCCAGCTGAGAAGCTCGGCTGCATCACCCGCAAACAGCCGGATGTTGGCAATGTTGTGCGCTTCGATCAGCGACAGGATCTTCGCCATGCCGTTGACGTAAGGCTCGCAGCCGATGAATCCGGTCTGCGGATGTGCGAGCGCTTCGGCGGCAAGATGTTCGCCGCCGCCGAACCCGATTTCGAGACGCATCTCGTTGACCGGCGCGTCGAACAGCGCGGCAGGATCGGATGCATCCGCAGTACCGAGATCAAGGGTCAACCGTGGCAGCAGATGCTCGATCAGGTCGGTCTGATGATTGCGGAGTTTGTGTCCCTTGCGCCGCCCAAAAAACGAGCCCTGGCCCTGCGGGTGCGATGAGGCGATGTCGTCCGCTGACTTGGTCATGTGCTGCCGCTGGCGGTCCATCGGGTCGTCGATAAAGATTAGAATTGATCGAGATCGCGCGTTGCAGGTGTTCGTTCAACGCACGCCGTCGCCGGCAAGCTCAGGTCGGATCGGATTGTTCGCGCGCGGCCATCTGCTCGACAAGCTCCACGATGCTGCGCCGAAGCCTGGCATCGGTGATCCGTGTGAAAGCGCGGGTAAGCGCCAGTCCTTCGGACGTCGCGAGAAAATCCGACACATAGGCCGGAGATTGCGCTTCGCTCAGTCCCGCCAGAGCATTGGGACCAGCCGGTCCGCCCTCGAACAAAAACGAGACGGGCACTTGAAGAATATCGGAAATCTGCTGCAGGCGGCTTGCACCGATGCGGTTGGTGCCCTTCTCGTATTTCTGAACCTGCTGGAATGTCAGGCCAAGCGCCTCGCCGAGTTTCTCCTGACTCATGCCGAGCATAATGCGCCGCATGCGGACGCGGCTGCCGACATACTTGTCGATGGGATTTGGGGCCTTGGGTGTCATTTCAAACTCCACGCCGCCAGGTTACCGAGCACAACCACCCGGACCGGACGGCGTTTTAACCGGCATACGCTGCGGACCGATCAATCGTCAAATATTAGTCATGCACTTGCTGAAGAATTTAGGTTACGGCGACGTTGTGCCGCCCCGGTTCCATGAACGGACGCGTGCCCCTGCCGGTAGAGATACGGGGGCTTCAGGCTTTTGGTTTCACGCGCCGCCGAATAACGATAACGACCGACAAAGCTACCGCTAGTGCTGCGGGAATATCCCGTGCGCGGGAATAAAACGTCTGCGCAAGCGGCTTGGGTAAGGCTGAATCGAGGACCCCTTCGCTGCCAAGTTCGAGACGCGCAATGATGCGACCGACCGGATCGATCACCGCGGAAATGCCTGTGTTCGCCGAGCGGACCAAAGGCAGGCCTTCTTCGACGGCCCGCAAACGCGCCTGCTGCAGATGCTGGTAGGGGCCGGTGGAAATGCCGAACCAGCCATCGTTGGTCAGGTTAACAATCCAGCCGGGGCGGTCGTCTCCGGGAACGATGTCGCCGGGAAAGATCGCCTCATAGCAAATCAGCGGGAGCATGCGCGGCGCGTTCGGCACGTTCATCGTGCGACGCCGGTCGCCGGGAATGAATCCACCGCGCACCTTGGTGATCTGCACGAAGCCGAGTTTTTCCATCGCGGATTGAAACGGCAGATACTCGCCGAACGGCACCAGATGCAGCTTGTCGTAGACCGAGAGAATCGAGCCGTCGTGATCGATCACATAGATCGAATTGTAGGCGCGTGTGATCTGCGTGCCGGCGGGCTGATCGGGCGGGCGGATCGCACCCGTGACCAGAACGGTTCCCTGCGGCAGCAGATTGGCGATCTGCGCCATGGCTTCGGCTTCGCGCGTCAGGAAAAACGGAAACGCGGATTCGGGCCAGATCAAAATGGTGGCGTCGCGGACGCCGCTTGATTGCGGCCCGGTCGCGCGGTCCGACAGCGACAGATATTTCTCCATCACCATCTGTCGTGCGGAATAATTGAATTTCACGTCCTGCTGCAGGTTCGGCTGCATCAGGCGCAGCTTCACACCGTCTGCGAACTGTGTGGGATGGCGGCTCAGTCTGAGCGCGCCGTAGATGCCCATCGCAGCGAGAACGAGAAGTGAGACAGTGAGCGCCATCCACGGACGGCGTGTGAGGGTACGGTCGTCCGCGATCACTGCGGGGCTTGCGAACACGACAAGCGCGATGAAGGTCAGTCCCCACAGCCCGACCAGTGCAGCGCTTTGCGCCAGTGCAAGCGGTTCGGTCAGCGCATAGCCGAATGCATTCCACGGAAAGCCGGTGAGGACATGTCCGCGCAGCCACTCGCTGAATGTGAGAGCACTTGCGAGGCTGAGAATGCGGAATGCGCCGGGCACCCATATCAGCCGCGCCAGCGCAAAGCCGAGCGCCATGAACAGCGCGAGGCCCGCCGGCAGTCCCATCACCGCGAAGGGTAGCAGCCACGCGAACGTCTCAGCATCGACAAGGAAGGCGTAGCCGATCCAGTAGAGTCCTGCCGTGAAATAGCCGAAGCCGAACCACCAGCCGCTGAGGGCAGCGGCCGGAATGCCACCGAGACGACCGGCGCCCGCGCCGTCGATCAGCCAGACCACGATCGGGATGGTCAAAAACAGAATAGGCCACGCGTTGAACGGCGCCATCGCAAGCGCGGAGAGCGCGCCGGCGATCCATGCGAGTGCCGCGCGTTTCCAGCCCCATGACAGGAGAACAGCGGCGATGAGCGCGCGGAACGATATCATCGGCTGCCGGCACCGTCGCTGGGTGGCGCCGGATTGGCGGGATCGTTGCTTTGGGCCTGCGCCGCATCGGCTGCGGCTTCGCGGCGGCGCAGTTCGCGATGACGCAGGTTGGAGCGGTCCTTGTGCGTGCCGATGCGCACGCGCTTGACGCGCCGTGGATCGGCATCGAGCACTTCGATCTCGAAATCGCCCGGCCCTGCGATGATTTCGCCACGTACCGGCAGGCGGCCGACCTGCGTCACCAGATAGCCGCCGAGCGTGTCGACCTCTTCACCTGCTTCACCGGTGTCGAATTCCTCGCCTACCACGGACTGAACGTCTTCGAGGCTGGCGCGCGCGTCGGCAATGAACGATCCGTCGGCTTGCTTGACCACGGACGGCGCTTCGTCGCCGTCGTGTTCGTCGTCGATCTCGCCGACCACCTGTTCGACGATGTCCTCGATCGACACCAGCCCGTCGGTGCCGCCGTATTCGTCAACCACCAGTGCCAGATGAATGCGGGTCGCCTGCATCTGGGCCAGCAGATCAATCGCGGGCATCGAGGGCGGAACGTAGATCAGCTTGCGCATGATGCTGGCGTCGGCGAGCTTCATGCGCAGGTCGACCGAGCGCAGATCGAGGCCTGCGGGAAATGGCTTCTTGCGCTTGGCATTGATCTCGTCATCGACCTTGGCTTTTGAAGTCATGAAGCCGAGCAGATCGCGGATGTGCACGAAGCCTTCGGGATCGTCGAGCGTGTCGTTATAGACCACGAGACGCGAATGAGCCGCGCTTTCGAACAGGCTCATCAACTCACCAAGGGAGATGTCGCGCTTGACCGCGACGATATCGCCACGCGGCACCATGACATCGGCGATGCGCCGTTCGTGCAGGTCGAGAATATTGCGCAGCATGGTGCGCTCGACCGTGGTGAAACTCGTCTCGTCCGGGGTGGTCGCGTCGAGCACCACCTGAAGGTCGGCGCGCGCAGAGCCGGCCTTCCAGCCGAACAGCGCACGCAGCGCACGCATCAGCCACAGTTCGGAGGACGGACGCAGCACCTCGCCCTGTTGCACAGGCACCGGCAGATTGCCCGGCCGTTGCTGGCCGTTGCGATCGTTGTCGGATTTGGCAGCGAGGGGTTCGGGCACTTAGTTCACCTGATCGTCGTGCGCATAAGGGTCCGGAATTCCGAGCTGCGCAAGAATATCGCGTTCGAGGCCTTCCATGACCTCGGCGTCGTTATCGTTCTCGTGATCGTAGCCTATCAGATGCAGGAAGCCATGCACCGCCAGATGGCTGAGATGGTGATCGAACGGCTTGTGCTCGGTATCGGCTTCCTTGCGCGTGGTCTCATAGGCGATTGCGATGTCGCCAAGCATGCGCGGCACATCGTCATCGTCGCGCACGCGCTCCGGCTGCAGCGCCGGAAATGACAGGACGTTGGTGGGCTTGTCGATACCGCGCCAGTTCTTGTTGAGGGTGCGGATTCCTGCGTCGTCGGTCAGCATGACGGCAACCTCGGCGTCGGCGGTGTCGGCATCGACCATGGATGCGGCAGCCTCGATGGCGCGGTGAACGATGGTTTCCGCGCTGCTCCCGCCAGCCCAGCAGTCTGCCGTGACAAGCACTTCGGTCGCAGGAATGTTGGCGGATGTCATGTCAGTGGTCGTGTTTCAGGATTTGCCTGTACCGGATGTTTTCGGTGCGCCTTCATAGGCGTTGACGATGCGCGCCACCAGTTCATGGCGGATCACGTCCTGTCCGGTAAAGCGCACCTGCGCGATGCCTTCGACGCCGTCGAGCAGCTTGG
>CAZQMD010000074.1:2309-19095 GCA_964594185.1 uncultured Afipia sp. | reverse complement strand
CTCGCTCGGCACCGGCTCCGGATCGGTCTTGGCCTTGCGAATCTTCTGCGCGATGCCGTCGGCGTCGTCGGTGAGGTTTATGCGTGAATAGTCGGACGGGTCCGACTTCGACATTTTTTTGGTGCCGTCGCGCAGCGACATCACGCGCGTGGCGGGTCCGGTGATCAGCGGCTCCGGTTGCGGGAAAAATTTCTCGCCAAAGTTATGCGTGCGGATCGAGTCGGAAAAGTCGTTGTTGAACTTCTGCGCGATGTCGCGCGCCAGTTCGAGATGCTGCTTTTGATCCTCGCCGACCGGAACGTGCGTCGCGCGATAGACCAGAATGTCCGCCGCCATCAGGTTTGGATAGGCATAGAGGCCGACGGACGCGTTTTCGCGATCCTTGCCCGCTTTCTCCTTGAACTGGGTCATGCGGTTCAGCCAGCCGAGCCGCGCCACGCAGTTGAACACCCAGGCCAGTTCGGCGTGTTCGGACACCTGGCTCTGGTTGAACACGATGTGCTTCTTCGGATCGATGCCGGCGGCGATGAACGCGGCAGTCACTTCGCGGATGTTGCGGGTCAGCTCGGCTGGGTCCTGCCAGACGGTAATGGCATGCAGGTCCACCACGCAATAGATGCAGTTGTGGGTGTTCTGGAGTTTCACGAAGTTGACGATGGCGCCGAGATAGTTGCCGAGGTGCAGATTGCCCGTCGGCTGGACGCCCGAAAAAACCAGTTCTTTTGCAGCCATTTTGATCGTTCCCGCGCCGCCGTGTGGCGACCGTGTTTTGATGCGCGTCTTTAGCCGCGCATCCGCTAGTCGCGCAAGCGCCCATCGCGCAAATTGCTGATCGCTTCGCCCCAGTTCACCACGCCCAACAGGTCCAGCAGCAGGCCGTAAAACGAGATGCCGGCCGCGACCAGTCCACCGAGAATGGTGATCTGGGCCATAAAACCGGCCGTCGCCGTCACCGGCGCGACGAAGGATTCCGCAAGGAAAAGCATCGCGCCCATCGCGGCCGCGCAGACCGCGATCCGCGGCAGCCGCCGCCGTGCGGTGGCGTCGATGGAGAAGCCGAATGTCGTGGTGCCGCGCCATGCCAGAACCGCTGCGCAGAACCATGCACCGAGCGAAATGCTGGCAGCGACGCCGCTTGCGCCATAGGTGTGACCGAACAGCAGTCCGCAGATCACCGCAACGATAACGCCGGACACGGTCGCTACCAGCGGTGTCTTGGTGTCTTCGCGAGCGAAAAAGGCCGGTGCCAGCACCTTGACCAGAACGTGCGCGGGCAAGCCCAGCGCAAGGATCGAAAGCGCCTGTGCCGTGGCAATCGTATCCGCTGGCGTGAAGGCACCGCGTTCGAACAGCACGCGGATAATCGGCTGGCTGAGCAGGATCAGGCCGAGCGCCGCCGGTAAAACCAGCGCGGTCGCAAGTTCGGCCCCGCGCGACTCGGCCTGCATCAGCGCGGGACGGTCATCATTGCGGATGGCGCGGGTCAATTCCGGCACCAGCACCGTGCCCATCGCGACGCCGACCATGCCGAGCGGCAGTTCGATCAGGCGATTGGCGAAGTACAGCCACGACACAGCGGCGGGCGTGCTCGATGCGATGATGGCGCCGCCCACGATCAGAAACTGCGGCCCGGCATTGGCGACCATGCCGGGAATGCCCTTGCGCAGAAATCCGCGGATCTGCGGATCGAATGAGACTCGAATCGGCGTCGCGACGCCGTCGCGCCACGGCCTGCGCTGCACCAGGATCAGCATCTGCAAGCAGCCGGCAACGCCGACCGCGCCTGCAATGACAGTGGCCGAGAACAGCGGATCGTGCGGCCATATCAGCAGCACGACCAGCACGACAATCATGGTGAAGTTGAACAGCACTGGAGAAAAGGCGGTGAGCATGAAACGATGTTCGGCATTCAAAACGCCCATCATCACAATCGATGGGCCGACGAATGCGAAATAGGGCATCATCAGCCGCGCATTGGTGATCGCGAGTTGCAGCGTCTCCTGACCGACGAAGCCCGGCGCCAGCAGTGAAATCACCAGGGGCATCAGAGCGGTCAGAAAGAGTGCGATCACGATCAGGATCAGGCTGACGGCGCCGAGCGCGCGGCCCGCGAAAGCGGCGGCGGCAACCGCGCCTTCGGTTTCGCGCACGCGCAGATAATGCGGCACCAGCGCCGCGTTCAGCGCGCCTTCGGTGAAAGAGCGGCGCGTTACATTGATGAACTGGAACGCCACCAGAAATGCGTCCGCGATCGGCCCGGCGCCGAGCAATGCTGCGATCAGCGCATCGCGCGTAAATCCCAGCGTGCGCGAGGCCAGCGTTCCGGTGGAGACGGTCAGGATGTGACGGATCATCGAACTATTCTTCGAGTATTCTGGGGATCACATGCTTGCTGGCGGGCGCATTGTCGTGATAGGTCGCCCGGTCATTCAGGGGCCTGCTCAAGGCCCTTTTCCATTCCCTGAAATACCAGCTTTTGCCGGTTTCGCGCGCCCTGGTGCCCTGAATCCGAAGTTCGCCTCGTATTGCAGCGGATACCGGAGCGAACTTCGGATTCAAAAGGGCACCAGCAATAATAATTCTAATGTGTTTTCGGCTCGCAAGTTCGCATACAGAGCTTTCTGCCGCCACTATGCGAACTGGCGCGCCACCACATTAGCAGGAATATCATTAATGACCGCAGCGACATACGACGTTCTCGGGATCGGTAACGCCATCTTCGATATTCTGGTGCGAACCGACGATGCGTTTCTCGGTCAGCATGGCATGGCCAAGGGATCGATGGCGCTGATCGATGAGGCGCGGGCTGCCGCGATTTATCAGGCCATGGGACCGGCCACCGAAATGTCGGGCGGCTCGGCGGCGAATACCATTTTCGGCGTGGCGGGTTTCGGCGCACGGGCAGCCTATATCGGCAAGGTCAAGGACGACCAGATCGGCGGCATGTACACCCATGACATCCGCGCGGCGAATGTGACGTTCACGACCGCAGCCGCGACCGGCGGTCCCGCGACCGGCTGTTCCTACATCCTGGTGACGCCGGACGGCGAGCGCACCATGAACACCTATCTCGGCGCGGCGCAGGATCTGTCGCCCGCCGATATCGATCCGGCGCAGATCGCAGCGTCCTCGATCGTTTACCTTGAAGGTTATCTGTGGGACCCGGCCAATGCGAAGGAAGCGTTTCTCAAGGCCTCGAAGATCGCGCACGAGAACAAGCGCAGCGTGGCGCTGACGCTGTCCGACGCCTTCTGCGTCGGCCGCTATCGCGACGAGTTTCTCGATCTCATTCGCAGCAAGACCGTCGATCTGGTTTTTGCCAACGAGGCCGAGCTGACTTCGCTGTATCAGACCGAAGACTTCGACAAGGCGCTGGTGCAGCTGCGCAGCGATGCGACGCTCGCGGTTGTCACCCGTAGCGAAAAGGGTTGCGTGGTGGCGGCGAAGGACAAGGTGACGCCGGTTCCGGCATCTCCGGTGAAGCAGGTGGTGGACACGACCGGGGCGGGCGACCTGTTCGCTGCCGGTTTTCTGTTCGGCCTCGTCCGCGGCCTCAATCACGAGCAGTGCGGACGGCTCGGCGCGCTCGCCGCAGCCGAGGTGATCCAGCATATCGGCGCGCGCCCGCAGACCTCGCTGAAGGAACTGGCGCAGGCGGCCGGATTGCCGGTTTAAGGCGCGGACTGTTCACGATTGGGTGAGCTGGCGTTAACCGCGATTGTTCTTGAAGACACGGCGGCTCGCATCCATATGCGAAAAGAGAATTATGGCCGGAACTATTGCCGGTTGTGTGTGTTGCAACTGTTCCCGGTTGTGCCGGGCAGTTCGGCCATGTGTATGAGTAACGCGCGCGGCGCGGCGGAAGGACACCATGATCACGACCTGGAGCGAGTGGAAGCGTTATCCGAAAGCCGCCAGGGGAGAGACGCTGCAAGCGCCGATCGGACCCGGCATTTTCGAGGTCAGGCACGCGTCCTCGGGCGCGTTATTCGCATTCGAGGCCACTGACAACATTGCGCACGCACTGTCGTCCATCACCTCGGGGCCGAAGTCCTTCGCTTCGTGGTTTGGCAAGCGCGATTCTGCGACGACGCTCGATCTGGAATACCGGACGTTTGCGACCTCGACCCGCGAAGAGGCCAAGGTTGCTGCCGAGCGCATGGCTGGCCGCCGCGAAGCGTTCATGAGCCACGTGGCCTGACGTTCGCAGATTTCGTTTTCTGATATCCCGATGAAGCGCCTTTAGCGGCGCAACACACCAATGGTGCGGCTGGCGAACGCCAGCCGTTCTGCCATGACCTGCATGAAATAGGTCAGCAGCTTCTGCCCAAGCGCCGGATTGGTGGCCATGATTTCCTCCAGCGAACTGGCGTAGAGGATATAGAGCGTGCTGCGGGTTTCAGCCTTGATCGTCGCGCTGCGTGGCTGGCGTGCGACAAGCCCCATTTCCCCGACCGTCGTATATCGGCCAAGGCTCCGGACGCGGGTCATGTGACCATCGCCGGTGTCGATCATGATTCCGACACGGCCGTTCAAAATAAAGAGCATGGAGTCCGCGGGATCGCCTGCACGCACGATCACGTCGGACCCAAGGACGTCCATGCGCTCGCAGCGATGCGCCAGATCCTCCGCGTCCTTGGCGTCGCCGAGAATATCGGTGAACCAGTTCTGAAGATCGCCTTCGTCCTGCTCCGGGCCGCGATGCTGGGAAATGATTTCATTCTCGCACCATTCCAGTGCGTGATCGAGCTCGGGCATCACCTTGACTTCATAGGACAGGAAATCGCTTGATCGCAAAATCTTTTCCGCCGCGCGAGGCAGGTTGACGAGGAGAAGCCGCACACCCTTCTCGGTGGCGCTGCGCTTGATCTGGGCAAAGCTGTAAGCGGCCGATGAATCGATGCCGGTGACGAGGCGGAAATCGAAAACGAGATAGCGGCAGTCCGGATGGCGCTCCAGCAGGAGCTTGACGTGCTGATAAAGGCGGTTGGCAGAGCCGAAGAAAAGATAACTCTGAAGACCGAGGCCATGAAGCGCGCGGCCGTGAACATCCAGCAACGCGAGTTCGTCGCGCGATCGATCCAGCGAACTGCGATATTCGCGGCCATTGAAGGCGAACTTGATCGAGTTGATGCGAGATGCGCTCAGCGCGAATGTCGCGCAGCCGATGACCGTTCCGATCAGAACGCCGGCAACGAAGCCCCATTCCACGATGATAATGATGATGGCGAGCAGAGACAGGTACTCGACTGCACTCAGCCGTTGCCGCGACACAACGATCCAGCGGTTGAGCTGATCGACACCCAGATAAATCAGCAGGCCGCCGAGCACGAATTTCGGCATGTGTGTGAGCAGCGCGGGATCGGCCACCAGCATCAGGCCCGCAATGGCGGCGACTGTCAGTCCCGGCAGACGGCCGCGTGCACCGGTATTGAAGCTCAGCACCGAACGGCTGAGAGAGATGCAACCGGAATAGCCGCCGAGAAGTCCTGACAGGATATTTGCAAGACCCGTCACGCTGAGTTCGCGTTCGAGATTGGCTTCGCGGTGGGTCGCGACTTCAATGCCCGTTGTGTTGAACAGCGTGCTGATGGCGGTGACGAAGATCACGGCGACAAGGTTGCCCAGCAATCCGGGCAGGGCTTGCCAGGGAAATTGCTGAATATCGTTGAGATGCCATGGCTGAATCAGGCTGGCGCGCGGCGGCGACGGGAATGTCCAGCCAAGGGCCTGTGCGTCCTGAGCGGATATTCCCATGGCGTTGAACATGACGTGTGCGGCCACCACGCCACCGACCAGGATTGCGGGCAGGGCAAGCGGATTGCGGGAGCGATGCCACGTCAGATAGATGGCGAAGGCGAGCGCACAGCCTGCAAACAATTGCTGGATCGTTGTCGCGTTTGCGAATTGGCCGAGATTGTCGAATCGGACATGGCGGTCCGTGATGACGCGGATGCCGCCCAGCACGATCAGGCAAGCTGTGGCGCCAAGAAAGCCGCCGATGACAGGATACGGGACGTAGCGAATTGCGCGACCGACTCGTGTCAGCCCGATCCCGCACAGCACAAGACCGGTGATGATCGTGGCGCCGGCCAAAGTCATCAGCACCGGCGCGAGCAGTGGCGCCGATGGATTGGCCGCCGTGATGTGCTCCACCAGCGAGGCGGACAGGATGCCTGTCACCGCGGCCGTGGAGGTTTCAGGCGCGCCGATTGCGAAGCGAAAGGAACTGCCGAGTGCGATGACGGCGGCGATGACCGCAGTTGCGATAAAGGTCGCCGCGATTCCGTAGGGCAAATACGGCACCAGCGGTCCGGAAAAGATCAGAACCGCATAGGACAGGCCGAATGTGACGGTCAGGACGCTCGGTGCACCGGCGGACAGGATGTCGCGTAGCCATTTTCGCAGCCTGATGTTGGGATTCGAGGCGGGATTGGAAGAAAAGGCCACGCGGGACGTCCATCGATGGAGGCTCGTTTCTCCTAGACGACGGCAACGCGCAGGTAAAAGAGATTTTTATGACAGTCACGCGCCTCGGCGATGTTCTGCGCGGGATGAGAATGTGAGGGCGGATTGCCTCGCCAGTGCGCACAGACCAGAGACAAAACAGGCCGCGCAGTGTCCCGCGCGGCCTGTTCCTTAAGCAGTCGGTTGCGCCGATCAGCGGCCTGTGAACTTCGCCGGCCGCTTTTCCAGAAACGCGCCGACGCCTTCCTTGAAGTCTTCGCTGCGTCCTGCGATGCGCTGAGAACTTTGTTCCAGATCGAGCTGCTCCTCGAACGAATTGTTCTCGCTCTCCCAATACAGCTTGCGGATCAGCGACAGCGCGACGGTCGGCCCGTTGGCGAGATCGTGCGCGAGCTTTTTAGTCTCTTCGGCCAGCGCCGCGTCATCGACCACGCGATTGACCAGTCCCCATTCCAGGGCCTTCTCGGCGGGCAGCCGCTCGCCAAGCAGCGACAATTCGACGGCGCGCGCCTTGCCGATCAGGCGCGGCAGGATCCAGGTCGATCCGCAATCGGGCACGAGGCCGATGCGCCGGAACGCCTGCAGGAAATAGGACGACCGCGCGCAGACGATGATGTCGCCCATCAGCGCGAAGCTCATGCCCGCACCTGCCGCCGGTCCGTTGACCGAGGTGACGATCGGGCAATGCAGGTCGCGCAGGCGGCGCAGGAATGGATGAAACGCAGTCTCCAGCGTGGTACCCGCGCTCTGGCGCTTGCCGCTCTGATTGTTGCGGCCCTGAAGATTGGCGCCGGTGCAGAACGCCTTCCCCGCGCCGGTAATCACGAGGCAGCGAACCTCCGCGCGCTTCTCCTCGAGAGTTTCCATCGCCTCGGACAGGCCCGCGAGCATGTCGACAGACACCGCGTTCATGACCTCCTGATGATCGAGCACAAGGGTGGCGACCGGTCCGTCGAATTCCAGCCGGCAATGATTGAACTGCATGCGTTCCTCGCTTGATGGGTTGATTGATCGCGACGTCGGCAGTTGCAGCCGCGCGCGTTTCGCCGCGACTATTCCGGAAACCGGATGGGCTGTAAACGGCGCGCGCTGGCGCAGTCACGATATCAGCCATGCGCTGCGAACATTTATTTCGCATGGCGGAAGACCCGTGAAACAGCAGGACGGTGTTTGATTTCACGGGGCCGATTGGCCAAGGTGATTGCCAGACAAGATCAAACGGGAGTTGAAACAGCATGAGCATTTTCGATCTGAGCGGGCGCGTGGCGGTGGTGACGGGCGGCAACGGCGGCATCGGCCTCGGCATTGCGCAGGCACTGGCTGATGCCGGTGCTACGGTGTCGATCTGGGGCCGCAACGCGGACAAGAATGCGAAGGCGCTGGCTGCCATCACCGCAAAAGGCGGCAAGGCCGAGGCGCGGGTGTGCGACGTCACCGATGCTGCGTCAGTCAAGGCAGCGATGAAGGCGACACTCGATGCATTCGGCCGTGTCGATGGCTGTTTCGCCAATGCCGGTATCGGCGGCGGTGGCCGCCAGTCCTTTATCGACCGCTCGGAAGAAGACTGGCGCAAGATGTTCGCCACCAATCTCGACGGTGTGTTCCATGTCTTTCAGGTGGCGGCACGGCACATGACCGAACGCGCAGCTGGCGGCGATGCATTCGGGCGGCTGGTGGCGACATCGAGCATGGCGTCGCTGTTCGGCACCGCGCGCAACGAGCACTATGCCGGCACCAAGGCGGCGATCAATGCGCTGGTCCGCGCGCTTGCGGTCGAGCTGGCGCGTTACGGCGTCACCGCGAATGCGATCCTGCCGGGCTGGATCAAGAGCGATATGACGCAGGGGTTGATGGCGAACGACAAGTTCGTCGATAACGTGATGCCGCGCATTCCGATGCGCCGCTTTGGCGAGCCGTCGGATTTCGGCGGCATTGCGGTCTATCTGATGAGCAAGGCCTCGGCCTATCACACTGCGGACATGATCGTGATCGACGGCGGTTATACCGTCTTCTGATCTTTCACAGAGGCATCGGGGTGCCCGTATTTCTTGCGGAAGGCTTCCGCGTCGCCAAAATCGGCGAAGCCGATATAGTGCTGGTGTGACGAGATCGCCTTGCGTGCGTGCTTGATCGGACACCAGTACTGTTCGGTGCGCGCGGAAATCTCGCTGGCATAGGCCATCAGGCCGTTGCCGTACGAGCAGTAGGCGCAGTTGATCGCTTCGAGAATATTCAGATAGGCGAGGTGATAGCGGTCGAAAATGAAATAGTCGCTGCGCTTCACTTTCTCGATTCCGTAGACCGGGAAACAGATCCACTGGTAGATGGTGATGGTGATGTCGAGGATCACGAACGGAACGATCATCGCATAGATCACCGGCGCGGTGATGACGGTCAGCAGGTTCGCATTGAAGATGTATTTCGCCAGTCCGACCCGCAATTCGCGGTGGGCGCGGAGGATTTCCTCTTCGAAGACAGCGCGGGTGCCCTGCAAGGTGTAGCGCAGCCTGGCGCGGCGGATCGCGAACTCGGCCTCAAGTTCGCCGTTGAGCAGTTTGATCTGCGCAATCAGGCGATCGATATTCTCGCTCATGGAATGGCTCGTCTGAAAATGAGAGATAAATCCGGCTGGTGAGGGCGTGCATCTGCGCCCTCACTCCGGTAATGGAATGAATTCGTGCTCGTTCGGGACATGGGCGAAGCGGCCAGCCTTCCAGTCGGCCTTGGCTTCTTCGATGCGCTCCTTGCTGGAGGAAACGAAATTCCACCAGACATGGCGCGGACCTTCCAGCGCCGTACCTCCAAGGAACATCATCCGCGTCGGGCGCGCGGCCTTGACGGTGATCCGGTCGCCGGGGCGGAAGATCAAAAGCTTCGGGCCTTCGTATTTCTCATTGGCGATCTCGATCTCACCATCGACGATATAGATCGCGCGCTCTTCGTGATCGGCATCGAGCGGCACGCGCATGCCCTCGTCCAATGTCACCTCGGTGTAAAACCATTCCGAGACCATATCGACCGGCGATTTCACGCCGAACGATGAGCCGGCGATGATGCGCGCCCTGAAGCCGGTGTCGTGGACTTCCGGCAGTGTGGCGGCGGCGAAATGCTGGAACGACGGCGCGATTTCTTCCTTTCCGGCGGGGAGCGCGATCCAGCTTTGCAGGCCCAGCATCTTTTGCCCGTTGGCGCGCTGCACGTCTGGCGTGCGCTCGGAATGCGCGATGCCGCGTCCGGCGGTCATGAGGTTCATCGCGCCAGGCTGGATTTCCTGAATGTTGCCCTCGCTGTCGCGGTGCATGATGCTGCCGTCGAACAGATAGGTGACGGTGGCGAGGCCGATATGCGGATGCGGCCGCACGTCCATGCCCTTGCCGGCGACGAACTGCACCGGGCCGAAGTGATCGAAGAAGATGAAGGGGCCGACCATTTGCCGCTTCCCGTGGGGCAGCGCGCGGCGCACCGCAAAGCCGTCACCCAGGTCGCGCGTGCGCGGCACGATGATGAGGTCGAGTGCATCGCAGGTTTGCGGATCGCCGAGGATCGGATCGTTTGAGGGCATCCAGCTCATGGTGTTGCTCCAATCAATCTCTGTTTCGTCATGCCCGCGCTTGTCGCGGGTATCCACGTCTTTCTTGGAGATCGCCAAGGCGTGGATGGCCGGGACAAGCCCGGCCATGACGACGGGGGACTTGCTTGCGATTTACGGTTTACGCGCTCGCCGAGGTCTCCGCGAGCGCGCGGACCGGCAGCATCTTACGAACCGCGGGCGACGTTGCAACCTGACCCTTTTCGGCAAAGGCTTCGTGGTTCGCTTCGATCTTGTCCAGCGCGTAAAGATAATTGACCATCAGCCCGTGGGATTGCTGCATCCCCTTCTCGGAGCGGTCGCCGAGAAAATTCAGCCGCTCGAGCTGTGCGCCATTTCCGAGATGGAATCGCGCCACCGGATCGAGCGGATGTCCTCGCGAGCCCTTGGCTTCGATGAAATAGTAAGCCGCAAGCGGCAGCATCACGCCCTTCACCCGCTCGGCGGTCTCGGGATCATCCGCCCAGTTCGGCGTATCGAGCGCGGCAAGTGTTGCGCGGGCCGGTGCATCGATCAGCGCTGATGTCTCCGACGCGCGCTCGCGGTTGAGCCACGCTGCAAAGCCGGGAACGGGCGAGAGCGTGACGAAGGTCTGCACATTGGGCAGTTCACGTTTCATCTCCTCGACCACCTGCTTGATCAGGAAGTTGCCGAAGGAAATCCCGCCAAGGCCCTTCTGGGTGTTCGAGATTGAATAGAACACCGCCGTCGTTGCGTCGGTTGCCGGGATCGGCGCGCGGGTGAGATCGAGCAGCGGGGCGATCGCCGCCGGGCTGTCGCGGGTCAGCGCCACTTCAACGAAGATCAGCGGCTCATCGACCAATTGCGGATGAAAGAAGCCGTAGCAGCGCCGGTCGCTTGGGGCGAGACGGCTGCGCAGGTCATCCCAGTTGGTGATGGCGTGCACCTGCTCATAGCGGATGATCTTTTCCAGGATGTTGGCGGGCGTGGTCCAGTCGATCCGTTGCAGCACGAGAAATCCTCTGTTGAACCACGACGCGAACAGATGCACGAAATCGTTGTCGACATGCTTGAGCGGCGGATGATCCTTGATCTGCGCCAGCAGCGCTTCGCGCATCCGCACCAGCGCGGCAGTGCCGCCCGGCGCGAGATTGAGGCGGCGGATCAGTTCCTGCCGGCGCGGCTCTGCCGCCTTCAAAAGTCCGGCCAGCGCCTCGGGCGAGGTGCCCTTGTCGCGCACGGTGGCGAGCGCAGCGTTTAGTTCGTCCATGTCGGGGCCGAACAGATCGGCAAGCGCATTGAGAAAGGCGAGCTGATCGGCTTCGCTCGCGGCGGAATATCCGGCAAGCAGCGTATTGGCCAGTGCCACGCCGGTGGCCTCGCCGCGTCGTGAAAGCAAAGTCTCGCCCAGCCCGATCAGTTCGGCCTGCGACATCGCCCGCGCGCCGTTCGACAGGCCAAGCAGGCTGCGCCCCCGCTCGGTCAGCGTGGTGAGAAGATTGCTCAAGGAGGCGCGGTCGAGTCCCAGTGTCGCCATCACGTCAACTTGCTCCTGCGCAGTCCGTCATTCGTCGCCGATGATAGACAGCGAATGCGACCGATTCCAGACGGCCCGGTCCCGACTTTCGTTCAGGCAGACCTTCTTTTGGAAATGCCTGATCCGCATGCAGTCCGCGCGATGCGACTCAGAGTCGCGCAAGCGAAGTCACCCGGTCGATGTGGTCGAACTTGTCCAGCGACAGGATGGCATCGGCAAAGCGGTCGGCGCGGTCGTTCAGCACGGGCCGGGCAAGCTGCAGGAATTTCTGCTGCATCGCGACGGTATCCGGAAACGACGCTGGTTCGCCCGACGGATCGGGGATCAGGCGTTCCAGCGTGCCTTCGCCGCTGACGATGGAGACCCGCGCGCCGAACGGATGGCTTTTGCCTTCGAGGCGGGCGTCCTGCACCACCTCGATACGATCGGCCAGCGCCTCGATGGCAGGATCGCCGAGCCGCTTGTAATCGTCCCAGCCGAACGAGCCCTGATCGAGTACGAGCGCGCCGGTGAAGAACATCGAGAACTGTCCGCCGACGATGCTGCGCGCGTGGCGTTTGGTTGCGGCATCGCCGGTGAGGGTGATGCCGTTGCGATGCAGGCCGATCTCGACGCTCTTGATGGTCTCCGGCGTCAGATTGTGTTCGCGGCGCATGGCGATCAGTGCGTCGATGGCGGCGTGGGTGTAGCGGCAGCTCGGATACGGCTTCACGCCGATCTTCATGGTCTCATAGACACTGCCGAGACCGGCTGTTGCTTTTTCCGGATGTGCGTTGTCGCTGTAGCCGACGAGCAGGCCATGCTTGCCCTCAACGGATTCGGTTGCGCCGATGAATCCCTCACGCGCCAGTGATGCGGCGACCACACCGTTCATCGCGGCCGCGCCGACCTGATAGCGCTTGTTCCAGGCGCCGTTGACCAGGAATTGCAGCGAGCCTGCGGCCTGACTGCCGGAAACACCGAACGCAGAAGCGATCTGCTCGGCGCTGAGCTTGTAAAGTTTCGCAGCTGCGGCCGCCGCGCCATAGGTGCCGGCGGTGGCGGTCGGATGAAAGCCCTTGGCATAATGCGACGTCGGGTCCAGCGCGTTGCCGAGACGGCAGCACACTTCATAGCCCGCAACGATGGCGGTCAGCACATCGCGGCCGCTCGATCCCATGATCTCGCCGACGGCGAAGGCGGCCGGAACAACGGGCGCGCTGGGATGCAGCGAGGAATCCGCATGGGTATCGTCGAAATCGAGCGAGTGGCCGAGCGCGCCATTGAGCAGTGCGGCAATGGCGGGCGTATAGGTCTTGGCATCGCCGCACACGGTCGCGCCGCCCTTGCTGTCGAGACCGAGGGTCGCCAGCATGGCCAGCAGGGACGGCGTCGACTCCGCTTCGCTCCGCGCCCGCACGGCGCTGCCGAGAAAATCGAGCGTCAGCGCCTTGGCGCGTTCCAGCACGTCCTCGGGAATGTCCTCGTATCTGAGGTTCGCGACATAAGCGGCCAGCGTTGCGGTTTCATTCGCCATTGTTGTTGTCCTGTTCGTCGGGCGGCAGACTAGGCATCCTGAGCGCGGGGTTCAACCCACGGCGCTTCATGCCAGCCACCTTGACATCCAGCGGGCTGCGGGTTGACCCTTCGTCACCCTGACAAACCAACACTCCCGCCTGTTCAGACCCGATACAGTCATGTTCACCGGCGCCGGCTTGATTGCTTTCATCTGTATCTTCGGGGCGGGGCTGCTGGGCTTCGCAGTTCGTGGCTTTTTGCCCAATCATCACCGGACCGACGAAACCGGCAAATCGGTCCATAACGTCATGGGCGTCGTGGCGCTGCTGGCGGCACTCGTCCTTGGCCTCCTGGTCGCCAACACCAAATCGAGTTTCGATCTGCGAAGTCAGGAAGTTCAGCAGTTCAGTGCCAATCTCACGTTGCTCGACCGCGAGCTTGTGCATTTCGGCTCCGACGCGGCCAGCATGCGCGAGCAACTGCGTACATTCGCGGCGCAAAAGATCGCGCAGTTATGGACCGATCGCGGGCCGCAGACCACGACTGATGCCGCGGAGTCGGTCGGGCTGCTCGATGAGATCGAAGGCAGCCTGCGCCTGTTCGCGCCCAAAAGCGCAGTCGACACCGAAGGCCGCAGGAATGCCCTCGACCTCATCCGGGATTTGAAGCGCACCAGCCGTCTTCTGTCCGTCCAGCAGGTCAACGCGACACCGCGCCCGTTCCTGATTGTCGGCATTTTCTGGGTCAGCGTGCTGTTTCTGTGCCGCGGGATCTTCGCGCCTCTCAACGGCACTGTGATCGCGGCGTTCTTTCTCGCCGCGTTGTCGGTATCGGTGGCGATCAATCTGATCTTCGATATGGATCAGCCGTTCTCCGGCTTCATCAAGGTTTCGCCCGTGCCGATGCAACAGGCGCTGGAGCGGATGAAGCCCTGAGCCGCTATCAATTTTTCGATTTCGGACGATACGGCCAGAACGCAAAGACAAATACAATCAGAGCCGCCAGCACGACGGCGACCATCGTCTGGATAACGTCGAAGTTGAGCGCGTCGCGCGAAACAAACAGGGCGGTGATAGGGGCCGCGAGAAACAGCAGCAAACGCACCAGCAAAGACATCGTCAAACTCCCGGAGACAAAACGATAAGAGTTTAGATATCGCGCCAATGGTGCCGCAGCCCTTGATCCTGGTCAATGGTGCCCGGCCACCTCAGTCGTGCGGAAGGATGGCATACGGCGTGGTGTATGGCTCGACGCGCAGTGATGTATTGGCGATGAGGCCGATCTTTGCGGTGGGCGCCTGCTGGGGCTCGTTGTTCGGGCCGCGTTTAACGCCGTACTGCCAGACCGTGAGAGTGCCCTTCTGGATAAGTGCCTGCGCCACTGCGCCCGCGTCATTGCCGCCAAGCGCTTTCAGTTCGGCGTCCGACAGGCCGATGATGATCTCGTCCTTGGTGGTGACGACCTTGAACAGGGTGGTCCTGGCGGTCTGAGCCCATACGGGCGAGGCGGCCGTCACTGCGGTCAGGGCAATAAGGCTCGCGAATGCGCGGCGGGATATCATGGACTGATCCTTTGAAATGGCATGAGCTGAAAAGACAAACGGCTTGAAATCGAAACGGACGATGCCCGTTCCGATGATCGGCCTCAAGCCTTGGTCGCGGCAGCCTGCAACCGGGTTCGAAGAATGTCAGATCTGTCGCAGCATGGCCGGGACGATGATGCGGTGAAACGGCATGATGGCGGTGAGATAGACCCGGCCAAGCAGGTTGTGGGTCATCACCAGTGTCGTCGCGGTGACCTCACGATGGGAAGCCTGCTCCGCCACATCGACAATCACGCGGAAGTCGAGATGCCTGTCGTCGAAGCCCGCCACCAGCCGCTGCGGTGTTTCGCTGATCACCGGAAACGGTCCGATGGAATTCGCCGCGAGCGCCTTGCGGTGCGTCGGCCGCTTGAGGCCGAACGGCGACACGATGGCGTTGCGCAGCTTCATCAGGCCGCTGATCCATCCGGGCTGGCGCAGGAACATGCGCTCTGCCGCCTGACGCGCATCGAGCGCCTTGTCATCGACCGTGACACGAAAGGAGTCGCCGAACTGCGCACCCGGCAGAAACGCCTTCATGCCGCTGTCAGGCTCGAAGCCCCGAACGTTGATGGCCTGTGAGGTCATGATGTCACTCTCAGCCGTGAAGTCAGGCTGCGGAAGCGCAGCACCAGCAGAATGGCATAGATCCCGGTGCCGATCGACAGGCCGATCCAGACGCCGACTGCGCCGAGACCGGTCCAGAATGCGAGGCCACAGGCGGAGGTGAAGCCGATGGCCCAATAGCTGATGGCTGCGAGCAGCAGCGGCACACGCGTATCGCTGAGGCCACGCAGCGCGCCTGCTGCCACGGTCTGGATGCCGTCAGCGATAAAGAATGTCGCGCCGACTAGCATCAGGGTTGCCGCGAGTTCGGCGGCGGCAAGACCTTGCGGCCCGTCGCCGAAGAAGAACCGCGCCAGATCGAACCGCACCACGATGACGGCGAGCGTCATCACGCTCATGAACACGATGCCGAGCACGATGGCGACGAAACCGGCGCGGCGGATCGCGGGCGTGTCGCGACGTCCAAGCGCCTGTCCGACGCGCACGGTGGCGGCCATGCCGATGCCGAACGGCACCATGAACAGGATCGCCGCGATCTGCAGCGCGATCTGATGCGCGGCCAGTGCGCTGGTGCTGATCAGGCCCATCAGGAGGCCGGCGGCGGAGAACAATCCGTATTCCAGCAGGAACGATATCGCGATCGGTGCGCCGATCACCACCAGCTGCTTCATCAGCGGCCAGTCGATCTTCCAGAATCGCCCGAGCACATGAAATTTTTTGAACGGACGCTGGCTGTAAGTGACCCATAGCGCCGCCGCGCACATGCAGAAGTTCACCGTGGTGGTGGCCACGCCTGCGCCCAGCAATTCGAGCTTCGGCATGCCCCAGTGGCCGTGGATCAGCGCATAGCCGAGCACGCCATTGGTGGGGATCGCCGCCAGCGTGATCCAGAGGCCAGGCTCGGGACGATTGACCGCGCCCATGAAATTGCGGATTGCCATGAAGCACAGCGCAGGCGCCATGCCGGGTGCGAGACCGAGCAGATAATGTTGCGCGAGGCTCGCGTTTTCGCCTGACTGGCCGAGCATGAGAAGAATCTGCTCGCCGAACAGGGGCAGCATGATCATCGGCACGCATATCAGCAGCGCCGCCCACAGACCGACACGCAGCGCGCGGCGGACGATACGAGGCTGTCGTGCGCCGAGCGCCTGCGCGGCAAGAGGTGCTACCGCCGAGACCAGCCCCATGCCGATCACGAAGGCGACGAAGAACACCGTATGCGCCAGCGATGCCGCGGCGACCGCCGTGTCGCCGAGCCTCCCGATCAACGCAAGATCGGTGGTCATCATGGCGATCTGTCCCAGTTGCGTCAGCGCAATGGGAAGAGCGAGCTTGATCGTCTCAACGAATTCGGTGGCGGTTGCGCTTTTGATGGCACTCTCGGCCGTCGAACTGTCTGCAATCTTGTCGAGGGATGTCATTGCGGGGTTCTAGCACAAAGCGGCCGGCCAAATGATGACCGGCGCAATGTCGCAGGTCCGTACCACGCGTGAGTGGGCAAATTTCACGATGTCGTCCCCGCCCTTCGGGGGGGGGGTGTAGCGGGGGTGGCTGCGTTTGGTTTTTTTCTGATCGTGGCCAGGCG
>CAZQMD010000074.1:0-2299 GCA_964594185.1 uncultured Afipia sp. | reverse complement strand
CAAAAGGTAGCGCGGCGGAATCTCGGGGGCCCGTACCGCGGGGGAGGGGACAATTTCCACGATGCCCCCCCCGCCCGCGGGGGGACGATCCTGAATGGGATGTCGGCTTTTGATTTTCCTCTCGCGATGGAGAGGGGGACGCCTTTACACGTCGACGTTGGCGTCGAGCGAGTTGTCCTGAATGAACTCGCGGCGCGGTTCGACCACGTCACCCATCAGCTTAGTGAAAATGTCGTCCGCGGCGTCGACTTCCTTGACCTTGACCTGCAGCAGCGAGCGGGCGTTGACGTCGAGCGTCGTCTCCCACAATTGCTGCGGGTTCATTTCGCCAAGGCCTTTGTAGCGCTGATAGGTGACGCCCTTGCGGCCGGCTTCGGTCACCGCCTCGAACAGGCTGACGGGGCCGTGGATCGGCGTCTCGGTGTCCTTGCGGCGGAGCACGCTGCTGCGCGGATAGGCTTCCTGCAGCCGTCCGGCATACTCGTCGAGCTTTCGCGCTTCGGCTGAGCCGAGCAGCGCGTCGTCGATGATGGCGACATCCTTGACGCCGCGCACGGTGCGCTCGAAGAAATAGCCTTCACCCTCGGTGAAGCGTCCGACCCAGCCGCGCTCGACTTCATCGGCCAGCGCGTCGAGGCGCTTGGCGATATAGTCGGCGGCCTGATTGGCGGTCTCGATGTTGCCGACCACATGGGGGCTGAGCACGCCGGCAATCGCAGCCTGCTCGACAACGGCGCGGTTGTAGCGGCTGTGCAGGCTGTTGAGGATGCCGCGGATCGCGCGGGCATCGTCCAGCAGGGCCTGCAGGTCGCGGCCCTTGCGGTCTTCGCCCGACGACAGCTTCAGAACACAGTCGTCGAGGCCGGTCTCGATCAGGTAATCTTCCATCGCGCGCTCGTCCTTGAGATACTGCTCGGACTTGCCGCGAGTCACCTTGAACAGCGGTGGCTGTGCGATGTAGAGGAAGCCGCCTTCGATCAGCGTCGGCATCTGCCGGAAGAAGAACGTCAGCAGCAGCGTGCGGATGTGGGCGCCGTCGACGTCGGCGTCCGTCATCACGATGATCTTGTGATAGCGCAGCTTCTCGATCGAGAACTCGTCGCTGATGCCGGTGCCGAGCGCGGTGATCAGCGTGCCGATCTGCTCGCTGCCCAGCATCTTGTCGGGACGCACGCGCTCGACATTGAGGATCTTGCCGCGCAGCGGCAGCACCGCCTGGAATTCGCGGTTGCGGCCCTGCTTGGCGCTGCCGCCGGCCGAGTCGCCCTCGACGATGAACAGCTCGGATTTCGCGGGATCCTTTTCCTGGCAGTCGGCGAGCTTGCCGGGCAGCGAGGAGACCGAGAGCGGGCTCTTGCGCGTCAGCTCGCGCGCCTTTCGCGCGGCTTCGCGGGCGGCTGCCGCCTGGATCACCTTGCCGACGATCATCTTGGCTTCGCCGGGATGTTCCTCGAACCAGGCCTGCAGCGCCTCGTTCAGCACGTTCTCGACCACCGGGCGCACTTCCGAGGACACCAGCTTGTCCTTGGTCTGCGACGAGAATTTCGGATCGGGCACCTTCACCGACAGGACGGCGGTGAGGCCTTCGCGGCAGTCGTCGCCGGTCAGCGCGATCTTTTCCTTCTTCGCCATGGCATCGGCATAGCCGGTGACCTGGCGCGTCAGCGCGCCGCGGAAGCCCGCCAGATGGGTGCCGCCGTCGCGCTGGGGAATGTTGTTGGTGAAGCAGAGCACGTTCTCGTGGTAGCTGTCGTTCCACCACATCGCGACTTCGACGCTGATGCCGTTCTGCTCCGCGCGCATCACGATCGGCGTTGGCACCACGGGCTTCTTGTTGCGGTCGAGATACTTGACGAATTCCTCGACGCCGCCCTCGTAGAACAGTTCTTCGCGCTTCTCGACCGCATGGCGCATGTCGGACAGCGTGATGTTGACGCCTGAATTCAGGAACGCGAGCTCGCGCAGGCGATGCTCCAGTGTCGCGAAATCGTATTCGATGTTCTTGAACGTATCGGAGGAGGCCAGGAAGGTGACTTCCGTGCCGCGCTTGCCTTCGGGAGCATCGCCGACAACCTCGAGAGGCGCAACGGAATCGCCGTGCGCGAAGGCGATGTAATGTTCCTTGCCGGCGCGCCAGATGCGCAGTTCGAGCTTGCTCGACAGCGCGTTGACAACCGAGACGCCGACGCCATGAAGGCCGCCGGAGACCTTGTAGGAATTCTGGTCGAATTTTCCGCCGGCATGAAGCTGGGTCATGATGACCTCGGCCGCAGAGATGCCTTCGCCCTTGTGAATGTCG
>CAZQMD010000073.1:0-19193 GCA_964594185.1 uncultured Afipia sp. | reverse complement strand
GGGGAAGGGCGAGCCCCACCATCCCTGTCAGCGAAATTTTACAAACACGCCTTCAATCGCCTCGGCTTAACGGGAGGCCGGTGCTTATGGTCCCGGCCTTCGCCGGGACGGTGCTGCTGAGACCGCGTCGCTGCAGTTGCAGCAACTCACCACTTCAGTTCAACGCCGAGCGTGCCCTGATGAGACTCGAAGCCGCTGCGGAAGCGGCCGTCGTAGTTGGCGTAGAGCCTTGCGGTATTGCTGAGAATCCATGACGCGGCGGCGCCGGCATCCGCGCCGTTGCGGCTTTCGCGGATGCCCGCAACGTTGATCGCGTTATTTCCGAGACTGACCTGAACCGCGCCGATGTTCTGGGTGAAGTTGTCGACGAACTTGCCATAGACCGACACGTCGATCGCCTGCTGGCCGATGATCCAGTAATGGCCGAACTCGGCGCCGGCCAGCACCCGCGCGCGTTCGCCATGTCCTTCCGCGACGCTGACAGGATTAAAGCCGCCGCTTTCGGCGAAAGCATCCGTCCGCGCCGAGACATATTCGAGCGCGACTTTGGGCACGATCCGGCTCTGGCCGAAGGAGTAGGTGTAGTTCAGTTCGCCGAGCACGCCGTCGATCGTTCCGCGATAGTTGGCGGCCGCGCCGCCGATCAGGGTTATGCGGTTCGAGTTGATCCGGGCGAAGCCGTGAACCGCCGCCATCGCGACGGTCCAAGGCCCGTTGCTGTAGGCCGCGTTGATGCCGAGCTGGGTCATGCCGAGCGTCGCCGTTTGAAGAGCAAGCGGCACGTCGATCCAGGTGTTGCTCTGATCTACCGAGAACCCGACATTCAGTCCCGGTGCGACCGTCGCGCCGATGCCGCCGACCACGCCGAGCGTCCCGCGCTTGTCGCCGACGAAGGTTCCCTGTGCCGCTGTGCGTGCGCGGGTGCCGTAGGTTTGAGCCCGGGTCCCGTAGTTTCCAGCCGAGGCCGGGTAGTGCGGTTTGGCTGTGCTCTGCGATGCACCCCCCCCGCCGGAATTATCCCGTGAAGCGTAACCGTAGGTCGCTTCGCGTCCCATCCGCTGCAGGAAGCTGCTGCCGAGATCGAATTGGGAAGCGTTGACCGAAAGCTGAGAAGCGTTGTCGGTCACGTTGGGAAAGACCGGCACAAATTGCGCGTTCGCGCTTGAGGCTCCGGACAGCACGACGAGCCCCGCCACAGTCGCCTGCAGCATCGTCAGTCGACTTAGTTTCGGGCGCGGCGCTGAAATTCTCATGGAAAAGGGAACTCAAAAGGGCTTGCTGCAATCGTATCCTGCGATTTGCCCTGAATCCGCCGCTTGCGTCAACGCGCCGCCACAGCCCTGAGGCCATTCAACCCGCCTGTGGTGGACATGCCACAGCCCGCTTGTGGCTTTACGCCGTCTTGCTAAGGCGAAATTTTCATGTTGGGATTGGCGCAGCAATCGGATCTGGGCCGTTCGGCTGTGCAATTTGAAGACGCTATATCCTGCAAGACATTTGAAGCCCGCTAGCGGCGTGGCACGCGATGAGCGTGGCCGCGCCTTTTTTGTATTTCCAAGAGGAGACGGACGTTGGCAAAAGGTACGGTCAAGTGGTTCAACCCGACCAAGGGTTATGGGTTCATCAAACCTGCGGTCGGTGACAAGGATGTTTTCGTGCACATCTCGGCGGTAGAGCGGGCAGGGCTTTCGACCCTCAACGAAAATCAGACTGTCGAATACGAACTCGTCGAAAATCGCGGCAAGGCGTCGGCGGAAAACCTGAAAGTTTCCTGATTTCGCGACACCATGGAATGTCATGCTCCCCCGGCAACCTGTGTGCCGGGGTTTTTGTTTTGGGAAGGTCATTGGGTGCGGCTGAACTCTGCGTGATCCCGGTTTGGCATTCGAACATTCGCGGTTCCCGCGCGTTGCCGGTGACATTGAGGACTGAACATGCATCGCAAAAGCCAGACCATCCTTCTGCTCGGGGCGCTCGCCTCGATCCTGACCGCCTGCAATGAGAAGGCCGACGTTCCGATCGAGCAGGGCTACGGTCCGAGCCCGACTCTGCCTGAGCCGAAAAATTCATGGATACCGACGCTGAACATCGCCACGGCCAATCCGTGGCCGTCGGGCGAAAAGCCGGTCGCCGCGCAAGGCTTTGCGGTCGCGGCGCTGGCATCCGGACTTGATCATCCGCGCACGCTGCTCGTGCTGCCCAACGGCGATGTTCTTGTTGCCGAGACCAACGCTCCGCCGAAGCCGGACGACGGCGGCGGAATCAAGGGGTGGGTGACGAAGATGGTGATGGGACGCGCGGGTGCAGGTGTGCCGAGCGCGAACCGGATCACGCTGTTGCGGGATGCCGATGGTGACGGCAAGGCCGAGCAGCGGTCGGTCTTTATCGAGAAACTGAACTCGCCATTCGGCATGGCGCTGGTTGGAAATGATTTCTACGTCGCCGACACCGATGCGATTCTGAAGTTTCCCTATCGCGAAGGCGACATGAAGATCACCGCGCCCGGTGTGAAGGTTGCCGATCTGCCCGGCGGGCGCATCAATCATCACTGGACCAAGGATCTGGTCGCCAGCCCGGACGGCACCAAGCTCTATGCAACCGTCGGCTCCAACAGCAATGTCGGAGAGAACGGCATTGAGGCCGAGAAAGATCGCGCCGGCATTCTCGAGATCGATATCGCCACCGGAGCGTCGCGCGTGTTCGCGTCGGGCTTGCGCAACCCGAATGGGCCGTCATGGCAACCGCAGAGCGGTGCGCTCTGGGTCGCTGTCAACGAGCGTGACGAAATCGGCAGCGATCTTGTCCCGGATTACATGACGTCGGTGAAGGACGGCGGGTTCTATGGCTGGCCTTACAGCTACTACGGCCAGCATGTGGATGTGCGCGTGAAACCGGAGCGACCGGACCTCGTGGCGAAGGCTATCGTGCCGGATTATGCGCTCGGCCCGCACACCGCTTCGCTGGGATTGACCTTCTATCAGGGCAACCTGTTTCCGGCGGCATTTCAGAACGGGGCTTTCGTGGGACAGCACGGATCTTGGAACAGAAATCCGCGCAGCGGTTACAAGGTGATCTTCGTCCCGTTCAAGGACGGCATGCCGTCCGGCAAGCCGCAGGATATCCTGACCGGATTTCTCAATGACAAGGGAGAAGCGCGCGGCAGGCCGGTCGGCGTGAAGATCGACAAGCAGGGGGCGCTGCTGGTTGCCGATGATGTGGGAAATACGGTCTGGCGCGTGACCCCCGCTGCAAAGTCGGCGGCTAGATGATTTCCGGAGAAATCAGCGCATCGTCCGGGCTGCCGTTCGCGTCGGATTTGCACACGCCGTTTTCAAGCCGTGTGCGTCCGCTGGCCACAAGCCGCAGCGAGTCCGGATAAATCTGATGCTCGATATCGAGCACGCGTGCAGCCAATGTTTCGGGCGTATCATCGTCCAGCACCGCGACAGCGCCCTGCATGATGATCGGCCCGGAATCCATTTCAGGTACGACGAAATGAACCGTGGCGCCGTGGATCTTCACGCCGTCGGTCAGCGCGCGCTCGTGGGTGTGCAGTCCCTTGTAGGCGGGAAGCAGCGCCGGGTGGATGTTGAGCATCCGGCCGTCCCACTGCCGGACGAACCATGGCGTCAGCAGCCTCAGAAATCCGGCGAGGCAGACGAGTTCGATCTCGTGGGCGACAAGGACCTCGTGCAGCTTGCGTTCGAAGGCTTCACGGTCCTTGCCGAACTGCTTGCTCTCGACGGTGATGGCCTTAAGCCCGGCATCGCTGGCTTTTGCCAGGCCACCGGCACCCGCGATGTTCGAAATCACCAGATCGATTTGCGCGGGATAATCGGGCGAGGCCGCGGCCTCGATCAGCGCGGTCATGTTCGAGCCGCGCCCGGAGATCAGAATGGCGACGCGGCGTCTGGTCATCTCAATCCGCCAGATTGAGGTGACCGCTATAGATCACGCGCTCGTCGCCTGACGCTTCGACGACTTCGCCCAGATCGACAACGGTTTCGCCGCTCTGCGCGAACACGTCTATCACCTCGACAAGCTGGTCGCGCTTGACGATCGCGATCATGCCGATGCCGCAGTTGAAGGTGCGCAGCAGTTCGAGTTCGGCGATGTTGCCCTCACGCGCCAGCCACTTGAATACCGGCAGCACCGGGACGGCATTCAGGTTGACCCGGACGCCGAGATGCTTCGGCAGCACGCGCGGAATGTTATCGGTAAAGCCGCCGCCGGTGATGTGCGCGAGGCCCTTCACCGCACCTGTCTGACGGATCGCCGCGAGGCACGACTTCACATAGAGCTTGGTCGGTGTGAGCAGCGCGCCGCCGAGCGTCATCACCGGCGCGAAGGGCGCGGGCGCATCGAACGCCACGCCGGATTTCTCGACTACCTTGCGGACCAGCGAAAAGCCGTTGGAATGAACGCCGGAGGAGGCGAGGCCGATCAGGGCGTCGCCGGGGCCGATGTCTTTATGCGGCAGCAACGTGCCGCGCTCCGCCGCGCCGACCGCAAAGCCTGCGAGATCGTAGTCGCCGTCCTTGTAGAGGCCGGGCATCTCGGCGGTCTCGCCGCCGATCAGCGCGCAGCCGGATTCGCGGCAGCCCTCGGCGACGCCCGCCACGATCGAGGCGGTGGCCTCCGGATCGAGCCTGCCGCAGGCAAAATAGTCCAGAAAGAACAGCGGTTCCGCGCCTTGAACCACAAGGTCGTTCACCGACATGGCCACGAGATCGATCCCGATGCCGCTATGGATCCCGGTATCGATGGCGATCTTGACCTTGGTGCCGACGCCGTCGGTGGCCGCGACCAGAACAGGGTCCTTGAAACCGGCCGCCTTGAGGTCGAACAGGCCGCCGAAACCGCCGATTTCGGCGTCAGCGCCCGCTCGCGCGGTGGCGCGGACCATGGGCTTGATGAGGTCCACCAGCCGGTTTCCGGCGTCGATATCGACGCCCGCGGATGAATAGGTCAGGCCGGATTTCTGATCGGTCATGCCAAGGATTCCGTGAGTTAGCCGGTGGTTACGTCGGATTTGACGCTGGCGCAATGGCTCCCATACCGGGTTGTGCATAGCTGTGAGAACAGTCCTTCGGACAGGGAGCCGCGGCCTCATGTCCTATGCAAGGCGGGAGGGGCTCGCTAAAAAGACAAGGAGCCGGGAAACGTCGCGTGAATCTACCTAACATTATTACCCTTGCCCGCATCTTGCTGGTGCCGGTCATTGTCTGGGCGATCGCGTCGAACCAGATGGCCGTGGCTTTTGTGATCTTCGTGGTTGCGGGGGTCAGCGACGCCATCGACGGGTTTCTGGCCAAGCGTTTCAACATGACGACCGAGATCGGGGCACTGCTCGATCCGATCGCAGACAAGGCCCTGCTGGTTTCGATCTATGTCACGCTGGGCATCTCCGGGGATATCCCCCGCTGGCTGGTGATTCTGGTTGTGTCGCGCGACTTCATGATCGTCGGTGCGGTGATCGTCTCATGGCTGGTCGATAATCCGGTTCCGATGAAGCCGCTGATGGTCTCGAAACTCAACACGGTGGCGCAGGTCGCGTTCGCCGCGCTGGTTCTGGCGTCACTCGGTTTCGGTTTCAGCACAGCGCCTTATGAGATCGCATTGATGTTGTGCGTCACGGTCTTGACGCTGCTTTCAGTGTCCTTCTATCTCGTGGAATGGGCGCGGCACATGAGTGCGGGCGTGCCACCTTCCTCATGATGCGGCTATCGGGCTGTGCATTGCGTCGGCCAGGAGTATCTGCGTGGTAGTTCGCGTCCGCCCCCGTCAGTTGGCTCTTGCGTTGCCGCACGCGGAAAGCCTGACGCGCGACAATTTTCTGGAAGGGGCTGCCAACGCGCAGGCGCTCGCGCTGATCGACGCGTGGCCGGACTGGCCCAATCGCGTGATGATGCTCGTGGGTCCGGAAGGCAGCGGCAAAAGTCACCTCGCGTCGATCTGGGCGTCGGAAGCCGGCGCGCGGTCGGTTGCGGCCCATACGCTGACGCCAGGTAACGTGCCGGGTGAACTCGCGACCGGCGCGCTGGTGGTCGATGATCTCGATCCGGCGTCGTTCGACGAGCGCGCGCTGTTTCATCTTCTTAATTTGGCACGCGAGGATGAGGCCTATATCCTGCTGACAGGGCGGGTTCAGCCGTCGTCGTTCGCGGTGACGTTGCACGATCTGCGCTCTCGGCTGCGGGCCGTGCCGGTGGTGGCGCTGACACCGCCGGACGACCAGTTGTTCCGCGCGCTGATCGTCAAGTTCTGCGCCGACCGGCAGATGACCGTGGACGAGAGCATCGTCAGCTATCTGGCGACCCGGATCGAGCGCTCCTTCGCCGCCGCCCGGCGGGCGGTGGAACAACTCGACGAAGAGGCCCTGCGCCAGCGGCGGCCGGTGACCCGCGCGCTGGCGGCTGAGGTCCTGAAAGATCCTGCGGCCTGATCGCGCAGGGACTTGGTCGTTAAGGGTTCCTGGCTCATCATGTCATTGAACTGTCACGACACTGGCACATTGTCTCAGTGGAACGGGCCTAAGGTCCGCGTGATGACACGATATAAGGTTGCGCTTCATGGATGCCGCCCAAGCCGTTGTAAGAAAAGACGAAAATTCTGAAGCCGTGAGTGTTCCCGCGATTGGGTCGAGCCCGGAGCGCTTTATCAACCGCGAACTGTCGTGGCTCCATTTCAACCGCCGGGTGCTGGAGGAGTCGGTCAATCCGAACCATCCGGCGCTGGAGCGGGTCCGGTTCCTGTCGATTTCCGCCAATAACCTTGATGAGTTCTTCATGGTCCGCGTGGCGGGCCTCAAGGCCCAGGTCCGCGAAGGCATCACCGAGCGCAGCCCGGACGGCTCAACGCCGACCGAACAGCTCGTGCAGATCAACGAGACGGTCTCCAAACTCGCCAGCGACCAGCAGGCGATCTGGCGCGACCTGCGCGGCATGCTGGCCGAGGTCGGTATCGTTCTGGTCGACGGCAAGGACGTCACCAAAAGCGAAAACGCCTGGATCGAAGATCACTTCCTTCACAACATCTTTCCGCTGCTGACGCCGCTCGCGATCGATCCGGCGCATCCGTTCCCGTTCATCCCGAGCCTCGGCTTCACCATCGCGCTGCATCTGGTGCGCGATTCCGATGGCAAGGCCATGAACGCACTGATCCGCATGCCGGGCAAGATCGACCGCTTCATCCGGCTGCCGGCGGCCAAGGACGGCTCGGTCCGGCTCATCACGCTTGAGCAGGCGACCGGCCTGTTCATTGGGCAGCTGTTTCCGGGCTACACCGTCAAGGGGCAGGGCGCGTTCCGCATCATCCGCGACTCCGAACTGGAAATCGAGGAAGAAGCCGAAGACCTCGTGCGCCTGTTCGAGTCGGCACTGAAGCGCCGCCGTCGTGGGTCGGTGATCCGTCTCGAAATCGAAGCGACCATGCCGGACGAACTGCGCGCGTTTGTACAGCGCGCGCTCTCGACCCCGGACGACGATGTGCTGCTGGTCGATGGCGTACTCGCGATGAACGAACTGTCGCAACTGACGCGGCTGGATCGTCCCGACCTCGAATTCACACCTTATGTGCCGCGCCACCCGGAGCGAGTCCGCGATCATGGTGGCGACATTTTCGCGGCCATCCGGCAGAAGGACCTCGTGGTCCATCATCCATATGAATCGTTCGACGTCGTGGTGCAGTTCCTGCAACAGGCTGCGCGCGATCCCGACGTCGTTGCGATCAAGCAGACGCTGTATCGCACTTCGCGTGACTCGCCGATCGTGCGCACGCTTGCGGAAGCTGCCGAAGCCGGAAAGTCGGTGACGGCGCTGGTCGAACTGAAGGCGCGGTTCGACGAAGAGGCCAACATCCGCTGGGCGCGCGACCTTGAGCGGGCGGGCGTGCAGGTCGTTTACGGGTTCCTCGAACTCAAGACTCACGCCAAGCTGTCGCTGGTGGTCCGCCGTGAAGGCGCGGGCCTCACGACTTACGTTCACGCCGGCACCGGCAACTATCATCCGGTCACCGCACGCGTTTACACGGACCTGTCGTATTTCACCTCGGACCCGGTGATCGCGCGCGATGCGGCGCGCGTGTTCAACTACATCACCGGTTATGCCGAGCCGCGCGACATCGAGAAGATGGGCGTGTCGCCGCTGACGCTGCGCAAGCGGATGCTTGAGCACATCCACGGCGAAAGTAATCATGCGCGGCACGGTAAGCCGGCGGCGATCTGGCTGAAGATGAACTCGCTGGTCGATCCGGAAATCATCGACGCGCTTTATGAAGCCTCGCAGGCCGGCGTCTCGATCGATCTGGTGATCCGCGGAATCTGCTGCCTGCGTCCCGGTGTTCCCGGCCTGTCGGAGAACATCAGGGTCAAGTCGATCATCGGCCGGTTCCTGGAACATGGCCGAATCTACTGCTTCGGCATGGGACACGGCCTGCCGAGTGCGAAGGCTGCTGTGTATATCTCGTCGGCGGACATGATGCCGCGCAACCTCGACCGCCGCGTCGAGGTTCTGTGCCCACTGCAAAATCCTACGGTGCATCAGCAGGTTCTTGAGCAGATCATGGTCGCGAACCTCAAGGACAACGAACAGAGCTGGCAGTTGTTGCCGGATGGGTCGTCAACGCGTATGAAGGCCGCGAAAGGCGAGGAGCCTTTCAACGTGCACAATTACTTCATGACAAATCCGAGTCTGTCAGGCCGTGGAAAGTCACTTAAAGAATCTTCGCCACGCCGTCTTACGCGCCGTTCGGAGCGTTAGTGGCACGAAGACCGAATCCGTGACCCCGGCACCTGCGCGCGAGCACCATCGCCCGCGCAAGACCTCCAAGACCGTTGCTGTCATCGACATCGGTTCGAACTCGGTGCGTCTTGTCGTCTATGAGGACAAGACGCGCAATCTCGCGCCGATCTTCAACGAGAAGACATTGTGCGGCCTCGGCCGCGAGGTGCAGTCCACCGGGCTGCTCGCCGCCGATGCGGTGGACAAGGCGCTGACGGCGCTCCGCCGCTTCAAGGCGCTGTGCCGGACAATGAAGGTCGGTGAGGTCCATGCCATCGCCACCGCTGCTTGCCGCGATGCGACCAACGGACCGGACTTCATCGCCAAGGCGGAAAAGATCTGCGGTTGCACAATCGACATTCTCTCCGGCGCACGCGAAGCGAAACTCTCGGCACTTGGTGTCGCGTCAGGCGTGTACAAGCCGGACGGCATTGTCGGCGATCTTGGCGGCGGCTCGCTTGAACTGATCGATGTACGCGGTCATCGCCTGCGGTCGGGAACCACGCTGCCGCTCGGCGGGCTGGCGCTGCAGGACGCGTCTGGCAAATCGCTCAAGAAAGCTGAGCGAATGGTTGCCGAGCAGTTGAACGGACTTGCGCCGCTCAAGGCGGGGCGAGGGCGCACATTCTACGCCGTTGGCGGCACATGGCGCGCGCTCGCGCGCATTCACATCATCCAGAGCGGCTATCCGCTGCGGGTGATGCACGGCTACACCATCCCGGCGGCTGATGCGCTCGACTTCGTCAGGCGGCTGCGGCGGTTGGCTGCGAGCAACACGCTGGCGGACATCGAGACGGTCGCGGATGCCCGCCGTCCGCTGCTGACCTACGCAGCGCTCGTGCTCGAATACATCATCCGGGTCGCGAAGCCGAAGACGATCATGTTTTCGACCTACGGCGTGCGCGAAGGCCTGATGTACGAAATGCTGTCCGAGAAGGAGCAGCACAAGGACGGCCTGATCGCCACGGCGCAGACGCTGAACGAATTGCGTTCGCGCTCGCCGCGTCATGCTGACGATCTGATCGTGTGGACAGACAAACTTTTCCGTGTCGCGGGTCTGCGCGAAACCGAGGACGAAAAGCGGTTGCGTCATGTGGCCTGCTGGCTGTCGGACGCGGGCTGGCGGGCGCATCCCGATTATCGTGGCGAGCAAACGCTCAACCTCATCACCAACGGCAACTTCGGCGCGGTCACCCATGAGGGCCGGGCGTTTCTCGCGCTGGCCATCTACTACCGTTATGCGGGTCTGAATACCGAGAATGAAGCGCCGGAAGCCGTCCGGATGCTGATCCCTCCGGCGATGCTCGATCGCGCGCGGCTGATCGGAGCCACGTTCCGCGTGGCCTTCATGATCTCGGCTGCGCAGCGGGGCGTGCTGTCGCACACGCATTTCCGCAATCAGGGCCGCAAGCTTGTTCTGGTGTTCGACAAGCGGGTCGCCGATCTTGCGGCCGACCGCGTGATCAACCGTTACAAGCAACTGGTGCGCCTCATCGGGCGCTCCGGGACCATCGCGAAACCATAGCGATGCAGCCGTCTGCTGATCGTGCTGGCAGGCCAAACTCCGATCCGCTGTGGTTTTTTGCAGCGCTCGTTCTTGCCGCGAGCCTCGCCATTCCGTTTTTCCTGATCGATCTTCCGCCGGTGCTGGATTATCCCAACCATTTGGCGCGCTATGTGGTGCTGGCGCATCCCGGCGATCCCGTTCTGTCGCAGATGTACGCGCCGCGCTGGGGTATCCTGCCGAACGTCGGCATGGATGCGATTGGCGCGATCCTGTTGAAGTTTTGCGATCCCTATGTCGGCGGGCGGTTGTTGCTGGAGCTCAGTCTGTTTGCGCCCATCGCCGGTGTCATTGCCTATAGCCGCGCGGCTTTCGGGCGCTTGACTTATTGGTCACTGGCGTCGGGACTCGTGGCGTGGAACGCCATCTTCTTTCTCGGCTTCATGAACTTCCTGCTGTCGGTGGGACTGGCGTTCGGCGCGACAGCGCTGTGGATCGCGCTGGACCGGCGCGGTAACCGATGGCTCGCCACATTGCTGGTCGCGATCGCTATGGCGGTGATTTTCTTTTGCCACATCTTCGGCGTTCTGCTGGCCGCGCTCCTGATCGGTTCTTACGAACTGTCCCGCCTTCTTGCTTTGCGGCGAGGTGGAGCGCTGACCATGGGCGAGGCACTGCGAACCGCTTTCCTGATCGCATTGGTTCTTGCTCCTGCGATTGCGCTGTATCTGGCGTCGCCGCTGTCGGGCGACGCCACACCCGGCACATGGAGCGGATTGCAGAAGGTATTCGTGCTGTTCGCGCCGTTTACGGTCTACAGCATGATGCTGACGGTCGTGACAGGCGCGGTGGTCTTCGTATTGCTCGTCCTACTTTGGCGTCAGGCAATCTTTGCGCAGGGCGTCCCACTTGCGCTTGCGGCATTGGGAATAGTGTTTCTCGTATCGCCTGCGACCATCAAGGGCGGCACCTTCGTCGAGGCACGGCTGGCGCTGATGTTCATGCTGCTGATTTTCGCAGGCATGCAGCCGCGCGTCACACGCCGTCACGGTGCGATTGTAGCTCTCGTCGTTGTGGCCCTGATTGGCATCCGGACTGCTTATGTCGCTTCGCGCTGGATTGATCATCGGCAGGACATCGCGGATGTGCGATCCGTCATTGCCGAGGTGAAGCCCGGTTCGCGCGTGCTGGTGGCGCGTGGTCATCCTGGACACGAGACGGCCGGCGTGTTGCCGCCGGAGCGCGCACTTCCGGGCATGTACCGGCTCGACGGACATCTCGGTGCGCTGCTCGTGATCGAGCGTCGCGCATTCTGGCCCCTGATGTTTGCGGACCCGACCCAGCAGCCTTTGATGGTGAAACCTCCTTATGATGCCATTGCTCATCCGCTTGGCGAGCCGGTGGACTGGCCGTTGCTCAATCAAGACAGCTTCTCAGCCACGGATCTTGCAGCGGCGCGGTATCTGCCTGAGTGGCGCAGGAATTTCGATTATGTCCTGTTGATCGATCTGCCGGCGCCGTCGCAGCCGCCGCCGCGCGGTTTGACGCCACTGGCGTCCAACGCCTATGCGGTGCTTTATCGAAACACGACTGCCCGCTGAGTCTCAGCGTTTTGTGGCGATTGGCACGTTTGTCGCATAAATTCCGCTGCCACACTCAAGATCGACGTCGAACCGAACCGGAATGAAATGAGCAACGCCACCCTGAACCGCGTCGTGAAGGAAATCGCCGACGAGATGATGGAACGAAAGGATCGCGGAGAGGTCGCGACCTACATTCCGGAACTGGCCGGTGTGGATGTGAAGTCGTTCGGTCTCGTCGTTGTCGAATCCAGCGGGCATGTCGCGGCGGGCGGGGACGCCGACACGCCGTTCTCGATCCAAAGTATCTCCAAGGTGTTCACGCTGACGCTGGCGCTTGGCATGATCGGCGACAAGCTGTGGCAGCGGGTCGGACGCGAGCCGTCGGGCAGTCCGTTCAACTCCATCGTTCAGCTTGAGCGCGAGCGCGGCATTCCGCGCAATCCGTTCATCAATGCCGGGGCGATCGCGGTGACCGACGCCATCCTGTCCGGACATCAGCCACGGGAAACGCTGGGCGAGATCATCCGGTTCATGCAGTTCCTGTCAGGCGACCCCTCGATCAAGATCGACGAGTCCGTTGCAGCCTCCGAGCAACGCACCGGCTTTCGCAACATCGCGCTGGCGAATTACATGAAGTCGTTCGGCGTCATCGAAAACCCTGCGGAGCTGACGCTCGGCGTCTATTTTCATCAGTGCGCCATTGCCATGTCGTGCCGTCAGCTTGCGCTGGCAGGACGGTTTCTGGCGCATTCGGGACGCAATCCCTCGACCGGTTTTCTGGTTGTTCCGGCGGAGCGGGCCCGGCGCATCAATGCGGTGATGCTCACTTGCGGGCATTACGACGGGTCGGGGGAGTTTGCCTATCGGGTGGGTCTGCCGGGCAAGAGCGGCGTGGGCGGCGGCATTCTGGCCATTGCGCCTGGCAAGGCATCCATCGCGGTCTGGTCGCCGGGGCTCGATGCCAACGGTAATTCCCGGCTGGGCCGGGATGCCCTCGAAACCCTCAGCAAGCGGATGGGCTGGTCGATCTTCGGGGCGTGACGGGCGTCCAAAGAGAAAGGGCCGAAGCGCGATGCTTCGACCCTTTATTTGACCCCGCAGGCCACCACCGGGCGGTCAGGCCACCCGGGCGTCGGACACGCGGCTAGCATTAGTGTTCGCTGCCGCGCTTGGTCTCTTCAATCGCGGCCTCGTGGTACCACCCGGCACCGGAGACGGCGTAGTCGAGCATGGGCTCGGCGGGCTTGGTGCGGCCGCTGAGCGCAGCCCGGCCGCCAACAGGGAATTGGTAGATCTTGGCCGTTTGCTGGGTCGAATTAGGTGTCATTCCGGTCTCCTCTCGTTGAGCGCGTCTGCGCGTCGAGATAATGTAAGAGGAACGCACGTCTTTTGCGCGGTTTGCCCTATAAAAAGCAGGCGTTTGCATACAATTTGCGCATCCGCGATTCTGCGCCTTCGATCAGCATGCGCTTGAAGTCTTAACGCACTCACACAATCAGGGTTTCCGGCTTCAAGGCATCAAAAGCGGGTCGATGCCAAACAAGGCAGGCATTGAAATTGATGAGAAAACGGGCACGGGTTGGCGAGGGAGCCAGCGAATCACCCGGACGCCGGCCTGCCTGCGCCGCTGGTCAGGCCCATAAACGGCCGGCCACCCGGGGCTGTGGGTTGGCACGTTAAATGCTTATTAACGGGCAGCCGTTTGCGGCCGGACCCTCCGGCGGCTAAACCGGCCGGGAACTTAGCAACGCAATCGTTCACTCACGAGAGATCGAAATGACCAAGTACAAGCTCGAGTACATCTGGCTCGATGGCTATACGCCGACCCCGAACCTTCGCGGAAAAACCCAGATCAAGGAATTCGACGCGTTTCCGACCCTCGAACAGCTCCCGCTCTGGGGCTTCGACGGAAGCTCGACCCAGCAGGCCGAAGGCCACAGCTCGGATTGCGTTCTCAAGCCGGTCGCCGTTTATCCGGATGCCACCCGCATCAACGGCGCTCTGGTGATGTGCGAAGTCATGATGCCGGACGGCAAGACTCCGCACAGCTCGAACAAGCGCGCCACCATTCTGGATGACGCCGGCGCCTGGTTCGGCTTCGAGCAGGAATACTTCTTCTATCAGGACGGCCGTCCGCTCGGCTTCCCCGAGGCTGGCTATCCGCCGCCGCAGGGTCCGTACTACACCGGCGTCGGCTACAAGAATGTCGGCTCGGTCGCCCGTGAAATCGTCGAAGAGCATCTCAATCTGTGTCTCGCCGCCGGCATCAACCACGAAGGCATCAATGCCGAAGTGGCGAAGGGCCAGTGGGAATTCCAGATTTTCGGCAAGGGCTCCAAGAAGGCCGCTGACGAAATGTGGATCGCGCGCTACCTGCTTCTGCGTCTGACGGAGAAGTACGAAATCGACATCGAATTCCACTGCAAGCCGCTCGGCGACACCGACTGGAACGGCTCCGGCATGCATGCCAACTTCTCGACCGAGTACATGCGCACGGTCGGCGGCAAGGACTACTTCGAATCCCTGATGAAGCAGTTCGACAAGAACCTGATGGATCACATCTCGGTTTACGGCCCCGACAACGACAAGCGCCTGACCGGCAAGCACGAGACTGCTCCGTGGAACAAGTTCTCTTACGGCGTGGCGGATCGCGGCGCATCGATCCGCGTCCCGCATTCCTTCGTCAACAATGATTACAAGGGCTATCTGGAAGATCGCCGCCCGAACTCGCAGGGCGACCCCTACCAGATCGCTTCGCAGATCCTGAAGACGATCTCGGAAGTTCCGACTTCGAAGAAGGCTGCGGCCTAAATACCTCGTGGCCGGTTCTCCGGTTCGGCCACGATCTCCTCCCCAGGACTTGGACTCTCGCCGGGCGGAAGCATCAGCTTCCGTCCGGTTTTTCTTTGATGCGGCCACTCGTTCGGAAATCGGGTGGAAGGGAGATCACTGCCGACTTACCTCAGGCTCGTCACACAGGGAGCCGCTCATGGTCGCCGCAGCAAAAGCCCACACTTTGATTTCAGGACCATCGCGCGTTGGCGAAATGGATTGGCTTGAAATTGCCGAACATCTCGACGGCAACGGCTGGGCTGTGTTGAGCGGGCTGCTCTCCGCCAGCGAGTGCCGATCGATTGCGGGTCTCTATGGCGAGAACGATATCTTCCGCAGCCACATCATCATGGCGCGGCACGGTTTCGGGCGCGGGGAATACAAATACTTTTCCTATCCGCTGCCGGACATGATCGCGGGCCTGCGCACCGCGCTGTATCCGCAATTTTCGCCCATCGCCAATCGCTGGAACGAGGCCATGGGGATCGATGTGCGTTATCCCGCAGAGCACGCCGATTTCATCAAGCGCTGCCACAAGGCGGGACAGATGCGGCCGACCCCGCTGCTGCTGCAGTACGGCGCTGGCGATTACAACTGCCTGCATCAGGATCTGTACGGCGAGCATGTCTTTCCGCTTCAGGTAGCTATCCTGTTGTCAGAGCCGGAGCGGGATTTCACCGGCGGCGAGTTCGTACTGACCGAGCAGCGTCCGCGGATGCAGTCACGCGCCGCGGTGGTGCCGTTGAAGCAGGGCGATGCGGTGGTGTTCGCGGTTCATCAACGCCCTGTGCAGGGAACGCGTGGAACCTATCGCGTCAATCTCCGTCATGGCGTCAGCCAGTTGCGCTCCGGTCACCGTCATACAGTGGGCATCATTTTCCATGATGCGAAGTGACGCGATCCCGGCGTAAAGTCGCGTCAGGCCGGGAATCAACGATGGATTTGTTCGACAGCATCATCGAGAGCGAACCGCGTGACGTGCAGCTTGCGCCCGGCGCAATGCTGCTCGCGGGCTTTGCGAGACCGATTGAGGCGCCACTGATCGAAGCCGTCACGGCGATCATTGCGCGCGCGCCGTTCCGTCATCTGATCACGCCCGGCGGTCATCGCATGTCGGTGGCGATGACCAATTGCGGCCGGGTGGGATGGGTCAGCGACCGCACCGGCTATCGTTACGATACGATCGATCCCGACAGCGGACTGGCGTGGCCATCAATGCCGGAGGCATTCGCCGATCTGGCGTTGCGTGCTGCCGCCAAGGCTGCCTTCGCTGACTTTCGTCCCGATGCCTGTTTGATCAATCGCTATGAACCCCGCGCAAAACTGTCGCTGCATCAGGACAAGGAGGAACTGGATTTCAACGCGCCGATTGTGTCGGTCTCATTGGGACTGCCAGCGACGTTTCTGTTCGGCGGACTCAATCGCAACGACAAAACCGCGCGATACCGGCTGGCCCATGGCGACGTCGTGGTCTGGGGCGGTCCGGCGCGGCTAACCTATCATGGCGTGATGCCGCTCGCGGATGGCGATCATCCGCTGCTTGGTCGCCAGCGCATCAATCTGACGTTCAGAAAAACGCGCTAGCGCGCTTCTTATCCGGAAACCAGTTCGCCGCGGTCGAATGTCATGTTGGCAAAGCGGGCGCGATAGTTCGCCGGTGTCAGGCCGGTATGCCGCTTGAACAGGCCCCGAAAGAAGGCGACGTCCTCATAACCGATCTTGGTCGAGACAGCCTGGATCGATGACGCGCCTTGCTCCAGCATTTCCTTGGCCGCCGCCACGCGCAGCATCTGTACGTATTCGCCGGGCACGCGTCCGGTTGCCGCCTTGAAGCGGCGGATGAAGTTGCGCTGACCCATTCCGGCGCGGTCGGCGAGCAGATCGATCGATATCGGTTTTTCCAGATGCGCCTGCAGATATTCTTCCGCGTCCCTGATCTTGTCGTCGGAATGGGGATGGGACAGCGGCACCACCGAGTATCCGGACTGGCGGCTTCGCGGCATGCTGAGCAGCAGCGCCTTCGCGCAGCGCAGCGCAATCTCGTGCCCGCAGAATTTCTCGACCAGATAGAGGCTGATATCCAGCGATGCATAGACACCGCCGCTGCAGAACAGCCGTCCGTCTTCGGTCACGAAGCGGTCCGGCCGCCAGATCACTTTGGGATAGCGCTGGCGCATGATGTCCGCCACGCCCCAGTGCGTGGTTGCCTCGCGGCCGTCGAGCAGTCCACATTCGGCGAGGAAGGCGACGCCGGTGCAGACACCTGCGATGTAAGCGCCTTTCGCATACCAGTCGCGAAGCCAGGGCAGGAGAGCGCTGCTCTTCGCGATCCGCTCCATCACATCCCAGCCTGACGCTGGAAGAATGATGATGTCGGTGTGTTCGATCTCATGGATCGAACAGTTGGGGGTCAATCCCAGCGAGCAAAGACTGGTGACGCTGTTGCCGTCGAGCGACGCGATCCTGACCCGGAACGGCGGATTGTCCGGCGGTGTACCGTGCAACCATTCCCACAGCAGGCCCGCCGAATGAAAGACTTCAATGGGGCCGATCGCGGTTGACGCGTAGCCGTCCTCCAGAAGGACAACCGTGACATCCAGCACGCGTTTTGGGTGCTCGATGTCACGCGTCTTGGAAGGCACCATTGAATTTGCTTGTCTGGCCATGCTTTCCACCTGTGTCGACTGGGACGCGTGAACCAAATGGTGAAACCTGCTTGCTGACTGTGCGTGTTATTTTCCGATGAGTGCGCTGATATAGGTCGCTAGCGTGCGGCACAGTGCGATCAGGACAATCAATTCTCCTGTCATGACGAAACTCCTTGATGAGGTGCCGACGCCGCCGACAAAATTCGCGCGGCGGCGCCGCGCCTTTCAGGATGCCGTCGTCGGGTCGATGACGCCGCGCACCTCTGACACCTTGGTTGCTGGAATGCCGCTCAGTCGCGCGTGCTCGTGAACGGCGGCTTCGCTTTCGGCGAGATAGATGCAGAATGTCTTGTCATCCACGACGTATGACTGCAGCCATTGTGCCTTTCCCGCCAGCCTGGCGAGCGCGTCGTTGGAGGTCGCGGCAGTATCCTTGATCTGTGCCGCGCTCAGTTTCGCGACGCCGGGCAATTCACGTTCGATAACGTAGCGTTTCATGGTCTTCACTCCGTGCTGGTGTTGACGGAGGACAAGATCGTCCATGCAAGGGCGGTAAAACAGACGACATAATTGACAATGTACGGGGGTGATTGTGACACCCGCAAACCGGCTGGCAAATACGAAAACGCCCCTGCGCAATCACAGGGGCGTGTGAGTTAGCTGCGGCCTACCTGTTTCATCGCAACGCTTCGATCGCGCGGCCTCTTACCGCAACATGCCGTCGAAGATCGCGGCCTCGAACTGCGCGTAAGCGCGGCCGTCCTTGTCGACTTTCGCACGCAGGACCGTTCCTTCCCACGCATTGAGGATGAACGCGGAAATCGTGGCAGGATCGATGTCGCTCCTGATCGCGTCGAACTGCTGCGCGTCGCGCAGGCAGTCTTCGATCGCCGTCGTCCAGTCCTTTAGGATTTCAGCGAGGCGGATTCTCACGGCAGGACTTTGATCGGCAAGCTCCAGGCTGAAGTTGCCGATCAGGCAGCCTTTGGAGAATCCTTGTTCGACTGAAATCCCAGAAAGCGAATGGAAGTACTTCCGCAAGCGTTCGACCGGGGGAATGCTTGCGTCGCGCAGGATCGGCATCTTCGTCTTGGCACCTTGCCAGTAACGATCGAGCGCGGCGATGCCCAGCACTTCCTTGCTTTCAAAGTGATTGTAGAACGATCCCTTCGGCACGCCGGCGGCGTCGGTAATGTCCTGAACTCCGGAGGCGTTGAAGCCCTGACGATGCAGGACATCAAGCCCGGCAGTCACAATCTTGTCTCTTACATTCGGCTTTGGCATCGTTGTCCGTCACTCTCGTTGCCCGAAGTCACTTATGTCTCACATGACTTCGTAGATATCGTAATGCAGTTCGCCTGAACCGTCCTGGAATATGGCTTTTCCAACGCCTTGGATGGCATTGAGCCAGGCATAGCGGGAATCGCCGGTGTCGAAGCGCGGCGCGATATAGATTTTCCGCGTGCCGTCCGCCTGTCGTTGCATACGGCCGTTGTACTGCATGAAGATCAATGCACCGTCATCGGTTTCAATTGTCGCGCGGACATCCAGCGCTCCGATGGTGCCGTCGGGTGACAATGTCAGCCAATCGGCAGCCGTACGCCCTTTCATGCGCGCTGACAGGCGAGGACCCGTCACGTTCAAGGATAGTACTTCAAGGATTGACCTTGTGCCGGCCGGCGTATTCGGGAGCAGCAGAGGCGCGGCAAGACGCGCCTCCAGCGTGCACAGAGGCGTCAAGCCTGCGGTTAGCGTCCCTGTGCCGTGTTGCGCGCTCATGCAAGCTGGACCAGTGTCTTTCCGAAGTTCTTCCCCTGAAGCATGCCGATGAAAGCATCCGGGGCGC
>CAZQMD010000072.1:0-19223 GCA_964594185.1 uncultured Afipia sp. | reverse complement strand
CTGCCGCTGAAGCTCAACACCGCGGGCGTGATCCCGCCGATCTTCGCCTCGTCGCTGCTGCTGCTGCCGACCACCATCGCGCAGTTCAACGCAGGCAAGGGACCGGAGTGGTTTCAGTGGCTGACCACGCAGCTCGCTCACGGCCGCCCGCTGTTCCTCATTCTCTATCTCGGCATGATCGTGTTCTTCGCGTTCTTCTACACCGCGATCGTGTTCAACCCGACCGAGACCGCCGACAATCTCAAGAAGCATGGCGGCTTCATTCCGGGCATCCGTCCGGGCGAGCGTACCGCCGAGTACATCGACTATGTGCTGTCGCGCATCACCGTGATCGGTGCGATCTATCTGGCGGTCGTCTGTCTCGTTCCTGAAATCCTGATCTCTTACGCGTCGGTGCCGTTCTATCTCGGAGGCACGTCGCTGCTGATCGTCGTCAGTGTGACGATGGATACGGTGTCCCAGGTGCAGGGCTACTTGCTGGCGCACCAGTATGAAGGGCTGATCCGTAAATCGAAATTGAGGGGCCGCCGTAAATGAGGTTGATTCTTCTCGGGCCGCCGGGGGCGGGCAAGGGAACACAGGCGCAACGACTGGTTCAAAAACACGGCATCGTTCAACTCTCCACCGGAGAGATGCTGCGTGCCGCTGTTGCAGCCGGAACGCCGATCGGCCTCAAGGCGAAGGACATCATGGCCAGCGGCGCACTGGTGCCTGATGAGGTTGTGGTCGGGATCATCGCCGATCGCATCGAAGAGCCGGATGCGAAGAAGGGCTTCATCCTCGATGGCTTTCCGCGCACCGTGCCGCAGGCCGCTGCATTGGACGACCTGCTCAAGAAGAAGCATCTCAAGCTCGACGCCGTTGTCGAACTGCGCGTCAACGAAAGCGCGCTGCTGGAACGTGTCGAGACCCGTGTCGCGCAGATGCGCGAGCGCGGCGAGGAAGTCCGGATCGACGATACGCCGGAGGTGCTCTCGAAGCGTCTGGCCAACTATCGCGCCCAGACCGAACCGCTGGTTCACTACTATTCGGAGAAGCGCAAGCTGGTCACCGTCGATGGCATGATGACCATCGAGCAGGTGACCGGGGCGATCAACCGGGTTCTGGCCGCGCTGGAAGCCGATTCGGCGGCCAAGTCGGCCAAGAAGGCCGCCCAAAAGACCTCCAAGCCGGCGTCTGACAAGGCTCCGGCCAAGGGTGCCAAAAAGGCTGCAAAGAAGGCCGCCAAGAAGGTGACCAAAAAGGCCGCCAAAACCACTGCCCGGAAGGCCAAAAAGGCCGCGAAACCGGCCGGGAAGGCCGCCAAGGGGTCGAAAAAGACCGCCAAGAAGGTCAAAAGCCGGACCGCGGGAACCCGGGCTGCAAAGACCCGGAAAGTGGCCAAAAAGGCCACGAAAACGCGCGCTAAGGCCGTCAAACGGTTGACGAAACGGCGCTGAATACATTAATAAGCCCGCATCCAGTCGGATAAGTTCAGACGATGCCGGGCCCCGAAAGAAAAATGGGGAGGGCGTCGTGTTCGCGTTTGTGGACACCCGCCCGACACAAGAGATCAACGACACAAGCCGGTCCGTGATGGACGGCGACAGGAGCGAAGACCGTGGCCCGTATTGCAGGCGTCAACATTCCGACCAACAAGCGCGTGCTGATCGCGCTTCAGTACATCCATGGCATCGGCCAGAAGAACGCCGCCACGATCATGGAGCAGCTCAAGCTGCCGCTCGATCGCCGCGTTTCGCAGCTGACCGACGCCGAAGTTCTTCAGATCCGCGAAATGATCGACCGCGATTTCCTCGTGGAAGGCGACCTTCGCCGTGAAGTCGGCATGAACATCAAGCGCCTGATGGACCTCGGCTGCTATCGCGGCCTGCGTCATCGCCGCGGCCTCCCGGTGCGCGGTCAGCGCACCCACACCAATGCGCGCACGCGCAAGGGTCCGGCCAAGGCCATCGCCGGCAAGAAGAAGTAATTTTCGTTTTTCACCGACCGATCTGGCTGTCATGTGGCGGCCGGATGATCACCTGAAATTCCCCAGCGTCTGGAATCACGGACGCGCTTGAAGGAAGAGAAGAGACCAAATGGCTAAAGATGCTACCCGCGTACGTCGCCGTGAACGCAAGAACATCGCATCCGGTATCGCGCACGTAAATTCGTCGTTCAACAACACCACCATCACCATCACCGACGCGCAGGGCAACACCATTGCCTGGTCGTCGGCCGGAACGATGGGCTTCAAGGGATCGCGCAAGTCGACTCCGTATGCGGCGCAGGTTGCTGCCGAAGACGTGTCGAAGAAGGCGCAGGAACACGGCATGCGCACGCTGGAAGTCGAAGTCGCCGGTCCCGGCTCGGGCCGCGAATCGGCGCTCCGCGCGCTCCAGGCGGCGGGCTTCACCGTCACCTCGATCCGCGACGTGACCACGATCCCGCACAATGGTTGCCGCCCGCGCAAGCGTCGGCGCGTCTGATTGTTTGGACTGCCGCGGGCGTTCTTCGCCCGCGTTGTTTTTGAGATGCGATGACGCGGCCATTGTTTAATTAAGGGTGTCCGCGCCGCAAAACCTCCAACGCCAGTGATTTTGATGGCATGGGTGAACAAGTGACAATCCAGAAAAATTGGCAAGAACTCATTCGTCCGAACAAGCTCAACGTGACGCCCGGTTCGGACCCGACCCGTTTCGCTACCGTCATCGCTGAACCTCTCGAGCGCGGTTTCGGCCAGACGCTCGGCAACGCGCTGCGCCGCGTGCTGCTCTCCTCGCTGCAGGGCGCTGCTGTGCAGTCGGTTCACATCGACGGCGTGCTGCATGAGTTCTCCTCGATCGCCGGCGTGCGCGAGGACGTGACCGACATTGTGCTGAACGTGAAGGACATCTCGATCAAGATGCAGGGCGAAGGCCCGAAGCGCATGGTCGTGAAGAAGTCCGGCCCCGGCGTTGTCACCGCCGGTGACATTCAGACCGTCGGCGATGTTGTCGTTCTGAACCCCGATCTGCAGATCTGCACCCTCGACGAGGGCGCTGAAATCCGCATGGAGTTCACCGTGAACTCCGGCAAGGGCTACGTCGCCGCCGAGCGCAACCGTCCGGAAGACGCTCCGATCGGCCTGATCCCGGTGGACAGCCTGTTCTCGCCGGTTCGCAAGGTGTCCTACAAGGTTGAGAACACCCGCGAAGGCCAGATCCTCGACTACGACAAGCTGACCCTGACCATCGAAACCAACGGCGCGATCTCGCCGGACGACGCGCTCGCTTATTCGGCGCGCATCCTGCAGGACCAGCTCAACGTGTTCGTCAACTTCGAAGAGCCCCGCAAGGAAGTTGCAGCCGAGATCATTCCGGATCTCGCCTTCAACCCGGCGTTCCTCAAGAAGGTGGACGAGCTCGAACTGTCGGTTCGTTCGGCAAACTGTCTGAAGAACGACAACATAGTCTACATCGGCGACCTGGTGCAGAAGTCGGAAGCGGAAATGCTCCGTACCCCGAACTTCGGCCGTAAGTCGCTGAACGAGATCAAGGAAGTGCTGGCCCAAATGGGTCTGCACCTCGGCATGGAAGTGCCCGGTTGGCCGCCGGAGAACATCGACGAGCTGGCCAAGCGCTTCGAAGACCACTACTGAGCGAAATTGGCGCGAGGGCAGGGTGATCTCCTCTCTCGCGCTGATTGTTAACTGGGCGAACGCAGGCAGCCCACCTGAGCAACATGTCCGACGAACCGTCGCGGCAACTGAATAGAGGACTATCATCATGCGTCACGGCAAGGTTCATCGGAAGCTCAACCGCACCGCAGAACATCGCAAGGCGATGTTCGCCAACATGTGCGCTGCGCTCATCAAGCACGAGCAGATCGTCACCACGCTCCCGAAGGCGAAGGAACTTCGCCCGATCGTCGAGAAGCTGGTCACGCTCGGCAAGAAGGGCGGCCTTGCGCTGCGCCGTCAGGCGATCGGCGAAATGCGCGACCACGATCAGGTCAAGAAGCTGTTTGACGTTCTGGCGCCCCGCTACAAGGATCGTCAGGGCGGCTACACCCGCATCATCAAGGCCGGTTTCCGTTACGGCGACAACGCGCCGATGGCTGTGATCGAGTTCGTCGACCGCGATGTCGATGCCAAGGGCCAGGATTCGGGTCCGGTGCAGGAGACTTCGTCGGAAGCGGCGTAAGTCTGACATCCTGAGTAAATTTAAAAGCGGCGCCTTGTGCGCCGCTTTTTTGTTTGCGGACGGAATGAAAGACCGTCGCTGTCGCTCTACGTGTGCACGGTGAGAATTGGATTCATCACCAATCCGAAGCTGCGCAGTTGTCCCAGCAACTCGCGATGGCCGAACGCCTGGCACCCGGATGCGAAGCCGACCTTGCGGGGCGGGGTCTGTAGCAGCGAATAGGCCGCGTAGGCTTGCAGCATTCCGGTCTGCTTGTAGTTGCAGTTGCCGTGAATGACGCAATGGGCCCGCCCCAGCGGGCCTGATGCATAGACCGACTCGATCGAGGTGTTGACGCGCGGATTCTCACGCGGCGGCATCGCGGCCTGTACGCTCGCCGCAATCTCGGCCAGTGCCTTCTCCTGCTGATCGGGCGAAAGCGGCTTGATCTTCTCCTTCACCATCTGCGTGGTCTGCACCACGCCTTCCATCACAGGGCGGGCGAGCACGCCGCCGAGGACGCGGCAGCTTTGCACGCGCGGATCGTTCTTGAACCAGACCGGATGCGCGGTGCCGCCCCATGGCACGGCGATGGCCGTCTCATGCTGGCCCGGCACGACGACATCGGCGCGGGCTGTGACATCCCATTCGACGAACTTGTTCTGCTCGAGATAATACCAGTTGGCCTTGAGGATGGTGAAGATCGTCTGCGTCGAGGCGTAGGTCGGAAAGCCTTTCCAGAAGACCAGAATATCCAGCGTATCGAGGCCGGGCGTCTCAAGGCAGATGTTCGCCGCAATTTCGCCTGTCGTGTACATCTGCGCGATGTTGGGCGCGAGCAGCAGGCCTTTCGCTGCAAACTTGTCACCCCAGGTTTGTTGTGCGTGCAGCACCCAGTCCTGTTCGCCGGTCGTGTCGCTGTAATGGCAACCGGCGGCGAGACACGCTTCCACGACTTCGCTGCCGTATTTGATGAACGGGCCGACCATGTTGCTGACGAAACGCGCGCCCTTGAACAGCTTTGTCAGCGCCTCGACGGTGTGTTCGACCTCTATGACTTCGTAGTCGGCGGTCTCGATGCCAGGAATTTTGTCAACGACGGCCTGGACCTTGGCCTTGTCGCGGCCGGCAGCGATGAACGGAACATTATATTCGCGCAGATATTCGCAAACGAGACGGCCGGTGTAACCGGATACGCCATAGACGACGACGGGTCGCTTGTCGCTCATGTGAAGATCCTCCCTGTTTTTAATGTGTTGGGCGACGATGAAGGCGCGCAGCCTTTCATCGTTCGTTGTTGTGAGCGGGCAGGGCTCAGGTGCCCATGCCGCCATCGACGGGCAGGCCGATGCCGGTGATGAACCGCGCTTCGTTGGTGCACAGGAACACCGCTGCGTCCGCGATATCGCCGACTTCTGCGAGGCGGCCGAGCGGCGTCTGGTCGATCACCGAGGCGACAGCGGCGTTGACGTCGGCAGCCAGACCAAGTGCTGCGATGTCGCTCGCGAGCTTTAAGCCCATGTCTGTGGGTGCAAGGCCCGGATAGAGGCAGTTCACGCGCACGCCGTAACCGAGCTTTCCTGCTTCCATCGCGCCGACACGGGTCATCCGGTCGACCGCGGACTTGGTGCCGGAGTAACCTGCAATGGCGGGGTAGGCGATGGTCGCCGCAACCGAGGAGATATTGACCACGGCACCGCCTTTGCCTGCCGCGCCGCCCGGACGCATGGCGCGAAACGCATGCTTCATCCCAAGGCCTGTGCCGACGATGTTTACGTCGCACATTTTCCGCAGGTCCTCGGCTTTTACATCGACAATGAGCGACGTGATCTCGATGCCGGCATTGTTGATGAGGATATCGTAGCCGCCGAGTTCAGCGACCGTCGCAGCAACCGCCTTTTCCCATTGTGTATCGTCGGTGACGTCGAGGGTGTGAAACCCTGTCGTCACGCCGGCCTTGGCGATCCGTGCCGCCGTTTCCTTTCCAAGTGACGCGAGCACATCGGTGATCATCACCGATGCACCAGCATTTGCGAGCGCCGTCGCGATCGCTTCTCCGATGCCGCGTGCGCCGCCGGTCACCAATGCCTTTCGGCCAGCCAAACTCTTTCCGCTCATTGACAACTTCCTCCCCGGTTTACGGCTCATCGCCTGAGAGATCGAAGCTGCTGCGGGGAAACCGGCCTGAAGCGTGGTCCGGAGGCTTCTCCGCCATCGCCCGGAATCTTGACGATTGGCCAATTTTATTTTGACAATCGTCCAATAGAATCTTGACGACTGTCAAGGTTTCGTTTTGTGTGGCCTGGAGATTTCCTTGCCGGCGCGTGCATAATCGAATGCCGGTGACTCGAAGAGGTGAAGACGTTTCGGAATGGCGGCGCGATTAGCGGAGATCGGAGCGCAGACGGAAACTGCGGCGCGACGCGGCGGACGCGTTCCCGTGGATAAATTCAACGCGCGGCGGATCGAACTGGCGGAGGCTGCGCTCGCGACCCTCGCTGAACTCGGCTATGCGCGCACCTCCTTGCGGGAAATTGCGCAGAAGTCCGATTTCACCCATGGCGTGCTGCACTACTATTTCAGCGATAAGTTCGACCTGATCTGCTGCAGCGTGCGGCACTACAAGGCCAAATGCGTCACTCGTTACGATCAGATCACGGCCACAGCGAAGAGCAGGGGCGAACTTCTCGACGGATTCCTCGACAAGCTTGGCGAAACCATCCGCACCGAAGCGCACATGCATCGGCTCTGGTACGACCTGCGGGCGCAGGCGTTGTTCGAGGACGCATTCCGCGACGATGTGACGGCGATCGACAAGAGCCTTGAGGACATGATGTGGCGCGTCGTGTCCCGCTACGCCGTGCTGGGCCGCAAGAAGCCGGTCGTTTCGCCCGAAGCCCTCTATGCGCTGTTCGACGGGCTGTTTCAGAAGTGTCTGCTGCGTCATCTGTCCGGCGACGCGCAGGCGATCCCCGAATTGCAGGCCGAAATTCGCCGGCTGCTTCCGGCTATGGGCTAGCTGCCACCAGCAGACTTTTGAGTTCGTCCCCCACAATCACGAAAGCGGCCGCCTTGCGCGGATTTTTTTGCTGCCGGATTGTTGCCTGTGAGGACACAATGCCATGAACCGGCGGATAGGGCTCTGCACTGGTTGGCATGCCCTGCCGCGTATAACTGGGGTGGATAGGAGCAACACATGAAAATTGATCTTTCAGGAACGACGGCCATCATCACCGGATCGACCGGCGGCATTGGGCTCGCCATTGCCCGCGGACTCGCCGGGTCAGGAGCTAGTGTGGTTGTGAATGGCCGCACCCAGGCCAAGGCCGACGCCGCAGCAGAGGCCATCGTCAAGGCTGTGCCGGGAGCCAAGGCGAGGGGCGTCGGTGCGGATGTGTCCACCGCCGAAGGATGCGCGAAACTCGTCGCGGACGTGCCGGACGCCGACATCCTGATCAACAATGCCGGCATCTTCGAGCCGAAGGACTTTTTCGATATTCCGGACGCGGACTGGACGCGCTTTTTCGAGGTCAACGTGATGTCCGGCGTGCGGCTGTCGCGCGCCTACATGCCGGGGATGCTGAAGCGTAACTGGGGCCGCATCGTTTTCATCTCGTCGGAATCTGGGGTCAACATTCCGAGCGAGATGATTCACTACGGCATGTCCAAGACTGCACAACTCGCAGTGGCGCGGGGTCTTGCCGAATTGACCAAAGGCACGAACGTGACCGTCAATTCGGTTCTGCCGGGGCCGACCATGTCGGAGGGCGTCGAGACCTTCGTGAAGGATCTGGCGAAGCAGAACGGCCAGTCAGTCGAGGAGGCCGCCTCGCAATTCGTCAAGCAGCACCGCGGCACCTCGCTGATTCAGCGGTTCGCGACCGTCGATGAGATCGCCAACATGGTGGTCTATGTCTCTTCGCGCGAAGCGTCGGTCACCAACGGCGCCGCATTGCGCGCTGAAGGCGGCATCATCCAGACCATCGCGTAAAAGAAACGTAGAAGCGACACCTGTTTTTCGCCGCGTCTCGGGAATGATTTTCTCCCGAGACGTCGTGTCGCATGCGACAAACGTCGCAGTTCGGCTGCTTGTCACACAACTGTAACGCGCCTGTCGCATTGGTGCGGTCATGCTCATGGCTGCAATGCAACATGCGCGCTCGCCTTGTCTGCACCCGTAGGATTTCTAGATCTTGCTGACTCGGCGCAGCTTTCCAGTGATTGGCTGACCTCATCGTGTGGACGGCACTTTTGAACGACAGACCTGCCGACCTCTCGCCCCCGCGCTTCGAACCCGGCGGCTGGATGCATTGGCCTGACAATGAGGACTACAGTCTTCAATTCCTGCGCGTGCTCGGATCGGCGCAGGAGGGCGGCAGCACGATTTCGGAATGTTTCCTGACCGCAAGCCGCATTGTGCCCGGCGACGATGAGAGCTGGTATCGCGCCTGGACCACCATCGCTGACATCAATAAGGCACGGGGCGATGCTGCGCTGGAGTCGGGGCATCGCCATTCGGCGCTCAGCAACTGGCTCCGTGCATCGAATTACTACCGGACTTCGGAAATCTTCCTGAAACTCGACGACGGCCGCCGCGCGAATGCACTCGAGCGGATGCGGACCTGTTCCTACCTCGTCGTTTCGCACCAGCCCTCGGGCGGCGAACTGGTTCGCATTCCCTGCTTCGACGACGGATTCGTCGAAGCCTATTTTCTGCGCGCGCCGGGGGCCCCTTCAAGGTCGCCTGTTGTGGTCTGCGTCGGCGGGTCCGGGCATTTCAAGGACGAACATCTGCATACGCTGATGCGTCAGGCACATTCGCGCGGCCTATCGCTGCTGTTGGCCGATCTGCCGGGGCAGGGCAGTGCGCCGCGGATCAAGGGTCTGGTGCGCTACGAGATCGAGACCGCGATCAGTTGCTGCGTGGACTATCTGATCGCGCGCGGCGACATCGATGAGCAACGCATCGCCATTTTCGGCAACGGGCTTGGCGCGGCTTACGCGTCACGCGCGGCAAGTCTTGATGACCGGCTGGCCGCCGCTGTCTGCGATGCCGGGATGTGGGACTTGCATCAGAACGTCACGGCAACGCAGTGGATGTCGGGGCACGAGGGGCGGGACGCCATCGCTAACGAGATTCGCAGACTGCAGCGCCATGGCCTTAACAGCATCAAATGCCCGATCCTGATGACCTTCGGCGAGCACGACTGGCTCGATACCCGTCATGCTGTTGCCTTGAGTGACGCGTTGCGAGGCGAAGGGGCGGATGTGACGTTGAAGGTTTTTGCTGCCACGGAAACAGCCGCGGCGCACGGGCAATCCGACAATCCAACCCTTGGCAACGAATTCGTATTCGACTGGATATCAGGCCATCTCGCAACGGCGCATGCGCCGGAGAATGCCTGAGCGTCAGGCGTTCGCGGCGATCATTTGCGCGGCTTTTGCCAGCCGCTCCTTGAGCGTCGAGAGTTTGTCGGTGAGATCGCGGAATGTCTGCGTCGAGAAATCCGAGAAGACGAGATTGTCGGCGACGACCTGCTGCGAATAGAGATTCGCGATCTGCTTGTGCGCCTTGTCGGTGAGTGACATCAGCACGACGCGCGCGTCCTCCTTGGATGCGACGCGGCGCATGAAGCCGTGTTTTTCAAGACTCTTGGTTTGAGTCGTGACGAAGGAGGGATCGACGTGAAGCTTTGTCGAAACTTCGCGGACCGAGATTCCCTTGCCCTGATCGAGATCGTTGACCGCCATCAGGATCAGCCATTGCGGACAGGTGATGTCCAGCATGCGCGCCCAGTTGGAACGGATTTCCTCGAGATGCGTGTTGATTGAAATAACGTCCCATATGAACTGACGCACCAACGCGTCGTCCGGTCCCATCGGACGCGTATCATTCGCGCTGCTGCGAGGGCTGGCAGTGTGACGCTGAGATGAAATTTTCTTGGCGGTGAGTCTGCCAGCCATTTAATGCTGCCTTTTCGTTCGAATGCGCAAAAATATGTCAGGCTTCTTGCCTTTGCAATCGCCGCTTGCGTCATCCTGCTGACATGATGTTGCGAGGAAACCACACGAAGGCGGCCAAATAAAAGCATGAGTAAATCAATTATTGTAATCAGCTGACCGATGCAGGCATTGTCGTTCCGTCAGCCGGAGACGTCGGGTGACTCGCTGACGATCTCGTCCGGAAGACGAGGCAGTCGGCGGTAAGCGGGGATCAAGGGGCTGATTGGGGTGGCTAGCGCCACGGGAAGCGGACCTTTCCTCAATTGATCAATTTTGGAGGTTTTATGAGCAAGATTAAGGGCCTTATCCTGGGCTCGGCGGCCGCTCTGGCTGCTGTCACAGGTGCACAGGCGGCTGATCTTCCCGTCAAGGCGAAAGCGGTCCAGTACGTGAAGATCTGCTCCGTGTACGGAGCCGGTTTCTACTACATCCCAGGCACCGATACCTGCATCAAGCTGGGCGGCTATGCTCAGCTCGACGTGACTGTGAACGGCAGCGCCCACGGCCAGCCGGCCTGGAACAACAGCGCGAACACCGGTCAGCAGAACCGCTCGTCCGACTACTTCGTGACCCGCGCACGTACCCAGCTGAACATCGACACCCGCACCGCCACCGAATACGGCGTCGTCCGCACCTTCTGGTCGAGCAACTTCCAGCACACCTCCGGTGACGGCCCGTCGTCCGGCGTGCTGACCACCGATTTCGGCTTCGTTCAGTTCGCCGGCTTCACCTTCGGTAAGGCGATCTCGGGCTTCCAAACCCCATGGGGCGGATCGCCGGTCGGTCTCAACACGTCCAACCTGCTCGGCGGCTACGATAACGCCACCGGTATCACCCAGATTGCCTACACCTGGCAGTTCGGCAACGGCATCTCGGCGCAGTTCGGTGTTGAAGACAACAAGACCATCAACCGCGCTCCGGTGTTCAACGCAGGCAGCACGATCACGGGTGCAAGCGCCGCGACCGCTGCAGGTGCTTACCTTGGCGCCGGCACGCTCGGCGCGAACCAGAACGGAACGGGCGGTCAGCACTCGCCGGACTTCGTTGGTAACATCCGCATCGACCAGGCTGCGTTCACTGCCCAGCTCTCGGGTGCGGTCAACAACATCAGCGCCAACTACTACACGACTGCGGCTGGTGCGCTCGGCAACGAGCAGCTCGGTCATCCGAGCGATGCGTGGGGCTACTCGATTTCGGGTGGTCTTCAGTTGAAGCAACTGCCAACCGGCCCTGGCGACAAGCTGTCGATCGACTTCACCTATACCGACGGCGCTCCGAAGTATATCATCGGCGGCACCACGGGTAACACGTTCGACGCGTTCAGCGGTTCGACCAATTTCGCTGGCAGCTATCAGTCCTTCGCTTCTCTGAACCTGTACGATGGTGTCTACGGCACCAACGGCAGCATCGAGAAGACCAAGGCTTGGGGCTTCCGCGGCGGCTACGAGCACAACTGGTCCCCAGAGTGGCAGACCAGCGTGTACGGCAGCTACACCAAGGTCGACTACAACAACAACGCTTCTGCTCTGATCTGCGGCCGCCAGCTGCAGGCGATCGGTGCGCTGACCGGCGGTGCAACCGCCAATGGTTACGGTTGCAACCCGGACTTCGCGATCTGGCAGATCGGCACCCGTACCGCATGGACCCCGGTCAGGAACCTGACCCTCTCGGGCGAAGTGCTCTACACCACCCTCGACCAGTCGAACACCGGCTCGATCACGACCACCGGTGCAAACCTGATCGGCGGCTTCAAGCCAGCCGGCACTTTCGACTACAAGGATCAGGGCATCGTGTCCGGTCAGTTCCGCGTTCGCCGCACCTGGTAATCGCTTAACGACCACCTGAACAAAGAACCCCGGCAGGAAACTGCCGGGGTTTTTCTTTAGAAGCCCTACAAAATGGAATGTGCAGCAGTTCTCGCGTTCATCGAAACAAAGCGTAAGCGCGAGAATTCAGGTGAGTAAGTTCACGTACCCACACGCAATCGTGAGGTGAGATATGCATTCCGATTGTTTGACTAAATAAGGTATCTGGGGCATGTTCCTGTTCACAGCGCGGCGGTGATCGTCGGCGCCGATTGCAGGTTGACACCAGTTTCTTTCATAAAATCTCCCAACCTCCGGCAATGCCCTGCCGGAGGTTTTTATTTGGGCGATTGAAAACCGCAGGCGCTACCAGCCTTCCAGCACAAGCTTGCCGGTCGAGCGTCCGCCTTCGAGCAGCGTGTGCGCCTGCTTGAGATTTGCCGCGTTGATCTTGCCCAGCACCTTGTCGAGCGTGGTGCGCAGCACGCCGTTGTCGATCAGGCTTGCGACATCGTCGAGCAGGTTGTGCTGCGCGATCATGTCGTCGGTCTGGAACGATGAGCGGGTGAACATCGATTCCCAATGCAGCGAGACTGCCTTGCCCTTGAGAAGATTCACGTTGAGCGAAGCGGGATCGTCGATCAGGCCGATTTTGCCTTGCGGGGCGACGACATCCGCCAGCGTTGCGAAATGCTGTTCGGTGTTGGTAAGGGCCGCGATCAGCGCAACCGGTGGGACCTTCAGCCCATCGATCTGCTCCTTCATCGGCTTTGAATGATCGATCACATGGTGCGCGCCGAGATCGAGGCACCATTTCCGGGATTCGGGCCGCGAGGCGGTGGCGACCACGGTAAGGCCGGTGAGGCGTCGAGCCAGCTGGATCAGGATCGAGCCGACGCCACCCGCGCCGCCGACGATCAGCAGCGTGCGCGGATCGACGCTTTTGCCGGGCGCGACGCCGAGGCGATCGAACAGCAATTCCCATGCGGTGATCGAGGTCAGGGGGAGGGCGGCGGATTGCGCGAAGGACAGCGTCTTCGGCTTGTGGCCGACGATCCGCTCATCCACCAGATGAAATTCCGAATTGGTGCCCTGGCGCTGGATCGACCCTGCGTACCAGACTTCATCGCCCGGCCTGAACAGCGTCACGTCCGGACCGACGGCGTCCACGACGCCCGCGGCGTCGAAACCGAGAATCTTGGTGTCGCCTTCCTTCGGCTCGGCCCGTTTGCGGACTTTATAATCCACCGGATTGGCGGAAATCGCTTTCACCGCGACGCGAATGTCGCGCCCGCGCGGCTCCGGCTTGTCGGTTTCAAAATCGAACAGCGCGTCTGCCGCATCGATCGGCAGCGACTTCTTGTAACCCACAGCTTTCATTGCTCTTGCTCCGTTGGGACCATTGTCTCGATGTCCTACCTGTCGCGCTCAAGCCGGATTTGCAAGTACTGTCATTTCGGGGATATAGTGACCGTTCGGATACTAATGGGAAACTGCCTATGAAACGACAGGATTTCGGCTGCGCCCCGGGCTGTTCGGTGGAGGTCACGCTCGACCTGATCGACGGCAAGTGGAAGGGCGTCATCCTCTATCACCTGCAGGAGGGGCGGCTGCGCTTCGGCGAGCTGCGCAAGCGGCTGCCGCGGATCACCCAGCGGATGCTGACCAAGCAGCTGCGCGCCCTTGAGGAGGATGACCTGATCATCCGCAAGGTGTATGCCGAGGTTCCACCCCGGGTGGATTACGAGTTGTCCGAAACGGGACAACGGCTCCGTCCGGTGATCGACGCCCTCAAGGCATGGGGCGACGACAACCGCGCCCGGCTCGATGCGGGATCGCAGACGAAAGCTGCAGGAGCAGGGAAGGCCAAAGCAAAAAACGACTCCACCTCGCGCTCGTCGCGGGAACCACAACCCGCTTAACAGTATTCAGACCGCATCATCTTTTTGGCATCAGGTTCAGGATTGTTTTCATGACCGTCGTCCGCGCGCTTGTTGCGCTCACTATCTCGTCGATTCTCGCCGTGCCTGCGGTTGCGCAGGATCGCGTCGTTCCGGGTTCGCAGACCCAGCTTCGGTTGTCCTATGCGCCGATCGTTCAGCGCGTTCAGCCGGCAGTCGTGAACGTCTATGCGGCCAAGGCTGTGCCGCGCAATCCGCTGCTGGACGATCCGATGTTCCGCCGCTTCTTCGGCGTTCCGGGTAATCAGCCGGAACAGATGCAGCGTTCGCTCGGCTCGGGCGTGATGGTCGATGCGTCGGGCCTCGTGGTCACCAACAATCATGTCATCGAAGGCGCCGATCAGGTGAAGGTCTCGCTCTCCGACAAGCGCGAATTCGAGGCCGAGATCGTGCTCAAGGACAGCCGCACCGATCTGGCCGTGTTGCGCCTGAAGGATGTGAAGGAAAAATTCCCGGTTCTCGACTTTTCGAATTCCGACGATGCGCTGGTGGGTGACGTGGTGATCGCCATCGGCAATCCGTTCGGCGTCGGCCAGACCGTGACCCACGGCATCATTTCGGCGCTGGCGCGCACGCAGGTCGGCATCACCGATTACCAGTTCTTCATCCAGACCGACGCTGCGATCAATCCCGGCAACTCCGGCGGCGCGCTCGTTGACATGACCGGCAAGCTGGTCGGCGTGAACACCGCGATCTTCTCGCGCTCCGGCGGCTCGCAGGGCATCGGCTTTGCGATTCCGGCCAACATGGTCCGCGTGGTCGTGGCGTCGGCAAAGGGTGGCGGCAACGCGGTGAAGCGTCCATGGCTTGGCGCGCGCCTGCAGGCGGTAACGCCTGAAATTGCCGAGACGCTCGGATTGAAGCGTCCAACCGGCGCGCTGGTCGCAAACGTGACCAACGGAAGCCCATCGGCAAAGGCTGGCCTGAAACTGTCTGACTTGATCGTGTCGATCGACGGTCAAACCGTCGATGATCCGAACGCGTTCGATTATCGCTTCGCGACGCGCCCGCTCGGTGGCGCCGCACAGGTTGATGTGCTGCGCGGTGGCAAGCCGCTCAAGCTGACCATTGCGCTGGAAACCGCGCCCGATACCGGCCGCGACGAGATCGTCATCAAGGCGCGCTCGCCGTTCCAGGGCGCGAAGGTCGCCAACATCTCGCCGGCGCTGGCGGATGAGCTGAAGCTCGACAGCAGCATCGAAGGCATCGTTGTCACCGATCTTCCTGACAATGCGCCGGCCACGAGTGTCGGATTCAGGAAGGGCGATGTCATCGTTGCGGTGAACGGTCAGAAGATCGAACGCACCAAGGATCTCGACAAGCTCGCTTCCGAAGGCTCGCGGCTCTGGCGCATCACGGTGATCCGTGGCGGCCAGCAGCTGTCGGTCGTGCTCGGGGGATGAGTTCGAAGCGACCACAGCCTTCCACGAATCTCTTCGCCGCAGCCGGCCTGGAGCAGGACGCACCGCGTCCGCTGCCGGAGAAGCTGCGGCCGAGAACGCTGGCCGATGTGGTCGGGCAGGATCACATCCTCGGGCCTGACGGCGCGCTCACGCGCATGCTGGAAACGCGCACGCTCGGCTCGCTGATCTTCTGGGGGCCGCCCGGCACCGGAAAAACCACGGTGGCGCGATTGCTGGCGGATGCCACCGAACTCCAGTTCGAGCAGATTTCGGCGGTGTTCTCCGGCGTTGCCGACCTGAAGAAGGTGTTCGATGCGGCGCGCGCGCGCCGCGAAATGGGCAAGGGCACGCTGCTGTTCGTGGACGAGGTACATCGCTTCAACCGCGCGCAGCAGGATTCCTTCCTGCCGGTGATGGAAGACGGCACGGTGGTGCTGGTCGGCGCCACCACCGAGAACCCATCCTTCGAACTCAACGCGGCGCTTCTGTCGCGGGCGCGGGTGCTGGTGTTTCAGTCGCTCGACGCCGAAGCTGTCGAGAAACTCTACGCGCGTGCGGAGGAAGTGCAGGGCAAGAAACTGCCGCTGGATGCGGAGGCGCGCGCCGTGCTGGTGCGAATGGCCGACGGTGATGGACGCGCTGCGCTGACGCTGGCGGAAGAGGTCTGGCGCGCCGCACGCGCCGATGAAGTTTTCGATGCTGCGCAGTTGCAGGAAATCCTGCAGCGCCGTGCGCCGATCTACGACAAGTCGGCCGACGGCCATTACAACCTGATCTCGGCGCTGCATAAATCGGTGCGCGGCTCCGATCCGGATGCCGCGCTCTACTATCTCGCGCGCATGCTGGACGCGGGCGAAGACCCACTGTTTCTCGCCCGGCGTGTGGTGCGAATGGCGGTGGAGGACATCGGCCTTGCCGATCCGCAGGCGCTGGTGATCTGCAACGCCGCCAAGGATGCGTATGATTTTCTGGGGTCGCCGGAAGGCGAACTCGCCATCGCGCAGGCGGTGATCTATATCGCCACCGCACCGAAATCCAATGCGGGTTACATGGCCTACAAGGCCGCGATGCGCACGGCGAAGGAGGGCGGTTCGCTGCTGCCGCCCAAGCACATTCTCAATTCGCCGACCAAGCTGATGCAGTCCGAAGGCTACGGCTCCGGCTATCAGTACGACCACGACATGCCCGATGCCTTTTCGGGGCAGGACTACTTTCCGGAAGCGCTCGGCCGCCAGACGTTCTACGATCCGCCGGACCGGGGCTTTGAGCGCGAGATTCGCAAGCGGCTCGACTATTGGACCAAGCTGAGAAGGGAACGCAACGCTTGACGGAGTTCAACGTTGATTTGGACGCCTATTTCGCACGCATCGGCTATGACGGGCCGCGCGTGCCGACGCTTGACGTTCTGAAGAGCATTATCCTGTCGCACCAGCGTGCGATCTCCTTTGAAAACCTGGATTCGTTTTCCGGTGCGCCAGTGGTAATCAATCCTGCGGCGATTGAGGAAAAAATCGTTCGTGACGGGCGTGGCGGATATTGCCATGAACAGAACCAGTATCTGCGTCTGGTGCTGAAGGCCCTCGGATATGATGTGCGCCTGCGGATGGCACGGGTGCGCTGGATGCAACCGCCGGATGCCATTCCGCAGCGTGGTCATATGACTTTGAATGTCGCGGTCGATGGCAAATGGTATCTCGGCGACGTTGCCTTCGGAGCGATGACGCCGACGGCACCGCTGCGCCTCGATATAACTGATGGGCAGGAAACACCGCACCAGTCCTACCGACTTGTACCGATTGGGGACTCACTTCATCTCGAGGTGAGGCTGGGCGAGCATTGGCGTCCGGTCTACAGCTTTGACAGCGTGGATTATTATCCGGTGGACTTTCAGGCGGCGAACTGGTTGGTCTCGACTTATCCGGAATCGGAGTTCGTGCGCAATCTGGTGGTCGCCCGTCCGACGGCCGACCGCCGTCAGATTCTCAACAACACCTTGCTGTCGATCCGCCATTCCGACGGTGCGGTTGAGAAGCGGACATTGGCCAGTGTGAGTGAGCTGCGTTCAACGCTGACCGGCATGTTCGGAATCACATTGCCTGCTGATATAAAAGTCGATGAAGCCCTGGAAGGGCTGTTCAGGGCCGAGGGCCGAGCATGAGCCGCCGTTTCAGAAAACCTCTCGCCAAGAAATCAGAACGCGGCGACAAGCGCGGTCCCGCGAAGCGTGACGCCGACAAGCGCGGCTCGGGCAAATCCGGTGCGGGCAAGTCCAGCAAGCCATCGTTCGGTGCGCGCGCTTCGGACAAGCGCGGTCCCGCATCCGCCGGAAAGTTTGCGTCGCGTCCGCCGCTGCGCGAACCGCGTCCGGAGCCTGTGCGGGAAGAGAAAGCTGCGCCGCCGCCGTTGCCGACCAAGGTGCAGACCGTCGTCGTCACCGCCGACGAAAACAACATGCGGATCGATCGCTTCCTCGAGCATCGTTTTCCCGGCCTGTCATTTTCCCATATCCAGCGCGTCGTCCGCAAAGGCGAACTGCGTGTGAACGGCAAGCGCGCCGACAGCAAGGATCGGCTTGAAGAAGGCCAAAGCGTTCGCATTCCGCCGCTGAAGATCGATGCGCCGAAGGCTGGCGGCGAATTGTCGGAAGCCGCGACCAAGACGCTCGAAGAGCTGCGCAAGATGATCCTCTTCGAGGATGACGACCTGATGGTGCTGAACAAGCCCGCGGGTCTCGCCGTGCAGGGCGGGTCCGGCATGACAAAGCATGTCGACCAGATGCTGGAGGTGATGCGCGATGCCAAGGGGCAGAAGCCGCGCCTCGTCCATCGTCTCGACCGCGAAACGTCCGGCTGCCTGCTGATCGCAAAAACCCGCTTCGCAGCCAGTGCGCTGACCGGCTCGTTCCGCCATCGCTCCGCGCGCAAGATTTACTGGGCGCTGGTGGCGGGCGTGCCGAAGCCGAAGCAGGGCCGCATCTCCACCTATCTGGCGAAGGAAGAGAGCGAGGAAGATTCCATCATGCGCGTGGCGGCCCATGGCGATGAGGGCGCGGCGCATGCGGTGACATACTATGCGGTGGTCGAAGCCTCAGCTCAGAAGCTGGCCTGGGTGTCGCTGAAGCCCGTCACCGGGCGCACCCATCAGTTGCGCGCGCACATGGCCCATATCGATCATGCCATCGTGGGCGATCCGAAATACTTCAACAAGGAAAACTGGCAGTTGCCCGGTGGCATCCAGAAGCGGCTGCATCTTCTGGCGCGGCGCATCGTGATCCCGCATCCACGCGGCGGCTTCATCGATGTGACGGCGCCACTGCCGCCGCACATGCTGCAATCGTGGAACCTGCTCGGCCTTGAGGGCGACCGCTTCGATCCAATTGAGAATGCGCCGGAGGAGTGATCACTCCGAGGTGATCCTCTTGCCGCCGCAATGCGGGGTGACGATATGGTGGTGATGCATAAAACAGCTTTTGGAGTTGCCCTCGTGCTGTCCGCCATCCTCGCAGGTGGTGCGCATGCGCAGATCTATCCGCCGGGCGGCATCAACAATCAGCCGGTGATCCCGTTCCCGACCGCGCCGCCGGCGCCTCCGCCGCCGCCAATCGTGGTGCCGAAGGTGCCGCAGATGAATTCGCCGCCGCCGTTCGCCTTGCAGAACACGACGCCCGGCCGCGTAACTCAGGACACGCCGCCGGACCCTGTGCTCAGACGGGAGCGGCGTCCATCGTTCAGCGACCGCGTCGCGCGTTGTCTCGATGACGGTGCGGCGTGGGGCATGAATCCAAATCAGCGCGCGGCCTATTCGCGCCAGTGCGCGAACCAGGAGGCGCGCTCACGGTCGAGCGCACCCAGGCGCCGCTCGCAATGGCGGCGCAGGTCACTGTCAGAAAGGGTCATGGTTCCCGCTCTC